>CABXNH010000024.1 GCA_902513495.1 uncultured Gammaproteobacteria bacterium
GGTAGTGCTTGCGAAGACCCAGCAACCATAAAGCCAATACTTCCAGCGATAGCAATAGGCATTCCAACTGCTGCAGAAGTTGCAATAGCATTTTTAATTTCAACATTGTTATAAACTAAAAATGGAGTGGTCATTGTTCCACCGCCAATCCCAACCATGGCTGAAATCAAACCAATAATATAACCGGCTAAAGACCAAACCCACCTTGATAAATGATCAGCATGACTCGACGCGCTAACACCAAACCACATAATTAAAGCCACAGTAATTTCGAAAACAGCAAAGAAAACCCTTAGAAAATCAAAGCTTAAATAATTCGCTAATAAAGCCCCGCTGTATGAGCCCAATAGAATGGTTGGAGTCAGCCTGACAAAGTTTCTCCAGAGAATCGCACCGTGTCGGTGATGAGCATAAAGACTTGAGATGGATGTAAAGACAATGGCCGCTAGAGCGGTGCCATTCGGGATAGAATATTAGGTGTCGCTACAGAAACAACAGAAAAGGACTATGTCGTAGTAGGTTCATCCCCTGAAGAGATGAATTCTTTAGGCTTCCGTCAAGTTGGCAAGGAGTTTCCAGTTTTTCTCCATCCAGAAACGAACGATGAGTATGCTTTAGCAAGAATAGAGCGTAAGATTGGAAAGGGTTATAAGGGCTTTGAGTTTGATACATCAAACTCTGTGACATTGGAACAAGATCTCTCTAGAAGAGATTTAACTATTAATGCTATAGCGCAAAATAAAGATGGAACTGGTGATTATATTGACCCTTTTGATGGAATAAAGGATTTAAAAAAGAAGAAACTTCGTCATGTTTCTGATGCTTTTGCTGAGGATCCAGTGAGAGTTCTCAGGACAGCAAGGTTTGCATCGCGATTTAATAATCTTGGCTTTAGTATAGACTCAAAAACTCTTGATTTAATGAAAAAGATGGTCGCTTCAGGCGAGGTGGATGCGCTGACACCAGAGAGAGTTTTTAAAGAGGTCTCTCTTTCAATGAGTTCCGTTTCACCCTCTATTTTCTTTGATGTTTTAATTGAATCCGGTGCCTACGAAAGATTGTTTCCAATGTTGGAAGATGTTCAAAATCAAAATTTTAAGTTGCTAGATAAGCTAGATCAGAGTACTGAGGTAAAGTTTGCTCTCTGGCTTCATAACCAAAGTAAAAGAAATATTGAATCGCTCTGCGGGCACCTCAGGTGCCCAAAAGACTTTCAGCAGATTGCTGAGATTGTCTCAATTTGGCATCAATTTGCATCTGAATTCATAAATCATAGTCCTCAAGATGTATTAAATTTCTTTCTTAAGAGTGACGGGTTGAGGCGACAAAAAAGGTTTGAAATTATTCTCATAACTTTTGATAATATCGGGATTGATACAACTTGCATTGTTCAATTACAAAGGCTACTTAACTCAATAAGGATTTCAGATTTAAAAAATCTGAATATTGCTCAAGAGCTAGCGGATGAGAGATTATCTGTTATTACCCGATTTCTCAAATCTGCAAAGTAGATCAAAATCACAGTAATCACAAGCATTTGATGTGGGTAAAACTTCAGCCACTCCTTCCTGAAATTTTTGACTTGCTGAGTTGAGTTCTAACTTCCACTCTGAAACCTGTTCATTCCACTCTGGCATTCTTTTAATCGCTTGTTGAGTTATTGGCAGATCATCTTTATTTTTTGTTATCGCCTTAAATTGACAATCTTTAGAATTAACAGTTGCAAAGGCAATCCCATCTACTGGATTAGTAATAGCATAGATGGGAAGCTGAGCCTGATCTAGAGGATCACCTGTCAGTTGACTCAAATTTACGTTCTGACCTGTTTTATAATCAATGATAAGTTTTGTACCGTCTTCCATTTGATCCATTCGATCTATTCGAGTAGAAAACTTAAGACCATTGACGTCTACTTTAGATTCAGACTCTGTTTTTATGACTTGAAAGTTCTTTCGATTTTTTTCAAGTTTAATATATTCGTTGATAATTTTTGTAAGCCTTTCCTTCTCAATTGATTTAAAGTTTGATTGAGAAATTAATTGAATGGCTGAACCAATATGTTTGTTAATTTGATCCTGTAACTTATCTTCAGTTAAGTTTTTTAAAATAGAGCTTGTAGATATTTCATTGAAAAAACTCTCTAAAATTTTATGAACAAGATTCCCCTGCTCAAGTCTACTGAGACCAATTTGAGGTTCATTAAATTCTTGAATGTTTAGTCTATTTACAAACCCTTTAAAGCTACAACTCATTTGATCTTGGAGAGTGTTCACGCCCTTATTGATTTCAAAATTATCTATCTCAGGAGCGATCCAATCTTCAATCAATTCCATTTCTTTTGGCAATGTTTCATGTGCTATGGTATCAGGATAATCCTCAAAATTTATATAGGGTGTTGGAAGCTCATCACGGTTGTTGGAAGTCTTTGAATAGCTAATTACTAGATGACTACTTAGATTTAATAAGTTGTTAAGAGTTGTATCACTCTCTTTAGTTATCAGTGTGAAGCTTGTGTTCGGCAAAGCGTATTCAATAGAAGTTTTAGGAGGAATAAATAGAGGCATTTTTATTTTTCCTGGCAAGAAATCATTTGTCATACTTGAGACCCAAGCATAATCAAAAAATAATCCTTCAGCTTCCAATGAACCTAATATGTGAATGTTAGCGGGCCCACTTTGAGGTTGAAATATCACTGCATTCATGTGGGCAGTTAAAATTTCCAGTACATCTTCTAGAGATAATTTTTTGTGAAATATTGACATTTTGTTAAGAATCAAGCTTTCCATTTGATACTTTTCAAAAACTTGATATTCACTACTTGAAAGGCCTCGATCTGAAGCAAATCCCCACAGCATTAGGATTGAATTGATTAAATCTAGAGAATCTTCAAGAGTTGATTTTTTTGCACATTCAAGAGTACTGATTGAAATAAAAATCTCTTTGAGTAACGAAGAGTCACTGCATAGCTCAATAATTTTTTTGGCTTTACTCTCTTTGAAGCCAATTTTTAGAATTTTATTGACAAGTAACGCACGATTATTTTGTTCATTTCTTGCGCCTTTAATATATGGTGAAGTAACCACATGGATCAACAACTCATGTTCGACACGACCATTAATAAGTTGAGATGATAGTCTCATAATAGAAAAAAGATTGTTAATCAGAGGGTAATTGCTAAGTGGAATTCCCAAAGATATATTGTATGGCTTTTGATGCGTTTCAATTAGGAGTGATGAGAACTCAAGATCAAATGATGCCCTGACTATGTGTTGCAAGTCATTTAAATTAGGGATGACGATGCCAATTTTTTTTTCAGGATTATTGGTATTGATTTCCTTAGCCCATTTCGCAATTGTCATTAATTCAGATTCTTGATCAATGAATGAATAATTCTGCGAATGGCTTTTTATTTGACGATTTGCCAATGGTGAGCACTCAAGGACTTTGAAGAGCTCTTTTTGTTCAGGGTTTGGCTCATTGAACCCATAGTGGTAATAGCGCTTCTCATTGTCATGATCATTCTTAAGATTAGGCAAAGATAAGCTAAAAATATCTGTTTGATCGATGCACTTATTGTCATTTTTAAATTTTTCATATCTATCGATTAATTCGGCATACAGCTTAGATGTAGTGGATGGAAAAGTTTTAATTTCAGCCATTGGAATTCCATAGCTTTTACAAAGTCTGTAGCATTTAATCAATTCTTCAATGAAAGTTTCAGGATTTTTCGCAGAACTCTCTTTGCAAAACTTTTTTAACAAGAACCTAAGCTCAAGTTGACTTAGTAGGCGATATTCTTTCGTTGGCTTGTGAGATCTCCAAAACTTTTCAATCCAAGATTGATAGGAGAAAATTTTGGGCATTTTTGAAGTACCGCTTGAAAGTGGTATTGACTTCTTAATAGCAAGAGCTTGACGATTATTCGCAGCAATGATTGTATCTTTTGCTTGAATTGATGAGAGATCTATATTAACTCTCATTATTCATTTCAAACACTGTGTCTAAGTACATACATAGTTCAGGAACACCCTCCTTTTTTAAAGATGAGAATACTTGGACATTAACTGAAGGAAAATCTTTAACCGCTTTCATAACTGAAAGCCTGGTTGAACTTGCAGCACCTTTTTTTAATTTGTCAGATTTAGTTAATAAAATATTTACCGGCACCTTGCTATTAATGCACCATTCCAGCATCATTTGGTCGAAAGGCTTTAGTGGATGACGACAATCCATAACAAGTATAGCGGCCTTAATGCATTCACGATTATCAAAGTACTGACTCATATTTTGGTGCCAATCCCGCTTAATCGAGTCTGGAACTTTGGCATAGCCATAACCGGGAAGATCAACAAGTCTTCGATTATTTCCAAGCTCAAAAAAAACAAGATGCTGAGTTCTACCAGGCGTTCTGCTTACTTTTGCCAATTTTTTTTGTTCAGTCAGTGTGTTTATTGCGCTCGATTTTCCTGCATTTGAGCGGCCTGCAAAAATCACTTCATAGCCGCTATCATTTGGGCATCCCTTAAGAGAAGGACACGATAAGAGAAATTTAGCTTGACGGTAGGAATTATGCATAATTCAAGTATTGCGAGGCTTTTAATCCATTATATAATCTTTATTTATTGAGTTCTCATTACATTCTAATTCTACAGTTAATTTTGACGGCATATGGATAACGAAATATATCTAAAAAGACAATATAAGCACTTTTCTAAAGAAGATAATTTAAATCAACCTTTAGCTCTCTACAATGCCAAAGTACATCCAGACTGGATTGATTACAACGGTCATATGAGTGAGTCATTCTACCTCTACGCATTTGGTGATGCATCCGATGCGTTATTTCAATATATAGGGATTGATCATAATTATAGGATGGCTGGACAATCCTTTTATACGGTTGAGACTCACATCAATTACTATTTGGAGGCGTCTGAGGGCGAACCATTAAAGTTTGTGACACAAGTACTAGGATTAGACTCAAAAAGGCTCCACATTTTCCATCAGATGTTTCATGGCGATACTGGGGACTTATTGGCTACCACTGAACAAATGTTAATTCATGTTGACATGAAGAAAGCAAGAGCGAGCGAGATTAGCCATTCTGTATTTGAAATACTTGAAAAGGTTTGGAACTCTCATCAAAAATTGCCATTACCGAAACAAAAAGGTCGAGTAATGGAAATAAATAAATTAAATTAATTCAAGGAAGAGAAATGGATTTTGGTCTTACAAATGAACAACAAATGATTATTGACTCTGTCAAAAGTTTCGTTGAAAAGGAGCTCTACCCTTTTGAAGATGAAGTGGAAAAGAGCAACAAGATTGAAGAATCAGTTGCAGAAAATATAAAGCAAAAAGCAATAGAAAGTGGTATTTATGCATGCAATATGCCTGAAATTTATGGTGGAGGTGGTCTTGATACATTAACTTTATGCCTTTTAGAAAAGGAGTTAGGTAAAGCTAATTTTGGACTTCAGTATATTGTTGCAAGGCCAAGTAACATTTTATTGGCATGTAAAGGGTCTCAAGTTGAAGATTATCTTTTGCCAACTATTCGAGGAGATAAGGTTGACTGTCTTGCAATGACAGAGCCTAACGCTGGCTCAGATGTTCGTTCTATGAAGTGCAAAGCTGAGCGAGATGGCGAGTTTTTTGTAATCAATGGTTCAAAGCATTTTATAAGTCATGCAGATATGGCTGACTTTGTCATTTTATTTGCAGCCTCAGGAGTTGAGCAAACTTCTAGAGGTGAGAAAAAAAAGATAACTAGTTTTTTAGTTGATATGGGAACACCGGGTTTTTCTGTTGAGCCTGGTTATAACAGCGTCTCTCATAGAGGCTATCATAATTTCATTCTTAATTTTGATAATTGTCGTGTCCACGAATCACAAGTGCTGGGAGATGTTGATCACGGTTTTGATGTTGCTAATGAGTGGCTCGGTGCTACTCGGTTATCTGTTGCTGCAATGTGTCTTGGTAGGGCTGAAAGAGCTTTACAGATTGCCACTGAGTGGGCTGCAACGCGAGAACAATTTGGTCAAAGAATTGGTAAATTTCAAGGCATCTCTTTTAAGCTGGCTGACATGTCGATGGAGCTTCAGGCTGCTGAACTATTAACTCTCAAGGCGGCCTGGAAAGACACTCAAGGTGAAATGACTAATAGTGATGCTGCGATGGCAAAGCTTAAGGCAACTGAAACGCTTGCCATGATTTCAGATGAGGCCATTCAAATATTAGGAGGTATGGGCTTGATGGATGAGCTCCCTTTGGAAAGAATCTGGAGAGATCATCGAGTTGAGAGAATTTGGGATGGAACCAGTGAAATTCAAAGACACATTATTTCTAGGTCGCTTCTTAGGCCATTTGAGTAGTCCCTTATGAGCAGAAGTGACTTGCATCGATTAATATCTCCAAAATCAATTGCTGTAGTTGGAAATAGAGGCGCTGATTTTGCTATTAAAGAGTCAAAAAAGCTAGGCTTCAATCATCAAATATGGGCTGTTCATCCAACATTGGATAGTCTTGAAGGGATTCAATGTTACAGAGACATTAAAGATTTACCAGAACCTCCCGATGCAACGTTTATCGCTGTTAATGCAGAATCAGCTATCGAAATCGTTTCTGACCTCAAGTCAATGGGTGGCGGCGGAGCGGTTTTATATGCTTCAGGATTTGGAGAAGTTGGCGAAGAAGGTGCAAAACGAAATCAGAGATTAGTAGAGGCGGCAGATGGAATGCCGCTCATTGGTCCAAACTGCTACGGATTCATTAATAGTCTGGATAGAGTTGCACTTTGGCCTGATGTTAATGGATGTGAACCTGTTAGTGAAGGTGTTGCAATTATTACTCAAAGCGGAAATATAGGTCTCAATATGACTATGCAATCCTCTGGACTTCCAATCGCCTACATGTTTACATTAGGCAATCAGACGAACACAAATATTGCAGATATTATTCATGCAATGTTAGATGACTCAAGAGTTAATGTCATTGGCCTTCATATTGAAAGTATTAATGACATAGAGTCATTTGATAGTGCTGCAAGAAGAGCACTAAAAATGAAAGTACCGATCGTTGCAATAAAATCAGGAAGAACATCAGCTTCTGCTAAGATTGCTCTAAGCCATACAAGCTCATTGACAGGGTCAGATGAATTATTTAGTTTCTTTTTTGAAAGGCTCGGTATTGCCCGAGTCAATTCAGTCCCTGAATTTCTTGAGACTCTGAAACTGCTAAGTATTTTAGGCGTTATTGACCACAACGGTGTTGCTTCAATGAGCTGTTCAGGAGGAGAGGCTGGAATGATGGCTGATTTAATTGATGGTTTGGAGATTACTTTTCCAAGCCTTACTGAGGAACACAAAAATAAAGTCAAACAAACGCTGAATGAATATGTTGAGGTAGATAATCCACTAGATTATCATACATTTATTTGGGGTAATCGAAAAAGAACGGCAGAGTGTTTTAAACAAATGATTGATGGAAGTTTTGCTGCCACTATGTTGCTGTTAGATTGGCCAAAAACACCTGAGTCTGAACAAAAAGATTGGGATACAACGCTTTTAGCGCTTTCGGACGCAGTCACTGGAACAAATGAAAAGGCAATCGTGCTTGCATCTATGGCAGACTGTATGCCAAAGCGAATCATAGATCAATGCCTTAAATATGGAATTACGCCAATGGTTGGCTTAGATACTTGCCTCAATGCGCTTAATCACTCTTACAAAATTGGATGCGCTTTCAAGAAAGATGAAGTTCCAGAAATCAACGTACTTCAAGCCAATATAGAAAATAACACAAGTAAGCAATTAACTGAGTTTGAGGGGAAGCAACTGATTAACGGTTATGGTATTCCAATTCCAAAGGGAGTCATCATAACAAACCTATCTGAAGCATTAAAGGCTGCTGAAGAAATCACTTATCCAGTTACACTCAAAATCTCAGAGGCTGAGTTGGCGCATAAGAGTGAGCTAGACGCTGTCAGGCTTAATATTCAAGGCTCTGAAATGTTGGAACAAGCTTGCCATGATTTATTCAAAATTGGCTCTTCCTTATTAATTGAAAAAATGATTAAAGATTCTGTCTGTGAATTAATCATTGGGGTTGACTATGACCCCACATTTGGAAAGTACATCATCATTGGTGGCGGCGGTATATTTGTTGAAATACTAAAAGATAGCGCACTAATGCTCTTACCAGTAACAAGAGAGGATGTTTTAGTGGCACTCTCAAAACTCAAAGTGTACCCCTTACTCGAGGGCTATAGGGGTAATTCAAAAGGAGATATAGAGTCCGTTGTGGATTCGGTTATCTCAATCATTGCGTTAGTTAGAGAAAATGATGTCTTAGAGTTGGATATCAATCCATTGATTGTTTTAAAAGAAAAAGAAGGTGTTGTTGCAGCTGATGCACTTATCAGGTTAAATTCGGACTAGGAAACTTTATATTGAGGAGATTATGAATAATGCTGTAAATTTTGAGTTGCATGATGAAGTTATGCTCATTACTTTAGACCGTCCAAAAGCTAATGCGATTGATGCTGAAACGAGCCACATACTTGGCGAGGTGTTTATTCGTTTTAGGGATGATGAAAACCTACGAGTTGCTGTTATTACGGGCTCTGGAGACCGTTTTTTTTGTGGTGGTTGGGACTTAAAAGCGGCATCAGAGGGAGAAGCTGTTGATGCAGATTTTGGGCCTGGGGGTTTTGCAGGACTCACTGAACTATGGGATTTAGATAAGCCAGTCATTGCGGCTGTCAATGGACTAGCGGTTGGAGGTGGTTTCGAGTTGGCTCTTGCAGCAGACCTCATTATTGCATCAAATAATGCAGAATTTTTTGTTCCTGAGGCTACCTTAGGAATCATTCCAGATAGTGGCGGTGTTTTAAGACTCCCTCGCCGTTTGCCAAAGGCAGTGGCTATGGATATGCTTATGACAGGGAGAAGAATGACTGTCGATGAAGCCATACATTTTGGCCTTGTTAATCGAAGCTGCGATCAGGAGCATTTAATCAGTGAGGCGCTTGATTGGGCTCATCAGATTGCCAAGTCTGCACCTCTCTCATTGGCTGCAATAAAGTCAGTCGTTCGAAAGACAGAGGCTATGGATTTAGAAAGCGCGTACGAGTGTATGCGTTCTGGAGAAATTAGACCTTACCTGAGGATGCTTCAATCAGAGGATGCCAAAGAGGGCACTTTAGCTTTTTCAGAAAAACGACCTCCAAAATGGAAAGGAAAATAATAAATTAAAAATTGGTATAATCAATTTGTCTAATTTGATAAGGTGAGTATCTAATGAAGAAGATTTTTTATATATTAATCACTTTTATTTTTGCAGCTTTTTCTATGAGTTCTCTCGCTAATACTGAAGGAGAGGCTATGTATAGCGCACTAGGTTGTGCTAGTTGTCATGGTGTAAATGGCCGCTCTAATGACGAATCTATTCCTTCTATAGCAGGTAAAGATGTTGATTGGATTGTACAGCAGCTCGAGTATTTTCAATCTGGCGAAAGGCAAAATGCCTACATGAATGCGATGGCTCCATTGGCAGAGGGTTTTGAGCGATCCATTGCAGAATACCTCTTTATACAAGACCCACAGAAATAAACCTTTTCTTTTAATTTTTTTTGTGTCATTTGAGGGTTACTCATTCTCTATTTATAAAGTATAATTTCCCTGAATTTTTTGGAGATTGAGAATGAAAAAAACCATTGTTATTTTAGCTTCTATACTTATCACTTTTTTGAGTAACCCAATCTTGGCTGCAGGAGATACTGAAGCAGGGCAGGCAAAATCTGCTACTTGCATGGGTTGTCACGGTCTTGCAGGAAATAGTGCGATTCCAAACTTTCCTAAATTAGCTGGCCAGGGCGAAGCCTACATTGTAAAACAGCTTCAATACTTCAAGTCGGGTGAGAGAAAGAATGCAATGATGGCAGGTGTCGCTTCGCTACTTTCTGATCAAGATATGGAAGACATTGCAGCTTACTACTCAATCCAAACAATCAGTGAGAATTCTGCTAAGGGTTCAGAGGAAATGATTGAGCTCGGCAGAAAAATTTATGTCGGTGGCAAGATGGACACTCAAACGACAGCATGTATCGCGTGCCATGGACCCAAAGGAAAAGGCATACCAACTGCCGGCTTCCCAGCTGTATCCGCTCAACATGCTGACTATACAGCTTCCCAGTTAAAGGCTTTCCGTCAATACGCTATCAACAAGCAGACCGATTCTGATGGCGCTGAGAGAGTCAATGAGATGATGAACAATGTTGCGATGGGTCTAACAAACGAAGAAATTGACGCGTTGTCTCAGTATATCGCTGGACTTCATTAACACGCGAGAGTTGTTGGGCTAAATTTTTATTTAGTCCATCCTCTCTGTATTGCCATCCACCGTCATAACCTGACCCGAGACTCTCGAGGCTTCATCGGATAAAAGAAATACTACCATATTGGCAATATCCTCTTTGTCAACGAATGTTTTGAGGGAGACCATACCTTCAAAATCTTCTCTGACCTGTTTTTCATCAATGCTTAGAGAATCCGCCTTTGCTTTTATAACGCGGTCGATTCGGTCTCCCGAAACTGACCCAGGGCAAATAGCGTTGACTCTTATGTTGAACTGACCAAGCTCCATGGCTAATGATTTTGTAACCCCAATAATGGCCCACTTAGAGGCTGCATATGGCGTTCTTAATGGAAAGCCAAAGATTCCTGCTGTGGAAGACAGGTTAACAATTGAACCCCCTTTATTTTTTAAAAGTGGGATTGCATCTTTTGTGAAATAAAAATGACTGTTTAAATTAGTATCAATTGTATTTTTCCAATCATCAACTGACACTTCTTCCATCATGCCGGTAGGTCCAGCAATACCAACGTTATTAATAAGAGCATTTATGTCCAGTACTTTATTGCGAAGAGACTCAAAGTAATGGTTGACTGACTCAGGGTCACTCGCATTGACATTTTCAATAAATAATCGTTTATTAATGAGCGGATGCTTATTGATCTCATCAATTTTTTCTTGATTAATGTCCGATGCGTAGACCGTGTAGCCTTGCTCTAACAGGGCACTTGCAATACACCAACCTATTCCATCTGCCGCTGCTGAAATGACTACATTTTTACTCACAGCTTAGCGTTTATTTTGTTTTGGTTAGTGCTACAGAGAGTTCATCTGAGGTGATATAACCTGTTGTGGCCCCTTTTTTATCAATAACTTCGATTGTTGACCTGTCCTTTAATACTTTAGGCACTAAATCTTCGATAAAAGTGTCCTCATCATACTTATATATTGAGGATGGGTTTGTTGCTGATTTGTCAAACTTGTCATGCTTTGTCATGACAGTTTTAGCTCTGAGAACTTTTGAGCGATTGACATCTTTAACGAATGCTTTTACGTAGTCGTCTGCAGGATTAAGGATAATATCCTCTGGCCTACCAACCTGAACCAGTCTGCCCCCGTTAAGTATTCCAATGTGATCACCTAGTTTGAGTGATTCATCTAGGTCATGGGTTATGAACACAATTGTTTTCTTGAGTTTGGCTTGAAGGTCAACCAACTGGTTCTGCATTTCACTTCTGATGAGTGGATCTAATGCGCTAAAAGCCTCATCCATTAATAAAATTTCGGGGTCGGTTGCAAGGGCCCTAGCAAGTCCAACTCTCTGCTGCATGCCGCCTGAGAGTTGAGCAGGATATTGATTTTCAAAACCATCAAGTCCAACTGCACTGATTTGGCCTTGAGCAATTTCGCGTCTTTTATCCTCTGGCACCTCTTGAATCTCGAGACCATAAGCAACATTTTCAATAATTGTTTTGTGAGGGAAGAGTCCAAAGCGCTGAAAGACCATACTCATAGTCTTTTTTCTAAATTCTAAGATTTCTTTCTCGTCCAAACTGCATACGTCGACGTTATTTACAAGTACCTCGCCTGCAGTAGGGTCAATAAGCCTATTAATGTGTCTAATTAGAGTTGATTTACCTGAACCAGAAAGACCCATGCAAACAAAAATTTCACCTTCTTCAATAGACAGTGAGACATTGTCAAGCCCAACGGTGTGACCTGTTTCCTCCATGACCTGTTCTTTATTTGCGCCATCTTTGACCATCGGTAATACTTGCCCAGGCTTGGGGCCAAATATTTTATAAATATTATTTACTATAATTTTTGACATAATAGGGTTTTATTTAGGTGGCATATTTCTATCTTGAATCTTTTTACCATAAGCCTGTGTAATTCTATCTAGCACAATTGCTAAGAGAACAATCGCTAGTCCGGCTTCAGTGGCTTTTCCAACGTTTAGTTGTTGAAGGCCGAGTAATACTTCATCACCAAGACCCCTTGTTCCAATCATTGAGGCAATAACTACCATCGCTAAAGCCATCATCGTACACTGATTAATACCTTGCATAATGTTTGGAAGCGCTAAGGGAAGTTGTACGCCAAGTAGTTTTTGTTTTTTGCTTGCTCCAAAGGCTTCAGCTGCCTCTATCACTTCAGTATCGACTAGGGTAATCCCAAGATCAGTCAATCGAACCAAAGGGGGAACGGCATAAATAACGGTTGCAATAATTGCTGGAACAGCGCCCAGTCCAAAAAGCATAATTCCTGGAATGAGATAACAAAAACTTGGAATTGTTTGCATTAAATCAAGGACCGGAAGTATTGCATTTCGAACCCTATTGCTTCTTGACATTGTGATACCTAGCGGTATACCAATAATGATACAAATCAGAATTCCAATGATCATGATTGAAGTCGTTTCAATGGCCTTGTCCCAAAACTTTGGATGAAGAAATCCTATAAAGAATGTGCAGATACCTACAAAAACCGTTGTGCCTAGCTTTCTGCCACTAGAGAAGAATACAATTGCTACCACAAGGGCAATAACCAGTGGCCATGGCATCATGATTAAAAACTTTTTTAAAGAAAGGATTGCACCAAGTAGAAAGTTGTTCACTATTTCAAAATAAATACCATATTCTTCATTAAAAACCTTAAACCCATCGTTTATCCATTTCATGAGTGGAATGTCTAACCACTTAGGCCAGTCATTAAGCCAGCTTGGGTCTGAAAAAAGCTCCATAACACTGTCTGGCTTTCTCTTCGATGAGTTGTAGCTAACAACTAAAAGCCAAACAAATATTATTGGAAAAGTTAAATATGTAAGTAGTTTTCTAATCATAGTGAATAATTATGAAAAAAAGAGCCCACAAGTGAGCTCTTTTTTATGTTAAATCTAACTTATAGTGCTGCTGAAACTTTAGCAGCAACGTCTGCTGATACCCAAGCTTTCCAGTCATCAGAATTCTCTAAAAATTCTAGCGCTGTAAGCTCCATATCTCCATCAGACTCATCTTCATAGAATGCAAGAAGCTTGTTAACCATTGCAGTTGGCAAGCTATACGCTTCTAAGAAAGCAGTTTCATCTGGATGCGTGTCAGCCCAAGCAGTAAGTACTGACTTGTCTAGAGACATGTCTCTGTACTCAGTGGCACAAGTTGCAGTATAAGAATCTTTACCTTCAGCCTTGATAGTTTCTACAACTTCAGACATTGCTCCCCAGCACGCTTCATTGAAAGGCGGCTCTTTTAGTCTAACTAGGTCAACCTTGCCCATGAGGCCAGTTGGAGCCCAGTAGTATGTAAAGATTGGTTGCTTTTTAGCAAAAGCACCGGCAATTGCTGCATCTAAAGCGCCACCTGAACCTGGATCAAAGTTTGTATAGTAATTATCTAAACCGTATACTTTTTGTTTGACATAGTTCACAGTGTAGCAAGTCCAGCCTGAGATACAGCTTGTCATTCTTCCTTTAGAAGGGTCTTCAGGGTCAGTGAATAATGCTGCAACTTCAGGGTCTAGCATATCTAATACAGTTTTTAAGTTGTACTTGTCTGCAGTCGTTTTATCAACATAGAATGCTTGCTGAGAGTCTGGTGTATTGATGCCAAGATTTCTAATTACTCCAGCTTCTTCAACTGGGTCGTAGTTAGCAACAATATTGTCATACCAAAGTTCAGTCACAATATCAAGTTGTCCATCATAGTGAGCAGCCATAATTGGCGTTGTGCTTCCTTTGGTTACCTCTACTTCACATCCATAGCCATGTTCTAGAATAAAGCCCACAATGGCAGTATGAACATTGGCACTACTCCAGTCGAAGTCTGCCAGTCTTGCCTTTCCACAGTCCGCGCTCACAACTCCTGGCACTAGAGCTACAGAAATAGCTGAGACAGCTAATAATTTATTTATTAGTTTCATTTTCTCTCCTTAGTTTTAAAAATAAACCCACTGAAAAAAAGTGGATAAATTCAAGTTTAACTTAATTCATGTGAGATTGAAATACTATTTTGAGAAAATAGTATTTTTTATCGGGTAATTTGACTTATTAAAATAATAATACTAACCCCGCAAGAAAAATAAGTCCCAAAATAACTTGTCTAAATAAGGCTTCGTCAATGAATGAATAAATTTTGACACCAATCCAAGATCCAATAACCAAAGCTGGAAACACCTTGAGAAAATTATAAAAAATATCCAAAGTCAATAATCCAGCAAAATAAAAACTGACAACAGCTACAATGCTGGTTATAAATATGAATGGTTCGTATGTCCCGCGCTGAGTATTTTTTGGAAGCCTTTGAAGATTAACCCAGATCGTTGGAAGTATTCCGCCCAGTGCTGCAAACCCTCCCAGAATTCCGCTGATAAAACCAATCAATTTATCAAGTGTAGGATTGCTTCTAAAGTTTATTAAAATATTTTTACTTCTGAATTTCCAGATCGAGAAGATAACCAATATAAATCCAACAGTCGTCTTAAAGATAGTCGGGTCAGTCATAGTCAATATGAGTAACCCAGTCGGTATTCCAATGACACCAAAAACTACAAACGACTTGAGTTTAGAGAAGTCTAAAGTTTTACGTAACTTATAGATTGGAAGAGCAGAGACAAACAAACAGGAGACAATGTTTAACGAAATTGCAGCTGAAGGCTCAAGAATATGAAGCCAAAAAGCATTCAGCACAATTCCGCTACCAAAACCCGTTGCGCCTTGGACAATGCCTGCAAAGAAGGCGCCAAAAAGCAATATAGACTGAAAAATGACTGGATCTGAAATCAACACTTAAAATTAGTTTATTGGATGGCTCCAAGTTTATAGATTATTTTGGTATTATTTTTTTTTGATTTCTACAAATTAATTATCGAAGGTATTAATATCCATTTCATGAAAGACCATCTCATTTTAAATCAATGACTGAATACGACTATATTGTTGTAGGTGCAGGATCTGCTGGCTGTGTGATTGCTAACAGGCTTAGTCAAGATTTCTCAAACAAGGTTTTGCTCCTCGAGGCTGGCGGCTCGGATCGCCGCTTCTTTGTTCAGATGCCGATTGGGTATGGTGTTACTTATCACCAAAAAGCGGTCAACTGGATGTATATGACAGAGCCGAGCCCAGATGCTGACAATAAGCCGAGTTATTGGCCGAGAGGAAAGGTGATGGGTGGGTCTAGTTCAATCAACGCGATGGTATACGTCAGAGGAAACCCTAAAGACTTTGATGAGTGGTCAGACATGGGAAATCCTGGCTGGTCGTATCAAGATGTTTTGCCTTATTTTAAGAGGATGGAGTCTTGGCAGAATGGTGCTGATAGTTATAGAGGCGGCAAGGGTCCATTAAAAGTCTCTGAGGTGACCAACCAGCTGCACCCACTATGCAAGAACTTCCTGTCTGCAGCTCAGGAGATAGGCATCAATCTCAATAGAGACATGAATGGAGAGAAGCAAGAGGGGGTCGGTAACTATCAAATAACCACTCACAGGGGTCAGAGAATGTCTGCCTCGAGGGCCTACTTGTGGCCCATAAAGGGACGCACTAATTTGACTGTTATCAAAAATGCCTTGGCATCAAGGGTTCTCATTAAAGACAAAAAGGCGTATGGCGTCGAGTATTTGAAGTCAGGAAAAACTCAACAAGTATTTGCTAAATGTGAGGTTATTTTAAGTGCAGGATCGATCAACTCACCACAACTCCTCCAGCTTTCAGGAGTCGGCCCAAAAAGTATTTTAGAGCAAGCTTCAGTTCCATTAATTCACGAGAGCCCTGCTGTTGGAGAAAACCTTCAGGATCATCTCGGTGTAAGTTATTTTTATAAAAGCAAGGTGCCCACCTTGAATGATCAGTTAAGGCCGGTTCTTGGTAAGATCTATCAGGGACTTCGATATATTTTTACAAGGAGCGGACCGCTCAGTTTAAGTGTTAACCAGTCAGGCGGTTTTATAAGGACGCGCAATGATCTCGAAAAGCCAAACATCCAGCTATATTTTTCACCCGTCAGTTACTCGTTGGAGTCGCCTGATAAGCGCGCAATGATGAGTCCGGATCCGTTTTCAGCAATGCTCTTGGGAATTTCGAATTGTAGTCCGCGCTCAAGAGGGAGTGTTCGACTGAGAAGTAGTGACCCATTAAAGTCTCCCATCATTAAGCCTAATTACCTCTCCCACAAGGATGACGTGACAGATTTGTTAGAGGGCGTCAAGGTGATTAGAAGGTTAGCACAAACCAACAGCTTTAGTGATGTGATTGGTGAGGAATTTCGTCCAGGACCTGATTGCCAGAGTGATGAGCAAATGATTCAGCATATTAAGGAGACGGTGTGGACTGTATTTCACCCCTCCAGCACCTGTAGGATGGGTCCAGACCCCACTAAAAATGTTGTTGACAGCCGTCTTAAGGTCTACGGTATCGAGTCTCTCAGGGTTGCTGATGCCTCGATATTTCCCAAGCTAGTCTGTGGTAATATTAACGCTGCAACCATTATGGTTGGTGAAAAGGCGTCTGATCTTATTTTGCAGGATAAAGTTAATGTCTAGATTACTCACATTATGAAAATAATTAGCGTTGAAACTTTTACAAATGAGTATGTCGGACTAGTTCGCGTCAGGACGGATGAGGGGGATGAGGGTTGGGGGCAAACCTCGACCTACAATAGTGAAATCACTGCTCAAGTGGTCCATCTGCAGGTCGCTCCTCATGTTCTTGGGATGAGTGCTCTTGAGATCGATGAAGTCAACAGGGAAGTTTTGGAAAGGGAGCACAAGTTTCCTGGCACCTATCTTTACAGAGCTTTGTGCGGCGTAGATACTGCATTATGGGACATTAAGGCTAAAAGAGCTCAAAAAAGTGTCTGTCAATTGCTCGGTGGAAGCCCAAGCTCCATTCCTGTTTATGCCTCCAGTATGCAAAGAGAGATCTCACCTGAGTCTGAAGCAGAAAGGTTTTTAAAGCTCAAAGAAGAGGATGGCTACTTTGCGTTCAAGTTTAGAATTGGCCGGGAGTGTGGGCACGATTTAGATCAATGGCCTGGGCGAACTGAATCGATTATCAAGGAGGTCAGAAAGGTTCTGGGTGATGACGTGTCGCTTTTGGTCGATGCGAATAGTGCCTATAGCCCTAAAAAAGCCATCGAGGTTGGACACATGCTCCAGGATTATGGCATTAGTCATTTCGAAGAGCCTTGCCCATACTGGGAGCCTGACTGGACGCGTGAGGTTTCTGAGGCACTTGATATCGATGTGAGTGGCGGTGAGCAAGATAACGATATGAGAGTTTGGAGGCACATGATTGACACTCGAGTTGTTGATATTGTGCAGCCTGATATTTGTTAT
>CABXNH010000025.1 GCA_902513495.1 uncultured Gammaproteobacteria bacterium
TCAAGTCGGGCCTTATACTGGAAAGGGCAATAAAAATGAGTGGGGAGAGAGGTACGTAGATATATTAAATCGAATTATGAGCGCTGATCCAACTGTATTTCGGGCGGAGTATGATCGAGGGTGTCATCTAGAGTATCCAGGTGGGGTGAGCGGACACTCCTATGATGATGCTGAAGAGTTTTGGACGGGCCTTCGCTCTTCTATGCCAAGCGCAGTTTTTACTGTTGAGCATCAAATTGGACGAGAAGATTCAAACCTATCTCCAAGAGCTGCAGTCAGGTGGAATCTAAAAGGTAAGCATGATGGTTGGGGCATTTTTGGTGAACCCAGTGGGGCAGATTTGTATGTTATGGGAGTTTCACATGTGGAGTTTGGACCTTGGGGTCTAAGAAGAGAATACACTCTATTTGATGAAACAGCATTATGGAAACAAATAATTATTAAGACAGGCTAAACAATGAATTTAAAAGAAATGGAGAAGTATATAGTTCGCTATGCTGATTTAAAGCCATGCAAAACAGCTTTTATCGATACTCACACCCCTGGGTCAGACCAAAAAGATAACTTTACAATTATAGGGTCTGGTGTTTCTGAAAGTGCGGATCAGTTTGTGCACATATCTGAAACGCCTGGCTTTAATATTGGGGCCGCAGGCCAACCTCCAAAATGTTTTAATTCGCTGCATTACCATAATACAGCGGAGGTTTTTTTTGTATTAAAGGGGCGCTGGCGATTCTTTTGGGGTCGCTATGGAGAGGCTGGTGAAGTTGTCTTAAATGAAGGAGATATTTTCAACATTCCAACTCGAGTATTTAGGGGTTTTGAGAATATTGGGGATGAATACGGGATGATTATGGCGGTTTTGGGGGGCGATGATTCTGGCGGTGGAGTCATTTGGGCGCCTCAAGTACTTGATGCAGCATCCAGTCATGGGCTCATTCTCAGTGAAACTGGACAATTATACGACACTAAAAAAGGAGAGACGTTGCCTCATGGTCAAAATCCAGTTTCTAAGCTGACTGATAAAGATCTATCAAAGATTCCAGAAGTACCCGTTACTGGGATTGTTCGTGATTACGTTGCTCGATATTGGGATCTTATGGCTCTATCAAAAAGTGAGCCTTGCTTAGTTATTGGGGAAGAGGGTCTTATCAAGGATAGGCCTGGATTTGAAGTTGAGTTTATTAGTTCAAAATCTATTGCAGAGGAGCCTTACAGTACTAATCTTTATGAGGTATTGATGCCTGTGAAGGGTGATTGGAAGTTAAGTTGGCAGGGACACGAAACTATACTTAATTCGGGAGATACTTGCTTACTTAAGCCAGGCATTGAACACTCATTAATAGCTCTTGATGAATCTGAATCTAGCCTTTATCGTATAACAAATACTGATGATTCTGCAGGCTTAACTTGGAAAGAATAGTGTTAATTATAAGGAGATTAAATTGAATAGAATTCTAACGAGCCACGTTGGCTCATTACCTAGAAGTCAAGAGGTTGTTGATTATATTTTCGCCAGAGAAAATAATAAAAAATATGATGAAAATGATTTTGATGAGTGCATGCAAAAAAATGTTTTGAGTACAGTTCAAAAGCAAAAAGCTTCAGGAATAGACATTGTAAGTGATGGTGAAACCTCAAAAATATCATATGCGACTTATGTAAAAGATAGATATACAGGGTTTTCTGGAGATAGTCCACGAAATGCGCCAGAGGACTTGAAACTTTTTCCAGGATTTCTCGAGAGACTTGCTAATGAAGGAGGTACTCCTCAATATGCTAGACCTATGTGTACGAGTGATGTAAAGTCAAAGGGTCAGGGAGAGCTCCAAAAAGACATCTCTAACTTAAAAAAAGCAATGACAGCGAATGGAGTTGAGCGAGGTTTTATGAATGCAGCCTCACCTGGGGTAATCTCCTTGTTTTTACAAAACGATTATTATCCTTCAAGAGATGCCTACCTAGCAGCACTTGCTGATGCTATGAGAGAAGAATACGAAACTATCGTATCCGCTGGACTTGACCTGCAGCTTGACTGTCCCGATCTAGCACTCTCACGTCATATGCTTTTTAGTGACTTGTCAGATTCTGAGTTTATAAAGATAGCTGACTCACACGTGGAGGCGTTGAACCATGCACTGAAGAATGTTCCTGCTGAAAAAGTAAGAATTCATATTTGCTGGGGTAACTACGAAGGCCCACATTGCTGTGATATCGATATGAATAAAGTTTTTGGCACTTTGATGAAAGCTAAGGCGCAATACACACTGTTCGAGACTTCAAACCCAAGACACGCACATGAGTGGACTGTCTTTCGTGATCGAAAAAGTGAAATACCTGATAATAAGATTCTTGTTCCTGGAGTGGTTGATACGACAACTAATTTTATTGAGCATCCAGAGCTAGTCGCCGAACGGATCAAAAAATTTATTAATATAGTTGGAGGAGATAGGGTGATTGCAGGATCTGACTGCGGTTTTGGAACCTTTGCTGGATTTGGCGCTGTGGACCCTGATATTGCATTTGCAAAACTAAAGTCACTGTCTGAGGGCGCTAAGCTAGCGAGTAAATAGCAATGACGAGCCTAGTCATGGTTCCTGGAATGATGTGCGATGAGCGAATTTTTTCGCCACAAATTAAAAGTTTGAGTGATCAGATAGAAATTACCATTGCTGATATTTCTAGTTTTTCTTCAGTCAAGGAGCTAGCATCAGATGTACTTAAAATGGCGCCTAAAAATTTTTCTCTATTAGGACACTCAATGGGTGGAATTGTTGCTATGGAAATGTACGCTCAAGAGCCTGACAGGATTGAAAAATTGGTGCTTATGGACACTAATCCTAAAGCCGAATTAGAGGAGGTTAAGTCTAAACGTGAGCCTCAAATGAGAGATGTTAGTGAGGGTAAACTGCTTAAAGTGATGCGTGATGAGATGAAGCCTAACTATCTTGCTGAAGGTGAAAATCAAGAAAGCGTTCTAAATATCTGTATGGAGATGGCTATGTCACTAGGGCCTGATGTTTTTATTAACCAGTCTAGGGCGCTTCAAACAAGAGCAGATCAACAAAAAAATATTCAAGCAATTACAGCCCCTGTCCTCATAATGTGCGGTTCGGAAGATAAATTATGTACTGTTGAGAGGCATGAGATGATGCATAATATGATTCAAAATTCAGAGATAATAATAATTAATAATGCAGGGCACTTGCCTACATTGGAGCAACCAAGAGAAACAACGGAGATATTAAAAAGATGGCTGATGAACTAGATTCAGAGTTGCTTAAATTGCTTCAGTCGGTTGATACACCAACCGTCTGCAATGCTATTGAAGTCGCTCAAGGTAAACGTGGCTTTTCAGACTTTACAAGAGGCACTATGATCTCTTCAGATCCTAAGAGCGGTGCCATGGTGGGCTATGCAAAAACTGCAAAAATTGCTGCATTAGAGCCACCAACAGAAAATCAAGATATTATTAAAGAGCGCAGAATGAATTACTATCGTTATATGTCCGAGGTAGATGGGCCAATGGTTACTGTAATTGAGGATGTTGACTACCCTGATTGTATTGGTGCCTACTGGGGCGAGATTAATACAAAAGTTCACAAAGGGTTTGGACTCTTAGGTGCACTGACCAATGGGGTTGTAAGAGACCTCGGAGATTTAGCAGAAGACTTTCCAGTTGTTGCAGGATCAGTGGGTCCTAGTCATGGTTTTGTCCATGTGCGTGAGCTAGATACGCCTGTGAATGTCTTTGGTATGACTGTGATACCAGGTGACTTAATACATGCAGATCGTCACGGAGCAGTTGTAATTCCTAATGAAGTCATATCTATTTTGAAAGATTCAATTCACAAGTTGTTTGCTTCTGAAAGGCTCATATTAGATCCTGCAGAAAAAACAGAATTTGGTTTTGACGATTTTAAAAGAGCATGGGAGGATTTTGAAAAATCCCGCACCTAGTTTTAAAACATTTATTCATTGAGTTGGTCTAAAGTTTATTTAATTTAATACCAAAAATTATGTCGACACATGATCGTTCACTCTATTTGAAATATGCAGAAGCATTGAGCCATCCAGGTGACTTCTCATCTAATGCTTTAATTTTTTTCGCTCAGGATGCAGACATTAATGTTGTCCATCCGTTTAATCAGCTGGCCGGCGTAGATGCCTACCTCAATGAATTTCTATCGCCGCTTCAGAATTCATTTCAAGGCCTTTATCGGCGTGATGATATCTTCATGGCTGGAGAGTTCAAGGGTGAAAAATGGATTAGCTCAACGGGTTATTATGTCGGGCAATTTGTAAAAGATTGGATTAGCCTTAAAGCAACGAAAACACTGAGTTACTTGCGTTATGGCGAATTCCACCGTATCGAGAATGATCAAGCTGTTGAAAGCTATATCTTTCTAGACATTCCAGAACTGATGATTGCCTGCAATCAGTGGCCTTTGGATATGAGTCCAGGACTTTCGCGAGGATATACCGGGCTAATACAGGGGCCTGCATCACGGGATGGCGTCCTCAATAGTTCTTCTGACCCTGCCGAGGGTCAGAAAAGCTATCAAATTGTGACTGATATGCTTGACAAATTAGCGACAAAGGATGAGGCGTGGCGACCCTATTGGCATAAGAATATGATGTGGTATGGACCAGGTGCGTTTGGTTCATTTATTGGTGTGGACGAGTTCGCTTCATTTCAGGTCCCGTTTGAATCTCAGTTTGAAGGATGGTCAGGTGGAACAAAAAATAACGGCTTTACAGAACATTTCACAAGATTTGGCGAGAGTAATTACACCTGTTCAGGGGGCTGGCCATCCTTGACCGGTATTAACGTCAAACCCTTCCTAGGACAAGGTCCAACCAACGATCGCGTTTTAATGCGCGTTTGTGATTGGTGGCGCCGTGAAAATGAGCTTTTAGTTGAAAATTGGGTGTTCGTCGATGTTCCGCATGTTTTATTGCAGTTGGGATATGACCCATTGCCAACTTGGCAGAAGTAGAGTGGCTTTAAAAATTCATTTTTTAGTGTAGCTAGTTTTTGTTGCAATATCCATTGGAAGTCTGGGCCGTCTGGAAGGTACATTGGTAGTTTTATTCATTGTTACAATTAAAAAAATTAATATGTACTATTTTCTGAATACGAATGCAAAATTATAGCTAGAAGATATTTTACTGTGTTATAATAATTTGCAATCGTATGCAAAATTTTTTTTATTGTTTCATCCGATGTTGTATTAATGAGTATTTAATTAAAAAAAGGAGAGTTATTATGTTTTTAAGAAAAATTGCTACAGTTGTAGCGTTAACAACATTAGCTTCTAGTGCCTGGGCAGGATGTGGAGCATCCGATGGCCGTGTAAGCATTGTTGGAAATGAGTTCCCAGCAATTCAAACTGTTGGCGCGGGTGCTATGGAATGTGCTGGTGGCGGTGTTACAGTTGAAAAAAACTTAACAGCTGATCACCAAAAAATCAATGTGCCAGGTATGCAAGGTAATCCAGCTGAATTTACAACAGCGATTGTTGCAAACTCATCGATTGTTGCACTAATGAATAATGATGTGATTAGACCGCTTGATGATTTGGTTGCTAAGCATGGTCAAGGCCTACAGAAGAGTCAGCTGATCACTGTTGATGGAAACATTATGGGAGTTGCCTTCATGGCAAATGCTCAGCATTTAGTTTTCAGGGCAGATATTCTAGATCAACTAGGAATGGCTCCACCAACGACATATGAAGAAATGTTGGTTGCTGCTGCTAATATTCGTGCTAGTGGTTTAATGGAAAATCCTGTTGGCGGTGCTTATAAAGCCGGTTGGAACTTAGCAGAGGAATTTGTTAATATGTATATTGGTCAAGGCGGTGAGTTCTTTAAGCCTGGTTCAGCTGAGATTGCGGTTAATAATCAGCATGGTGTTGATGCACTTCACATGATGAGAGCATTATCAAACTTTATGAACCCTGATTTCTTAACGCATGATTCAAATGCTACAAGTGCAGAATGGAAGGCGGGTAATGTTGCTATTATGAATATGTGGGGCTCTCGTGTTGGACCACTTAAGAGTGATGAGGTAGATCCAGCAGTTGCAAACAATACTGATATTGCAGGTCCAATGACGGTAGGCGGTGGTTCAACTCCTGCTTCAACTCTATGGTGGGATGGATGGACTGTTTCTAAGAACATCTCAGATGCTGATGCAGAAGCTACCTTCATGGCTATGATGCACGCAATTCGTCCTGAAATGCTAAATGATGAAACTTCGCCGTTAGCGGTTTGGCTAATTGATGGTTATCAGCCAACGGATGCTGCCAAGGGTGTATTTGCTGCCGCAGCAATGGGAACAACTCCATATCCAATGTTGCCGTATGCTGGTCTAATGCATTCAGCAGCAGGTAAGGAGCTTGTTGATTTCATGCAAGGAAAAGAAACAGCTAGTCAAGCATTAGCTGACTTAGAAGCAGCTTACACAACTGCTGCTAAAGAAAAAGGTTATCTCTAAACTTTAATGTTTTGATCTCCTAAGTAGGGGCATGTTTAAAGCGTGCCCCTTCTTTTTATGAAATATAGAGTGTTTAACCATAAGTAACTTGTATGAAGCATAAGACTTTTTTTTGGTTCTTTTTACCTACAGCGCTAGCGATGCTTTTATTCATAGCGTTGCCCCTAACTTCTGTTGTGAGCCAGTCATTTCATGCGCCACATGAGGAGGTATTGCTTGTTTCTGAAATCTGTGATCCATTCGGCTGTGCGACAGAATCGACTATTGACCATCAGGCAACCGAACAACTGAAGAAAGATAAGCCCTTAGGGCAGTGGGTTGGATTTGAAATCTATGCTGATCGAAACCATCTAGCCTTTAAAGAGGTTGCCGAGTTTTGGGAAAACAGGACAAGCTTCACTGGTTTTATTTCCAGTCTCAATAATCTTCAATTTTATAGAGCAATGGGATTCACTTTGACTTATGTCATTGTGGTAACTCCTTTGGTCATATTGTTTGGATTGATAATTGCACTGGCAGTCAATTCGCTGCATCGACATCTTAAAGGGCTTATGGTGTTCTTTTCATTGCTTCCAATGATTGTGACCCCCCTTGTTGGTTCTTTAATTCTATTTTGGATGATTGATGCGAGGGGAATAGTTGGCTCAGGACTCCAAGAGATATTTTCAGATCCAAATCTATCATTAAAGGCATCAACTGGGTTAACCTGGGTAACGCTGATCGTTTATGGTGTGTGGCATTCTGCCCCTTTCGCGTTTATTGTTTTTTATGCTGGTCTTCAAACGGTTCCTAAAGAAACTTTGGAGTCGGCAATGATTGATGGCGCTTCTCGTTTCCAACAAGTTATGCATGTTGTAGTTCCTCATTTGTCGCCACTAGTTGCTTTCGTGGCATTAATTCAACTGATGGATAACTTTCGAGTATTTGAGCCAATAGTTGGTTTTAGTGCAGAAGCACATGCAACCTCACTCTCATGGATTATATGGAATGATATTGGTCAAGAAATCAGACTTTTTTCGTCTGCAGCAACGACATCAGTTCTGACAATCATCGGAGTTGTTATTCTTCTATTGCCAGTTTTGATAAGAACGTGGCGTGAATTTAATCCAGAGAAATGATATGACTTCGAATCAAATTAAGAGACCATTGGGACTTCAGTTATTGATTTATGGCTTTGTGTTGCTTTGGTTAATTGTGGCAGCTTTCCCATTTTTTTGGACAATGTGGGGATCCTTTAAGGTAGAGTTAGATTTTTTCTCAAAGGGAGACTGGACACATGCCATATCAGGAGTCAGAACGCAGGCGGTATATGGAGAATCTTTTACAGGTGCAGGCTATGAGGGTGCATGGATTCAGGAAGAGTTTTGGCGCGCTTTTAGCAATACAGCAATAGTCTGTTTTTTTACTGTGCTTACCTCACTAACTATTGCTACTTTGGGAGGGTACGCCCTTTCTAGGTCAGGCTTTCGTTATTCATTTTGGCTTCTAATAATTGCTCTGGTTTTTCGCGCTTTACCGCCAATAACTTTGGTTTCAGGATATCTTCCTCCATTTTATGCGTGGAATGTTTGGGGTTTATTGCCCACCACCATCATTGTGTTAGTGGCAATAAATCAGCCATTTACCTTGTGGATGCTTCACTCATTTTTTCAAACAATACCAAAAGAGCTTGATGAGAGCGCAAAAGTTGATGGTTGCACACAATTTCAAGCATTTCGACATGTCATTATCCCTGTAATGTGGCCTGGAGTGATTACGGCGGGTCTTTTCTCATTTCTTTTGGCTTATAATGATTTTGCTGTCACAGCCGTTCTTTTATCTCAAGAAAATCAAACCATGGTTCCAAAAATTGCTAGTTTTATGGGTACAACCCAGACAGAGGGCAATGTGATGTTTGCTGTAGCGGCAGTTGTTTCATCTATAATCCCATTATTTCTTCTAGTATTATTTTTTCAGAGGCAACTAGTAAGCGGACTTACAGCTGGTGCTGTCAAGGGATAAACCATGGAAAAGTTTGATTATATCGTTATTGGTGCAGGTTCTGCCGGTTGTGTATTAGCTAATCGTCTAAGCGAAAATCCTGAAAATACTGTTTGCCTTGTTGAGGGCGGTGGAAGTGAAAATAGTCCGTTGATTACAATTCCAGCAGGTTTATCTGTTTTGTATGACCACAAAAAGTTTGATTATGCCTATCAGGGCACACCACAAAAAAAATTAAATAATCGAGTAATAACTGTCAACCGTGGTAGAGGTATGGGCGGATCCAGCTCAATTAATGGTATGGTATATATTCGCGGCAATAAGAATGATTATGATAACTGGGTCAAGCTAGGATGTGATGGCTGGTCTTATGAAGAAGTTTTACCCTTATTTAAAAAATTAGAGGATGATCAAACGGGCGGTGACTCACACTATCATTCTGTTGGCGGGGAATGGCCAGTAGTTAGGCCACAAGATGCTAATATAACCCTTCAGCGCTTTGTTAAGGCTGGAGTTCAGTCAGGTTTGCCGCATAATCAAGACTTTAATGGCGCCTCCCAATTGGGTTTGGGGGTCTACAACGTTAATCAAAAAAAGGGTGAGAGAGTCAATTCATACAGGGCTTTTATTAAGCCGATTCTCGCACGTAAAAACTTAACAATTTATAAAAACACCAGAGTTAAATCTATTGAAATCGAGGGAGAGGTTGCAAAGTCTGTCAATATTCACACTAACGGTATTGAAAAAAAAATAACATGCTTGAATGAGGTTATTTTATGTGCCGGCGCTATAGAGTCACCTAGGCTTTTGTTAGCTTCTGGGATTGGTGATAAAAATGATCTAGAGAGTGCTGGGATTTCTTGCAAATACAATCTAACTGGAGTAGGCAAGAATCTTCAAGATCACCTCGATACTATGGTGACAGTTCGTTCAAAAAAGGCTGAATCTATTGGTGTTTCTTGGAGGTCCCTATTGCCTCATGTGTTAATGGCGCCTTTTAAGTACTATTTGAAAAGAAAGGGCTGGTGGACAACTAATTTTGTTGAGGCAGGTGGATTTGCTAAAACAAAATTTGCTGAACAAGATTACCCGGATATTCAGTTCCACTTTACGCCAATTTACCGAAGTCACCGAGGTAGAAAGTTCGAGTTTGGACATGGCTATTCAATTTTTACATGCCTTTTAAGACCTCATAGCAGAGGTTCAGTGAAATTAAAAAAAGAGGACGGAAAAATCAAACTACTTATTGACCACAACTTTTTGTCTGACGTCAGAGATGAAGCAAACATTGTTGAGGCAATCAAAAAAGCAAGAGAGGTTTTATCGTCTCCAGAGTTTGATGAGGTTCGAGGTGAAGAAATAGCGCCAGGAAGGTCTATCCAGTCAGATGAAAAACTACTGAATTACATTCGAAAGACTGCACTAACTGTCTACCATCCAGTAGGAACCTGTAAGATGGGAGTGGATGAATTAGCTGTTGTTTCTCCTCATGATTTAAAGGTTAAAGGAATGAGAAATCTAAGGGTAATAGATGCTTCAATCATGCCAAATATTGTTAGTGGTAATACATCAGCGCCAACTATGATGATTGCGGAAAAAGGAGCCAGAATGATCCTGGACATTAAATAGCTATGAGTAACTTTCAACAAGAAAAAAAGATTGTATTAGATTATTACAAAGCCTTGGATAAGGCTGAGGGTTGTGAAATTTCAAAAGTCTTAAGCAGCCATATTGGTAAAGACTATCTTTGGAGAGGGTTTCACCCTTTTAATGAACAATCTGATGTAGAACAATTATCTAAAGTCTTCTGGCAACCATTTCGCCATGCCTTTAAAAATATGCAAAGAAGAATGGATATTTTTATAGCTGGTAAAAACCAGATAGATGGATTTGAATCCGTTTGGGTCGTCTCTATGGGCCACTTGATGGGCTTATTTGATAATGAGTGGCTTGGAATTCAGCCATCAAGAAAAATGGCTTTTCTGCGTTACTGTGAATTTAATAAAGTTCAAGATGGAAAGATCACTGAAACAGCCATGTTTTTTGATATTCCTCATGTGATGATTCAAGTTGGTTTAACTCCTTTCCCGCCTCAAACAGCAGCGCACCTTGTTCAGCCAGGACCAATGACTCACGAAGGTTTACTTTTTGATGAGCAAGATGTTTCAGAGGGTGAAAAAACTCTTGCTTCAATAAATTTCATGGCTGAGGATATGAGAGATTGGAAGCATACTAATAAATTACCTCTAGTTGACGAGTTAAGAAGAAGCTGGAAAGAAGATATGATCTGGTGGGGGCCTGCTGGAATTGGAGCAACCTATACCATTGAAAGATATGCCGAGCAGCATTCTGGACCATTTAGAGCTTCTTTTAAAGATCGGATATCTAATGGACATCTTTGTAAATTAGCTGAAGGTAATTTTGGTGGTTTTTTTGGATGGCCTAATCTTACACTCACTCCATCAGGAGGCTTTATGGGTATGCCTGCAACTGGAAAGCCAGGTGATATGAGAGTAATAGATATGTACAGGCGAGAAGGAGACAAGCTCGCTGAAAATTGGATCTTTATCGATCTTTTACACTTTTGGAATCAACAAGGCGTTGATATTTTAGCTCGTACTACAAGGACCGGCGTTGAGGGCAATCCATCTAGCTAATAAGGCTTTGTAATTTCCTTTAAGAAGGATTTCTAAACAAAAATCAATAGACACAATTATATTTGCATACGAATGCAAAACTTGATTTATATCAAGACAAATATTGTCTAATCTTGCAATAATAGCTCTTAATAACAGTTTGGCTTGCGAGTAAATGCTACTTTTTATTGACTCAGAGAGAGTTTAAGTTGGCTATTGCTGATGAAGCATGCAGTTTTGTTTGTGAATAGGAATTTGAAAAATGGATTATCTAGATAACATTTATGAAGCCATACTTGATGGCGATATGGGAATTGTCCCCACAAATGTTCAATCCGCTATTGATGCTGGCATTCCAGTCTCTAAAATTCTTATCGAAAGCATGATTGCCGCAATGGAAGAAGTTGGACGTTTATTTCAAGAAGGTGAATACTTTGTCCCCGAGATGTTGTTAGCAGCTCATTCAATGAAGGCCGGATTATCTGTTTTGCAACCGCATCTAGTTAATACTGGTGTTGAACCGATTGGCAAAATTATTCTTGGAAGTGTTGATGGTGACATGCACGATATTGGAAAAAATCTTGTGGCTATGATGCTTGAAGGGGCAGGATTTAAGATAGTCGATTTAGGTACAGATGTTAGTGCAGCAGAGTTTGTAGAAGCTATTAAAGAAGGCGCTGATATTCTTGGGCTATCCGCCTTGTTGACTACAACACTGCCTAGCATGGAAAGTACGATTCAAGCAATTGAAATAGAGGGATTACGAGAGGACATTAAGATTATTGTTGGTGGCGCACCTGTAACTGCAGAATATGCCCATCAAATTGGTGCAGATGGTTATGCAAAAGATGCGAGTCAGGCAGTAAAGGTAGCAAAATCTTTTATTAATTGAATAGGGAGCGTGGTCATGACGATGACACCACGAGAGAATTTTTTCACGGCAATGAGTCACCAGCAACCAGAGCGGGTTCTGGTTGATATGGGTAAACATATTGGTTCAATCCATAAGAAAGCCTACGTAAAACTGCAGCAATATCTTAACGATGTGCCCATGGAAAATGCGGATAAAATACTGGATCGTATGGCACAGACAGTGGTGCCTGACGAGGCATTACTACAGCGTTTTGGCATCGATTTCAGATGGCTGGTACCCAACTGGGTACAGGTCAAGGAACGCACTGATGTGGATGGTTATATTGACATGTGGGGTGTTCCTTATCGTGCAACCGCGGACAAAGACCATTACGCAATCGATGTTCTCTGTGATGCGCCTTTAAAAACAGCTACCCTGAATAATCTGGATGATTTTAACTGGCCTGATCCGTATGATCCAGATCAGTTCAAGGGTTTGCGTGAACAGGCAGAGAGCCTTTATAAAAACACCGACTACGTAATCGGGGCGGATGCCATCAAAGCCGGTCCCCTGATGACAGCCTTACAAATGAGAGGCTATGAACAGTTCTTTATGGATCTGATTGCTGATACTGAATTTGCTGATGCACTACTGGACAAGATCACTTGGACCCTTAAAGCAATGTGGACTCGCTACATGGAAGAGGTAGGGGCATATGTTCAGCTTGCTTATGTTACGGATGATTTGGGTTCCCAGACTTCAATGTTGATATCACCAAAAGTATTTCGCAATCGTCTCAAGCCAAAGATGAAAGAGCTGTATGATCATATCAAGGGTCTGGCAGATGTGAAGTTGATGATGCATACAGATGGGGCAGTTTTACCGGTCATTGAAGATATTATCGAAATGAATGTGGACATCATTAATCCAGTACAGACATCGGTTCAGGGTATGGACAATACCCAATTCCTCAAACAACAGTTTGGTAATCGACTTGCCTTTCACGGGGCGATAGATGTGCAACATTTAATGCCCAATGCAAACCTTAATCAACTTCGCTGGGAGGTTGCAAAGCGGATTCATGATCTTAGCTACAATGGAGGTTATATCATTGCACCTTGTCATAATATTGGGCATGACATTTCATCCCAAAATATAGTGGCTTTTTTTGACCTGGTAAAAGAGTTCGACACCGATCCATCGGCGCTTGATAAAGTTCTTGCCAGTAAACAATCCTATTTCGCCAATCACAACTGAACAAAGGTTATGATAGCAATTAATGCTATAGTAAGGGTATCAATGGCTCCGACTTTTATACAGGACTGGTTGTGCTACCTTCACGCCATTCTGGAATACCACTACTTAAGATCAAATCACGAATTGTTTCTAACTTGAATGAATTTAAATCTGCCTCTTCTTCAGGGGCAAACTGCATTTCAATATGGTTGCCATCTGGGTCGAAGACATTAACTTGGCGAATTTCAACATCGGGCACCACAGCAATTTGGTAAGGAACCTCATTGTCGCGAAGGTGTTCCAACAGTTCGGCTAAACCGGAAGCACTAAAGGCCACATGTTCTATCTGGGTATCCTGCACATTGGGAGCACTTTCTAGTTCTACTAGATGTACCACTGGAGTCTCTCCACAGTACAGCCAGGTTCCAGTTGAAGGGACTGGTGGTCGCAGTCCCACCGTTAATCCTAGTATATGCGAATAAAATTTTTTTAATTTTTCGTGATTAGCAGTCAACAGGGTGAAATGGTTCAGATTTTCAAGCGGCATGGTAATCATCCTCCTATAGGTTATTGAGTTTTATTAGAAAACATTATTGCAAAATCAAATAATATGTATCTTGATGTAGGTCAATTATTGCAAAAAATATCCGTTTTGAATCTAGAATAAAAAAAAGAATAGATAAAATAATAAATGATTGACTTTTTTTATATTTAGGAACAAAATTCGCAAACTAGTGTCATCTCATTAGATATTTTCAAGGGAGTTAATAAGTGAGAAGAGGTCGAAGTAAAAACGTTAGAGAAGTTACTAACTTTCATCAGGCCCCTTATGGCCAAAAAAAGAACCCCTTTCAGCCGATGTCAATTTTTTCAGAAGATGAGATTGAGTCAATTCATCAGGCCTCACTAAAAGTTTTGTGTGACACAGGGATGGATATCCAGTCACCGCGTGCTGTCGAAATTCTCAAAAGAGAAGGCGCTATGATTGGTAGTGACGGAAGGCGTGTTAGATTTGATCCTGACTTTGTAATGGAAAAAATATCCACTACTCCGACTGAGTTCACTCTTCATGGAAGGCACAAGGAGAGACATGTTCATGTTGGCGGCAAATCAGTTATCAACACCATGGTATCTAGTGCTCCAAATGTATCTGACCTTGATAGAGGTCGAATCTTAGGTAACTTTGAAGACTATTCAAACTTGATCAAGCTAGGAGAAATCTTGAATACCGTGCATGCTCTTGGAGGCTACCCAGTTGAGCCATGCGACTTAGATGTTCGAGAGCGCCATTTACACGCAGTTTCAGCGGCAGCCCGCTTATGCACAAAGCCACTATTTGGTTATGCGATCGGCAGTGAGAGAATGCTAGATGCCATTGAAATAGTTCGAATTTCAAGAGGCATTGATAAAGAAACGCTTTTAAAAGAGCCTTCAATTACGACTGTCGTCAATGCGAATTCACCACTGGTTTATGATAAAGCACTTTTGGAAGGCGCGATTGAAATGGCAGAGCATAATCAGCCTGTCATCTATACCCCATTTACTTTAGCCGGAGCTATGGCGCCTATTACTGTTGCGGGCGCACTTGTCCAACAAAATGCAGAGTCACTCGCTGGACTTACTTTTCATCAATGCGTTAATCCAGGTGCTCCAGCAATCTATGGCAGTTTTACTTCAAATGTTGATATGAAATCAGGCTCCCCAGCTTTTGGAACTCCTGAGTATACTCAGGCAACAATTGCTAGCGGTCAGCTGGCTAGAAAATATAAAATCCCTCTTCGTGCTTCCAATGCAAATGCATCTAATGCCCCTGATGAGCAATCAGTTTACGAATCTCAGATGTCTTTGTGGGCGTGTCTTTTAGGGCAAGTCAATTTTATATTGCATGGACATGGCTGGATTGAAGGAGGGCTTTGCGCATCTTATGAGAAGGTTATTTTGGATGCAGAAATGAATCAAATGATGGAGGCATTTCTTATGCCATCAGCCATTAATAAGGATACTCTCGGGGTTGAGGCTATCGCAGAAGTTGGCCCGGCCTCACATTTTTTTGCAGCCCAGCAAACATTAGATCGATATGAAACTGAGCACTATAATCCAATGCTATCAGACTGGCGTAACTTTGAATCATGGAGAGACGCTGGATCCGAAACGGCTTCTCAAAGGGCTAATAAAATATGGAAGCAGCTTCTAGATGATTACCAAGAGCCTAAGCTTGACCCTGAAGTGGAAGAAGAGCTCAAAGGATTTGTAGAGAAAAGAGTTTCTGAAGGAGGAGCAGCGCCACTGTAAGAGCTAAATTTTTTCAATATTTAAAGACAATTTTTTTCACTTGAGTTTAGCTGTTTTTTGAATTAACATTTAATTTTTATAATATGGATTTAGTATGAAAGATCAGGCAAGAGTTGTTGTAATTGGGGGCGGCGTTGTTGGCTGCTCGATTCTTTTTCACCTTGCAAAAATGGGCTGGAAGGATGTTGTTTTATTAGAGCGAAATGAGTTAACTTCTGGCTCTAGTTGGCACGCAGCGGGTTCATTTCATACAGTCAGTTCTGACCCTAACGTTTCAAAACTCCAAGACTACACAATTAATCTATACAAAGAAATTGAAGAAACTTCGGGCCATTCAATCAGTATGCATACGACAGGAGGTTACTACTTAGCCTCTAATCAGAATTGGCACGACTACCTAAAGCGAGAGCGCTCGAATGCAAGATCATTAGGCCTAAATCAAGAGTTTGTATCTCTCGATGAGGTTGTAGAAAAGCACCCATTAATTGATCCTGATCATTACGTTGCTGCTCTTTGGGATCCGTCTGATGGCGACATTGACCCTTCTGGAGTCGTCTACGCTTATGCGAAATCAGCGCGCGTTCATGGTGCAGAGTTTTA
>CABXNH010000026.1 GCA_902513495.1 uncultured Gammaproteobacteria bacterium
GAGGACCCTTAAACATTACGATTACGATACTTGGAGTGGTTGAAAAATCTAAGGCGATTAAAAGATCAGGCGCTAACATTGGGGATGATATTTATGTCTCTGGAAGTCTTGGCGATGCAGCCCTTTGTCTAAAAAAAATTAACGAAGGCTCTGTGCCAAACACAACTGAACTTAATAAACTTAATAAACCAGTTCCAAGACTTAAACTTGGCTCTGCCTTAAAAAATATCGCTAGCTCGTGTATTGATGTTTCAGACGGTCTTGAGCAAGACTTATCTCATATCCTAAGGGCCTCAAAGGTCGGTGCAATCATAGACTCTCAGGGCTTGCCATTAAGCGATACAGTTAGAGAGTCTATAAAGACATCACAGGATTGGGGTTTGCCGTTATGTGGAGGTGATGATTATGAATTATGCTTTACGTCCGATAAATCATATCAAACTGAAATAAAAAAATTATCAGAGAGTCTTAAAATTAGAATCACAAAGATAGGAGTCATTAATAACTCACAGACTCTAGAAATTTTGGGCTATGAAGGCTCAAGTAAATCTTATCAGCACTTCTAAAGGGGTAAAAAACTAGAATTTAGATTTCTTTTCTTTCTTCTACAGTCTTACAGTCTATACACTGATCAGCAGTAGGGCGAGCCTCTAGACGGTTGAGAGCAATCTCAATGCCACAGGTCTTACAGTAACCATAGTCACCCATGTCAATTAAATGCAGTGTCTTGTCAATCTTATTGATTAGTTTTCTTTCACGATCTCTTGTTCTAAGCTCTAAAGCAAACTCTTCTTCAATTGTGGCTCTGTCATTGATATCTGCAACGGGTGCTGAGTCTTCTTGGATGTGATTGATCGTTGTTTCTGCTTCAAAAACTAACTGCTCTCTCCAGACATTAAGCTTATGTATGAAGTGCTTAAGTTGGCCAGTAGACATAAAATCTTCACCCTTTTTTGGAATGTAGGCAGGGATTTCGTCAAAGTTAGGTTCTGTAGTCATTATTGTTAGTTTTATAAAAAAATGTAGTTTTTACCAAAAATTGCCTAAAATAGCAATGATTTTTTTCATTTTGAACTAATTAAATTTAATGACTATGGCCTTAAAAGCAATTATATTTGATGTAGATGGCACGCTTGCCAATACCGAGCACGATGGACATCTCCAAGCATTCAATGAAGCGTTCGATTTTTTTGGATTAGATTGGTATTGGGATAGTGAGCTTTATGGTGATCTATTGAGCGTTACCGGAGGAAAAGAGAGGATAGCTCACTTTATAAAAGAATATCATCCCAAGCTGACCAAAACTTTAACTGGTAATGATATTGCTGAAATTCACAGAAAAAAAACTGACATTTTTGTTAGCAGAATTGCTGATGGACTTATTTCTCTGAGGACTGGCGTTGAAAGGCTCATCAATGACGCACTTGGAAATAATTTAAGGTTGGCCATTGCAACAACAACCTCGTATGAAAATGTTAAAGCAATTTTAGATTCTGGGTTAGGAGATAACGCGCTTAATGATTTTGAGATTATTGCTGCAGGCGACATAGTAAAAAACAAAAAACCATCGCCTGAAATTTATAATTATGTCTTAGAAAAAATGAACTTAAAGGCGAATGAATGCGTAGCCATAGAAGACTCTGAAATTGGTTTTAATTCATCAACTGCGGCAGGACTTAAGACTCTGGTGACACTTAGCGAGTATACTAAGTCAAAAAACTTTGAAGGCGCATTAGTTGTTCTTGATCACCTAGGTGAAGAGAGCCAGCCCTTTCAAATAATTAATGGCTCGCTTACTAGTCATACGATGGTAAGTGTGGATTACATAAAGGAGCTCTATGAGTGCACTTGTTAACCTAGCAGACAACAGCAATGTTTATGAAGTGGCAAAGGTATCAGCGCTGTCGGTTGCTACGCAGCTAAGCAAGAGGTTTAATAATCGAATCTATTTGAAGCGTGAAGATGACCAAGTGATTCACTCTTTTAAGCTGCGCGGTGCCTATCAAAAAATGAGCTCAATGAGTGATGAGCAAAAAAGCAAAGGTGTTATTGCTTCTTCTGCGGGCAATCATGCGCAAGGTGTTGCTCTGGGCGCCAGTAAATTACAAATCAAGGCAATTATTGTTATGCCATTGAGTACACCCAATATCAAGGTTCAGGCGGTAGAGCAATTAGGAGCTGAAGTAATCCTTTATGGCGATGTTTATGATGATGCATTTCATCATGCAAAGAAGCTAGAAGCTGAGAACGATATGTGCTTTATCAGTCCTTACGATGATTTTGAAGTAATTGCAGGTCAAGCCACTGTAGCCAAAGAAATACTTTCTCAGCTTGAGAAAATAGATTATGTGTTTGCACCTGTCGGTGGCGGCGGGCTTATCTCCGGTATGGCAAGTTATATCAAGCATTACGCGCCTCATATTAAGGTAATCGGGGTGGAGCCAACAGACTCCCCAACCCTTTTTAAAGCTTTGGCAGCTAACGAGAGAGTAGTTTTGAATGATGTTGGAAGGTTCGCTGATGGCGTTGCGGTTAAACAAATTGGCGAGCTTCCTTTTGAAATTGCTAAAGAGTCAGTGGACGACGTCGTTCTTGTTAGTAATGATGAGATGTGCGCAGCGATAAAAGATATCTATGAAGATGTCCGCTCGGTTTCTGAGCCTTCTGGCGCGCTTTCAACAGCCGGCGTTAAAAAATATATTCTAGAAAAGAATCTTAAAAATAAAAATATTGTCTCTGTAGTATCAGGTGCCAATGTCAACTTTGACAGGTTAAGATATATTGCAGAGCGCGCTGACCTGGGTGAGCTCAATGAGGCAATTGTTGCTGTAACCATTCCTGAAGAGCCAGGCAGCTTCCTAAAGTTTTGTGAACTGCTTGATAACTCCTCAATCACAGAGTTCAATTATCGATATGCAGCTAGAAAGGATGCGCACATTTTCGTTGGCATTCAGTTAAGTAAAGGTGTAAGCGAAAAGCAGGCCTTGATTTCAAAGCTATCTAAATCCTTTGAGGTTATCGATATGAGCGATAACTCAATGGCAAAAACGCACATTAGATACATGGTTGGCGGTCACGCCAATGCTGAAAATGAGGTGATCTATCGTTTCGAGTTTCCTGAAAGGCCGGGGGCGCTTTTAAATTTCCTGAAAAAAGTGAAAACCAAATGGAATATATCACTCTTCCATTACCGCAACCATGGCGCAGATTTTGGTCGGGTATTGATAGGCCTTCAGGTCGATGATGTTGCTGATCTTGAGGCAAGGTTTGATGAAATTGGTTACTATTACCAAAACGAAACTGACAACAAAGCCTATCAGTATTTCCTTTAATCATCTTAGTGAAAAAGATATCGACACTGTTTTCTTAATTGAGAGTCAGAGTTCAAAGCATCCTTGGACAAAAAATCAACTACTTGAGAGTATAAATAATCCAGTCAACTTAGGCTATGCATTAATATACAAATCTGAAATCATTGGGTTTTTGTTGGCCATGCCATCGATTGAAAGTGTTGACATTCTCAATATAGTAATCAACTCAAACTATCAGAGAAAAGGCTTTGGGAGAGCTTTAATAGAGCGCCTTATCGAGGCTCTTCTTAAGAGAGGAGTGAGTGAAGTTTTACTGGAAGTCAGGGTAAGCAATGTCTCCGCCATTGAATTCTATTTGTCGTTAGGTTTTAAAGAGATTTCGGTTCGAAAAAATTACTATACGAAAAACTCAAACGAACTTTTAGTGAAAGAAGACGGTATAATAATGCGTCTAGAAATTTCAACATTCATCAATACATAATGACCTATAAAAATATAACTGTTCCAAGCTCTGGCGAGTCAATCTCGATAACCAACAACACACTTAATGTTCCTGATAATCCAATAATCACTTACATTGAGGGAGATGGAATTGGAATTGATATTACCCCTGTCATGCTTAATGTTGTTGATGCTGCAATCGAGAAAGCTTATAGTGGTGAGAGAAAAATACATTGGATGGAAATTTATGCTGGTGAAAAGGCGGATGGCATTTATGGTGAATATTTGCCAGAAGAGACAGTAGAGGCAATAAAAGAGTTTTCAGTTTCAATCAAGGGCCCGTTAACTACGCCTGTGGGCGGTGGTATGAGATCACTTAATGTTGCTATTAGGCAGATTCTTGATCTCTATATTTGTCAAAGACCTGTTCAATACTTTGATGGAACTCCATCCCCTGTAAAGCACCCTGAGAAGGTTGATATGGTTATTTTTAGAGAAAACTCAGAGGACATCTATGCGGGCATTGAATTTCCTGTAGGGTCAAAAGAGGTTAATAAGGTAATCGATTTTCTTCAGGACGAAATGGGAGCTACAAAGATACGCTTTCCTGGCACTTCCGGTATCGGAATCAAGCCAGTATCTACAGAAGGCACAACAAGGCTTGTAAGAGCTGCAATTCAATACGCAATTGATAATGATAAACCCTCAGTCACCCTTGTTCATAAGGGCAACATTATGAAGTTTACTGAAGGTCTTTTTCGTGACACAGGCTACCAGTTAGCGAAAGATGAGTTTGGCGCCAAAGAGATTGATGGTGGGCCATGGTGCAGCTTTACAAATCCAAATACTGGAAAAGAAATAGTCATTAATGACACAATTGCCGACGCCTTTTTACAGCAAATACTACTTCGTCCATCTGAGTACTCAGTCATTGCAACTCTGAACCTAAATGGCGACTATATTTCTGATGCTTTGGCTGCACAAGTGGGTGGCATTGGTATCGCTCCAGGTGCTAACCTTTCTGATAGTGTTGGAGTCTTCGAGGCGACTCATGGAACGGCTCCAGGCTACGCTGGAAAAGACATGGTAAATCCATCCTCACTGATTCTGTCTGCTGAAATGATGCTTAGACATATGGGCTGGACAGAGGCTGCTGATCTCATATTAAATGCGATGTCAAAAACAATCAAAAATAAGACGGTCACGTATGACCTGGAGAGGCTAATTGATGACGCAACCTTGCTCTCTTGCTCAGAGTTTGGTAATGCTATGATTGACTCATTAAACAGCTAATATTAGACAAAAAATCTTTATAAGATTATAAAAGCAAAGATTTGATTGACTCAAAATTCATAGCTCGTTATAATCTCTCGCTATTCCCTGATAGCTCAGTTGGTAGAGCAACGGACTGTTAATCCGTTTGTCCCTGGTTCGAGCCCAGGTCAGGGAGCCAATTAAATAAAGGCCTATCTTACGAGATAGGTTTTTTATGTCTGAATAAAAAAATACTGGGATCATGCAGGGGTCATATTTGGTGTGGGTATGACACGTTTAAGGTGTATTGTTTTAGTTCTGTCTAGGTTTCTAACTTCTTAAGATGGTTTTTAAAACCTCCCTCACACATCAAACGAACATTCTGCTCTATGGCGACACCTAGCATTTTTTCTTATTAACTATTTAATCAGCAGACGACTCAATATGGTGATATTTAAAGCCTAAAGTAACTCCGCGTACTATATAAAATATAATCATCGCGGCCCAGAGTCCATGGTTGCCAAAGCTAGGCAAAAGTACAACTAAGGCGACCAAGTAAATACTAAAAGAGACAAACATCATATTACGCATGTCGCCCGTTCTCGTAGCACCTATGAAAACTCCATCTAGCATCCAAGCGGCAACACCCACTAATGGAACAATAACTATCCATGGCAAATACTCATAACAAACCATGCGAACATCCTGAGCTGTGGTCATAGTATGAATAAACAAATCACCAAAGACAAAAAAGCTTGCAGCCATTAGGATAACTAAGACTACACCCCATTGACTGGTTATAACTACTGATTTGCGTAAAAGGCCTCTATTTTTTGCCCCTAATGCTTGACCAACTAAAGTCTCTGCAGCAAGCGCAAAACCATCAAGAGCATAGGTTGTTATATTTATTAATTGAAGTAGCACTTGGTTTGCCGCCAAGATAGCATCATCAAAACTTGATCCTAAAAACATAAAGATGACAATTCCTGCCTCTAACAAAAATGATCTGATCATAATGTCGCGATTAACCGTAGCCATGCGCCATAATCGTACGCTGTCAAATATTTGAATCCAGTTTTTCCAATCAATCTCATTAAAGCCATCACGCACTATCCAAAGGCCTAGAACGAGTCCTGACCATTCTGCAATCAATGTTGCTATAGCGACACCTTCGACTCCCCAGCCAAGCTGTAAAACAAAGAAAAAGTCCAAAACTATATTTACACCGTTCATACATAACTGAAGCAATAAAACAGCACGAGTTCTTTCCTTGGCAATTAACCAACCAGTAATGCCAAGAATAGCAATGGCAGCAGGGGCACTATGAATTCTAATTTGTAAATAATTTCTAGCCAAAGTTTCTACTTCTATAGAAGCAGGTGCTAACTGGAAGGCTCCCCATAAAAAGGGTAGTTGGACTGCGATAAAAAAAACGCCTATCGCAAAGCCAATGATTAATGCGCGTATTAATAGTGCAGAAGTTTCTGTCCTATCACCTGCACCAATGGCTTGAGCTGTAAGGCCAGTTGTACCCATTCGCAAAAAGCCAAATAGCCAATATATTGCTGAGATAATAATTGCGCCAATACCAACGGCCCCAATTGGCACGGCTTGACCCAATTGTCCGATGACAGCGGTATCAACAACTCCCAAAATTGGTATCGTTGCATTAGATACTACAATTGGAATAGCAATACTTAAAACTCTCTTATGACTTAGCTTTGGTTGCATTATTGCCAGAATATTTTAAGTATTGGGGATAAAATCAAGTAGTCGTTCTCTAAGTAATTTCAAAAATTCTTCTGCAAGCAATGAGCGCGGATGTTCAGATGGGTAAAGGATACCAATTTTAAAATAAATGTCTGGTAAAAATGGTCGAGTTTTGAGCCCATGGCTATCATACTTCAAAGTAAAAGGATCCAGAATAGCGACTCCAGTACCTTTCTGAGTCAGTCTTGCTGCTGAGAGAAATAGTTGAGTTTCAACTCGAACTTTCCACCTTGCTCCTGCATCTGCAAATGCTTGGCGGGTTTGATGGTGAGTCATGTGATCGGCATTAAGTGAGATAAAGGGTTCATTTTCAAGCTCTTTTGGTGTTAAGGTTTCGTGTTTAAGAAGTGAGTGACCCTCAGGAAGAACGCAAACGCATTTAAAGTTAAATTCTTCAGACTCGATGCCTGAATGTATCAAGGGCAATTCGGCAATCCCAATATCGTACAAATCTGACGAAATCCACCTTTGAATCTTTAACGACGGTTGTATCTGCAGGTTAACTGAAATATCATCTCTATCAGCTAAAAATTCAGAAACAACATCGGGCATAAATGTAGCACCGTACACACCAGGCATAGAAGCTATCCGTAAACTGCCCGATTTGTGATCGCGGATATTATGAGCTGACTGTGAAACTTTTTCAAATCCCAACAATGCCTCGGAAACATTTTCATAGATATGATGTGCATCAGGAGTAGGAATCAATCGCCCTTTGCGACGCTCAAATAAATTAAACCCAAAATGTTGTTCGAGACTTAATATTAGGTTGCTGACTGCAGGTTGAGAGATATGAATTCGCTCGGCTGCCTGGGATACGCTTCCAGTTAACATTACCATGCGAAATGCGAGCATTTGTTTGTATTTCATGGCATTAATAGATCATAATAATTGAGCTTCTCAATAAACTGATTTCATTGGTTAAAACCGATAAGAAAATATGTTTTACAAGCCAAGGTTTATTTTTTATAGTATAACAAATGGTTATACAGTGACAAGATTTTAGTATTGTACATTATGATCTAATTGTAAGATAATCAAATTGTAAGATAATCAAACTTGAGTTTGGGTATTTACAAATGTATTACTTTCCAAACTCAATTACTATGAAAATTTCACAGGAGAGTAAGAATGAATAAGAACGAAAAGAAAATTGACAAATTAGATAAATCTGTCAGTCGTCGTACCTTTTTAAAGACAGCCGCGGCCGGAGCAGCGGTTGCTGCGGTTGGTTTTCCAGCAATAGTGCGCTCTGCACAAGACTTAAAAATTGTTATGCGTGATCCAGGTGGTCCATTTGCTCCAGGTTTTGCAGAGGCGTTTTACAAACCATTTTTTGAAGCAACCGGAATTGAAGCGGTTGGTGTTCAAGGTCAGCACGAACCGACTGGTTTGATACGCGCAATGGTTGAAACAGGTAATTACACTTGGAATATGTCACATCTTAGTAAGGCATCACACCAGTCTCTTGTCAATATTGGCTACCTTGAGCCAATAGCACCAAATGGCGCAGGTAAGTATCTTAGCCAAATCCCTGAAAGTTTACGTGGTGAGTACATCATGGGTACTGATGTATATGCTTCACTAATTGCCTATCGCACAGATACGATGGGTAAGAATCCACCAAAGAACTGGAAAGATCTCTGGGATGTTAAAGGCGTGCCAGGATTACGAGCATTGCGCAAACACCCTTTTGATACTATGGAAGCTGCACTAATGGCAGACGGAGTTGATCCTAAAGATCTATATCCGTTGGACTTCGACCGCGCTTTCAGAAGCCTTGATCGTATCAAGGATGACGTGACACTCTGGTGGACTGGTGGTGCGCAAACATCTCAGCTGCTGAAATCCGGCGAAGTCGATTGTCTGTTTACTTGGAACGGCCGTGCGCAGGTTGCAATTGATGATGGCGCACCAGTTGATTTGGTCTGGGATCAGGCGCTCTACACATTTGAGGGATGGACAATACTCAAAGGTGCTCCAAATGCTGACGTGTGCCGCGAATTCATAGAATTCTGTGCACAAGGAGAACAACAGGCTAAATTCACAAAGCACATTGCTTATGGACCAACAAATCCAAGTGCTTTTGCTGATATTCCTGCTTCTCGAGCCAAAGTGTTGCCAACAAATCCAGAATATCTGCCGAATATGGTTTCTGTGGATAGTGACTTCTGGGGAGAACACAAAGAAGAGGTCGCTGAGCGTTTTAATGCTTGGTTGCTTGGCTAGTTGTATTAATACTAAGTGATATCTCCTTAACGCTTGGTTGCTTGTTTAGTTGTACTATCACGGGTCAGGCTAGCCTGACCCGTTTTATTGTGACTTGTATTGCCAGTATAATATTTGTTAAAGACAAATACTTTTCTTAACTTCTTACTCCAAATATAGATGACAGAATATAAATTAAGAACTCACAATGTTCGTAAAACATACGGTTCAGTTGTTGCACTTAAGGCAGCAAGTATAGAAATGCAAGAAGGTGAATTTCTCACATTGCTTGGCCCTTCTGGCTCAGGCAAAACTACTCTACTTATGGCAATCGCTGGTCTTAATAATCCCGACAGTGGTGATATTTGGATTGATGGTAAATTAGCCAACTTTTTGCCACCGTTTAAGCGTGACTTGGGAATGGTTTTCCAAAATTATGCACTGTTTCCGCACATGAATATATTTGACAATATTGCCTTTCCACTAAGAATGCGCAAGATGCCTATGGCCCTTATTCGTAAAGAAGTTGCGCGTGTTTTAGAAATCGTTGAGCTTGACCATGTTGCAAAACGATTTCCTCGTGAACTTTCTGGCGGTCAGCAACAACGCATCGCATTGGCGAGATGTTTTGTGTATAAACCATCAATTATTCTTATGGACGAACCTCTGGGTGCGCTGGATAAAAAACTCCGAGAAACCCTACAACGCGAAATAAAACAATTACATGAAAATCTTGGAATTACCGTACTTTATGTAACTCATGACCAAGAAGAGGCGATGGTTATGTCTGATCGTATTTGTGTTATGAATGATGGGAGTATAGATCAAATTGGCACACCAAATGAATTGTATTTTCAACCTTCCACCATGTTTTCTGCAGATTTTCTGGGTGAATCGAATTTGTTTGATGCACAAGTGTTAGAAGTAGGGAAAGACAGCGTGTTGATGCGTGGCCCTGCTGGAATGAATGTGCTTGGAGAGCTGAAAGAACCTGTGAAAATTGGTGAGCAGGTAAAATTTATGATACGACCAGAAACCGTAGATACTGACAATGATGCTACGCGCGATAATGCCGTTGAGGGGATCCTGAAAGAGGTGATTGTTTTTGGTCAGATTACTAAGTATTTTATTGAACTTTCCGATGGCACCGAAATGGTGTCCACTCAATTAACATGCCGTGGTTCAAGCACAATTGAAATTGGACAGCGAATTATTCTAAACTGGGCTAAAACCAGCACAGTGATACTTACCAACGACGCTGGAAGTTGAAATGAGCTCTAAATCAGAACAATTACCTAGCGTAACTTATACATCTATAGTCAGACCACGTAATTGGAGTCGTTTTTTATCGATTTCACCAGCTATTTTATTTCTAGGATTCTTTTTCATTTATCCTGTGGTGTTGTTACTGGGATTGAGTTTTGTGGATAGTAGTGGCACTCTGACCTTGGAGCATTACACTCGTCTCTACGAGAAAGCGGTGTATGCGAAGGTATTGTTAATTACCCTAAAAATAGCCGGATGGACTACAATATTTTCAATTCTTGCAGGTTACCCAATTGCTTATTTACTCAGTACAGTAAAGAGTAGTACTCGAAACTCACTAGTGATATGGGTGCTAATGCCTTTTTGGACCAGTTTTCTGGTGCGTACATTTGCTTGGATTGTATTACTAGGACGTCATGGAGCTCTAAACGAACTGTTGTTGGCACTCGGTATAGTTGACGCCCCCGTGCGCCTAATATTCAACTTTACTGGTGTCATGATTGGCATGGTACATGCCTTAATGCCATTATGTATATTAACGATGATGTCAGTAATGGAGAATATCGACCGAAATCTAGTGAGTGCTGCTTCGACCCTTGGTGCTCGTGGTGGACAGGCTTTTTGGCGTGTCTATTTCCCGCTTTCTGCACCAGGCGTTGCAGCTGGTGGCATGTTGGTATTTATCACCGCTCTCGGGTTTTTTATTACACCGGCATTGCTCGGTGGTGCGCGCGATACGATGATTGTGCAAGTGATTATTTTCCAAATCCATGAAGTACTGAACTGGGGTTTCGCGGGTGCTATCGCAATGTTATTGCTGGCTTCAGTATTAGTGATCTTTTTCTTTTACGATCAGCTACTTGGTTTATCTACATTATCTGGAGAGTCTACGCATGAGCATAAGAAAGGCGTAATTGGACGAATCGGTCGCCGGTTAGGAGGTGGTGTGATTAATATATTAGGTTATTTATGTGAGCAAGGCGGTATATTAATTGACAAGCTGACACCCCAGCGAACCGATCGAGCACGTCGCCAAGGAAGTAGGACCACTCTTTGGATAACTGCAATGACAGTTATTGCTTTCCTATGTATTCCTGCATTATTTGTTATCCCTGTTTCTTTTACCGAGGATGGCTTCCTTGGTTGGCCTCCAAAAGGTTTCTCTCTACAATGGTATGAACAAGTGTTGAACTCACCTGCATGGGCCGCAGCCGCTTCACGCTCCTTTGTAGTGGCCATTTCATCGGCGCTCTTGGGAATGTCAATCGGTGTCCCAGCGGCCTTTTTTTTGGCGAGGAGGCAATTTTTTGGTAAGGCAGCGCTGTTTGCTTTCCTAGTTTCTCCAATTATTATGCCGAATATTATTATCGCCGTTGCGTTGTTTTACCTGTACGCTAAATTAGGCCTAGTAGGAACAAATATTGGTCTTATTTTAGGCCATACTATATTAGCAATCCCTTACGTTGTTATTACAGTGATGGCAATTCTAAAAAACTATGATCATCGGCTCGATCAAGCCGCTTGGACATTGGGTGCTAATAAGTGGCAAACGCTAACTCGCATTACCCTACCTCTGCTTAGTGCTGGGTTAATTGCAGCTTTCATGTTCGCGTTTGTTATTTCTTTCGACGAATTAACAATCGCATTATTTGTTACTGGTGGTGAGGTAACCACTCTACCCAAGCAGATGTGGGACGATGCCTTGATGCGTGTTAGTCCAGCCCTTGCTGCTGTGGCTACATTGCTGCTCGCTTTTATGAGTTGCATTATTTTTTCTACAGAGTATGTTCGCCGTAGAGGGTTACGTAAATAGAGCTTTTAGATATGAATAGAAAACAAAAAGAAATCACCGTCTTGGGTGCTGGTATAGTAGGAATATCTTGCGCCATCAACCTACAACGCTTAGGATTTATTGTTACTGTTGTTGATCAGCAAGAGCCTGGCGAAGGATGTTCATTTGGTAATGCCGGAATGATAGCTCCCTGCGCTATGATTCCAATTAACTCACCAGGGCTTCTGACAAAGGCTCCTGCTATGCTTCTCGATCCATTGGGACCGATCGCTATAAGATGGCGTTATTTACCTAAGATGCTTTCATGGCAATTTAAATTTTTGCAGAATTGCAAAACTTCGAAAGTCGAACAAATTACAGATGGACTTTCAGAACTTACAAGTGGGGCATTGGAGGAACATCAGCGTCTTGCGGCTAATGGAGCTGGAGCAACTTGGATCCGACCTTCACCTTATCTTTATATTTACGAATCGGCTGCCGCATTGGCTTCAGAAGAGTTTCAATGGCGGCTACGCCGTGACCGAGGGATTACCACACGTGTTCTACACGGAAACGAAGTACAGGAATTTGAACCTGCAATCGATTCTCGTTATCAATGTGCTGTTGTGATGGAGGACGGTCACGGATTTTCACCTGACCCCAGTCAACTAGTGAAAGCTCTGGCTTCCCAGTTTCAAAGTGATGGCGGTAGGTTTATCCAGGCTGATGTACAACAAGTGGAAATTGTCAATCAAAAGCCTAACTCATTAATAACTAGTGAAGGCAGTCTAGCACTGCAACGCTTAGTAATAGCAGCGGGCGCTTTTTCTGGAAAATTTGCAACACAACTTGGAGAGTCGGTGCCTCTATTGGCTGAACGTGGCTATCATATAACCTTGAAAGATTCTGGTATTACACCGCGCTGTCCTATCATGAACAGTGCCGGTAAATTTGTTACAACACCAATGAATCCCGGGCTTCGTTTTGCTGGTCTTGCAGAATTTAGCGGTTTGACAGAGAAGCCGAATTATCATTTCGCTAAAAGACTCCTAGCCCATGCTAAAATTATGTTCCCAAAAATCAATTTGGATGATTTTACCGAGTGGATGGGAAACAGGCCTTCTTTACCGGATAGTCTACCAGTGATTGGACAGTCGAGTAATTTTGAACAGATTTTCTACGCGTTTGGACATCAACATGTTGGTTTTCTCTCTGGACCTAAAACAGGTCGAATACTGGCTGAATTCATTGCGGGTCAAAAACCAAGCATTGATTTGTCACCGTATTCTATTCAACGCTTTATCAAAAAGTAGACTGTAGTGTTATTTTTTTCCAATACGATTACCTATGAAATTCTCACAAAGATTACAAAACGTGTTTACTAAACCTATCTTAAATATACCCCTGAATCATTATGAATATTTCTAGATTTGAAACAAACAAGCGTATGAGTCGTGCCGTTATACACAACAACACTCTTTATCTCTGTGGACAAGTTTGCGCCGATGCGTCTGCCGGTATTACAGAACAAACTCAAACAATGCTTGATAAGGTGGAATTGCTTCTTAATAAATATGAAAGCTCTAAAGAACATATCCTTTCTGCCACGATTTATCTCAAAGCAATGTCAGACTTTGATGCAATGAACTCCGTATGGGAGGTTTGGGTGCCAGCAGGTTTTGCGCCGTCCAGAGCTTGTGTTAGCGCCTCAATGGCGCGACCAGATCTGCTGGTGGAAGTGTCAGTCGTTGCCGCTGTAAAAGTTTAGGGGAAATTAATGACTCAATATAAACAACTAACTAAGGAGTATACATATGGGTATGCCAGGACCATTTGAACTAATTATTATTTTGATAATCGTAGTGCTTATTTTTGGTGGCAAGCGCCTCAAAAATATTGGTGGCGAGATTGGAGGAGCAATCAAAGGCTTTAAATCCTCCATGAAAGAAACTGAAAAAAATGATAAAGAAGATATCATTGAAGCTAAATTTGAAGCAACAGATGATAGCACTGACAAAAAATAAATAGCCTATTTTTTTCGTCTAATATAGAACACTATGTTTGATTTCGGTCTTTGGGAAATTGCTATCATAGGAATCATAACACTCATCGTAGTTGGCCCTGAAAAGATGCCAGCACTGGCCCGCAAAGCTGGCCTTTATGTTGGTAAATTTAAAAAATTCGTTTCCAAAATTCAAAACGACATTAACAATGAAATAAAATCTGAAGAGCTTAAAGATCAACTCTCTATTAAAGCTGAAGAATCATCGTTATCTCAAACTGTGGAAGAGGCCAAGAGCAGTATAGATGAAATAAAAAAAGAAGCCGCCAAGATAAGCGACCTGTCCTCTATCAATAAAAATAGTTAACAGATAATGAGTTCAGCACAACAACAAGAAAAAATGTCTATAGTTCAACATCTTATAGAACTTAGAAGTACTCTATTACGTTCGGTAATCGCGATTGTAATTTTCTTCCTAGTACTGTTCCCGTTTGCAGACGATATATACACTTTTATAGCGGCACCTATTGTGCAAGCAATACCAGGCTCCAACCTTATTGCCATTGGTGTTATTTCTCCTTTCTTAACGCCACTAAAGATGTCATTATTTCTTGCCATCTATTTAGCTATGCCTTATTTGCTTTATCAGTTATGGATGTTCACTGCGCCTGCACTTTATCGACATGAAAAAAAATTAATAATGCCACTCGTAATATCATCAACGATTCTTTTTTATACAGGACTGCTCTTTTCTTTCTATGCTGTTTTTCCGGTTATATTCAATTTCTTATCTAGTGTAGGACCAGAATCAGTCGACTTTGCCCCTGATATCCAGTACTATCTGGATTTTATTCTTAAGGTCTCCTTTGCTTTTGGGGTTGCATTCGAGGTTCCTGTTGCAACAATCCTGCTGATTATGTTTGGGGTAACAACAGCGGAGCGCCTTAAAAAAAATCGTGCTTATATCATTATTGGCTCTTTTGCCTTAGGAATGGTTTTAACACCCCCGGACGTTATCTCGCAGGTACTTATCGCAATTCCTATTTGGCTTCTTTTTGAGGTTGGCTTGTTTTTTGCCCCATTTTTTAAAGTCCGTGAAACCGTTAAACAATCAAATAACAAAAAATCTAAAACTCAGAAGAATGATTGGACTGAAGAGGCTC
>CABXNH010000027.1 GCA_902513495.1 uncultured Gammaproteobacteria bacterium
CGCCAATACTAACAAATAAAGGGACTTGAACAACAACTCCAGTATTTAATGTGGCCGGCTTTCCACCAGTACCCGCTGTATCGCCCTTGAGACCAGGATCCGTATCAGTCACCTCCAAAATAACATGGTTAGGGGGCGTTACTGATATTGGGTTATTGTTCCAAAGCGTTACAATACAGTTGTCTTGCTCAACAAGATAGTTTAACGCACCGCCCATTGAATCCTTTCCTAAATCAAACTGTTCGAACGATGCAGGATCCATAAAATGCCACTTTTCTCCATCACTATAGAGGTATTGCATTTCCAACTCCATCACATCTGCTGCCTCAAGTGACTCACCTGATTTAAAAGTTTTCTCTAGCGTTTTACCGGTAATTAAGTCTTTAAATTTGACTCGATTAAATGCTTGACCTTTCCCAGGTTTCACAATTTCATTATTAACAATTGAACAAGGGTTGCCTTCAAGCATTAATTTCAAACCATTTTTAAACTGACTGGTGCTGTAGTTCATAATTTATTGATCCTAAAATTTTTTTGAAATAGTATGTGATGTTGTTTGAATCGATATTTTAATAAGATTGAGCAGAGAGAATTTCATAATTCGAATAAATAGCCTAATACAATATAGTCGGCAATCGAAGAATGATAAAATACGCTCCCTTGTATTTTAACCCTAATTCTTTTAATTATATGCATATACATGAACACCAGGCTAAAGACTTATTTAAGAAAAATGACATTAAAGTGCCAAACTTTATCGTCGTTTCGAATGCAAACGAAACCAAATCTGCTTGTCAAGAACTAGGTGGCTCGATATGGGTTGTTAAAGCCCAAGTCCATGCCGGAGGACGAGGTAAGGGTGGTGGCGTCATTGTATGTAAAAGTATTCAAGATGCGATTGAAGCAAGCGAGAGACTGTTGGGTACTAATCTGGTAACTCCTCAGACTGATGCAAATGGGCAACCTGTCAATGAAGTCATTATTGAAGCTGGCCAAGACATTGCAAAAGAACTTTATCTAGGTTTACTGGTTGATCGTGCTTCAGAGAGAATTACCGTCTTGGCGTCAACAGAGGGTGGAATGGATATTGAAAAAGTTGCCTCTGAAACACCTGACAAGATTATTAAGATGAAAACTAACCCACTCGGCAAGCTTTCTCTGGATGAGTGCAGTCAAGTCTCACTTAAGCTAGGTTTAGATAAATCACTTCATGGAGATTTCTCACAAACTCTTCTGGGTTTGTATGAAATTTTTACAGCGCATGATGCGAATCTAATTGAAATAAACCCACTCATTATTACCGGTGATAATCAAATTATGGCGCTCGATGGCAAAATTGATTTTGATGATAATGCTCTTTATAGAAATGAATCAATTTCAATTCTGAGAGATGTTGCGCAAGAGGATGAGAAAGAGAGAAGTGCGAGTGAGTATGAATTAAATTATATTTCCCTAGATGGAACAGTTGGATGTATGGTCAACGGTGCTGGATTGGCAATGGCGACCATGGATTTAATTGAATACCATGGTGGCTCCCCTGCCAATTTCTTAGATGTCGGCGGAGGCACAACATCTGAAAGAGTTGCAAAAGCCTTTGAAATTATTCAAAGTGGAGAAAACGTTAAGGCAATTTTGGTCAATATTTTTGGAGGCATCGTACGTTGTGATCTCATTGCCGACGGCATACTTCAGGCCATCGAAAAAGTGGGACTAACTCTTCCAATTGTGGTTCGACTTGAGGGAACTAATGCGCAAGAAGGACTGGAAATTTTAAATGCAAGTAAGTTTAATATTATCACAGAGGCTGACTTAACTAAAGCCGCTAAACAAGTTGTGGGGATGGCTAAATGAGCGTATTAATCAACAAAAAAACAAAAGTCATTTGTCAGGGCTTTACTGGCAAACAGGGTACTTTTCACTCTGAGCAGTCTATTGCTTATGGCACTGACTTTGTAGGAGGCGTTACTCCAGGAAAAGGAGGTCAAACTCATTTAGAAAAACCCGTATTTAATTCTGTTAAAGATGCAATGAGTGAGACAGGCGCTAGTGCCACTATGATTTATGTTCCACCTCGATTTGCGTATGCCTCTATAGTTGAGGCAATTGAAGCTGAAATGCCTGTGATTGCATGCATAACTGAAGGCATTCCTGTTCAAGATATGATTAAGGTTAAAGCTATTATTGCTGATAGTAAATCAACACTCATTGGTCCTAACTGTCCTGGCGTGATTACACCGGATGAATGCAAACTTGGCATTATGCCTGGCAACATTCATAAGAGTGGCACTGTAGGCATTGTTTCTCGATCTGGAACCTTAACCTATGAAGCAGTCCACCAAACAACCCTTGCTGGTCTCGGACAAAGCACATGTATCGGTATTGGTGGTGATCCAGTCCAAGGAATGAACTTTATTGATTGTCTTAAATTGTTTGAAGCTGATAAAGATACGCATTCCATTGTAATGGTTGGTGAGATTGGAGGGAGCGCAGAAGAAGAGGCGGCTGAGTATATTAAATCAAATATTACAAAACCTGTTGTTTCATATATTGCCGGCCTCACAGCACCAAAAGGAAAAAGAATGGGGCATGCGGGAGCTGTAATCAGTGGTGGATCTGGAGATGCAAAAAGTAAAATTCAAGCACTCAATAATGCCGGTGTATGTGTTTCACCAACCCCTGCTTTAATGGGTCAAACATTGCTTGAAGCTTTATAATAGTCATTCAATCTATTCATTAAAGTTGGGTGAAATTGGTTAGAAATAGCAGATTTGCAGTTTCAGTAATTTTTGCGATCAACGGCATTGTTTTTGGCACATGGGCGTCCCGCATCCCGGAAATTTCTGACCTCCATAACTTATCGCCAGGCTCATTGGGTTTATTAATCTTTCTTCTTGGATTTTCTGCTGTTTTAGCGTTTTCCGTTTTTGGAAGGGCTGCAGATCGTTATGGTGCTTCAGCAGTCACAAAGCGAACCACCTGCATCTTTATTCCATTAACCCTGATCTTTATAGCTGTTGCAAGCTCAATATGGGCTCTTGTAGCCGCTATCATTTTCTTTGGTGTCATTCATGGGGGTGATGACGTCGCAATGAATGCTTGGGCTGCAGAAGTGGAGCGCAAGGATGACCGCCCACTAATGTCTTCTTTTCATGCAATGTGGAGCCTTGGAGCAGGCATTGGAGCTGGAACAGGTGTCATAACTTCTTTCTATAAAATTGCGATGCCAATGCATTTTACAATGACTTCGATAGTGATTTTTTTGGCAATGCTGACAATTATCACGACCCCTTTCAGGTCAGAGAAGAAACAAAAAAAGAATAAAGAGCCGTTTATTTCATTCCCAAAAGGAGCATTACTTCCTGTTGCTTTTATAACTTTTTTTGCATCACTAGGAGAGGGCATAGTCGCAGATTGGAGCGCTATTTTTCTTAGAAGTATTGCAGAACTAGATAATAGCAATGCGGCACTTGGGTTTACCGTTTTTTCTGTTTGCATGTTCACCATGAGGCTTATGGGTGACAAGATAGCACTAAGGTTTGGCGCCTCTATGACAGCGCGCTACTCAGGATTAATTGCCTTTCTAGGCTCTATAATTGTATTGACATTCAGCTCTCTTGTGCCATTAGTGATTGGCTTTGGCTTGATAGGCATCGGCATTGCTGTGATCATTCCCCTAGCCTTTTCGCGTGCAGGCAAAGATAGAGAAGTGTCCCAGGGGTCTGCCATTGCCAGCATTGCAACTCTTGGCTATGGCGGCATGCTGCTTGGTCCATTATTTATAGGCCTTATTGCCGAAGTAACTTCAATTAGGACGAGCTTTCTACTGTTACCAATATTAGCTTTCCTAATTTTTTTGCTTTCAAAGCATCTTTCAATAAACTCAAAAGTCTAGCTTTCTTTCTAAAAGCATAGCGTCACCGTAACTAAAGAAACGATACTCTTTTTTGATTGCATGTTGATAGGTTTGATGCATCTCATCAAAACCTATAAAGGCGCTAACCAACATAAGTAATGATGATTTTGGTAAATGGAAATTTGTAATCATAGCGTCAACCACTTGAAACTTAAAGCCTGGATAAATAAAAATCTCTGTATCACTTTTTTGGCTTTTAAGTTTGCCGCCCAAGGATGCAGACTCCAGCGTCCTTACAGCGGTTGTGCCAACGGCAATTACGCGCCCACCTTCTCCCTTAGTTCGCTCTATCTTGTCTACAGTTTCTTGGTTAATCTCGTACTGCTCACTATGCATTTTATGGGCTGTAATATGATCAACTTTGACGGGCTGAAAGGTTCCAGCTCCGACATGAAGGGTGACGAAAGCATGATTAATGCCTTGCCTTTTTAGATTAGATAATAGTTCGTCATCAAAGTGAAGTCCCGCGGTAGGGGCTGCAACGGCGCCATCATTTTTTGCATACACTGTCTGATACCTTTTGGCATCCTCTTTTGAGTCATCTCTATCAATATAAGGTGGCAATGGCACATGCCCAATTTCATTAAGCGTTTCCAGAACAGAGCCCGTTTTACAGTTGATGTTATACATTCCATCATTCTTTGCAGTCACCTCAAACCGAGAGTCATTCTCTAATAGGATGTAACTGCCTAACTGAGGAGACCTGCTTGATTTAATCATCGCCCTAGCCTCCCTTTCATTAATTAACCTTTCTATTAATACCTCAACCTTTCCACCTGACTCTTTGTTTCCAAATAATCTAGCCGGAATAACCCTTGTGTCATTAAGAATGAGTAAATCTTTTGGCTTAAGAAATAAGCCTAAGTCGGCGAAATGACTGTCAACTATTTCATGGCCTCTAACTAGAAGGCGTGAATCAGTTCTCTTGTGGCTTGGGTGTTGGGCAATCAATGATTCAGGTAACTCGAAATCGAAGTCACTTAGTTTCATTTTTTTCCTTTGATTTTTTGACTCGCTCTAATGCAGCATTAATTTTTTCTTTTAGCGCTTTGTCTTTTGCCATTTTTTCTTTTAAGGTAATCATTTTTGATTTTAATAGGTCATCTCTTTCGCGTTTGTTTCTTTCTATGCGAGAGAGATGGAACTCAAATCTGCTTCTCGAATTGTCTCTGATTGCCCTCTCTTGAACTTGTCTTTTATTTAAAGCCTCAATCCGTTGCGAATTATCACTCTGCACAATTTGTTCAATTGGTTTAGACTCAACCATATCAATACAGTCAACAGGGCAAACTGGTAAGCATAAATCACAGCCTGTGCATTCTTCTGCAATCACCTGGGTCATAACCTTTGATGAGCCCACAAATGCATCTACTGGGCACGCTTGTATGCAGAGCGTACAACCTATACAGACTTTTTCATCGACCACAGCTATTCGTCTCGGCTTTGTCTCGCCATGAGCTTCATTCAATGGCAACGCTTCGCGACCTAAAAGTTCTGCAAGGGCATCAACCCCATCCTGGCCTCCTGGTGGGCACTGGTTTATTTCAGCTTCTCCCGTTGCAATTGCTTCGGCGTAGGGCTTACAGCCATCAAAGTCACACTGGGTACATTGCGTTTGAGGCAAGATTGCATCTATTTGCCCCACTAAAGACTTACCTTCAGCTTTTGCGGTATTTCCTAAACCTAAAAGGACTAAAAAATTCTCATTCATATACTTAGTAATTTTAAACTAAATATAGTTGGTTTTCTTCATTGACTATGAATGAAAAACCTTGGTTGGATAAGTCATTCGCGACTGTTAATAGTTGCGAATGAAAAGAACTGAAAGGCTAATTAAAATCTAAGATTCAACAAAGGCACGTTCAATCACAAAGTGCCCTGGATTAATGTTGCGCGCCTCAATAAAACCTTTAGATTCTAGTATAGCAACTAAATCTTTAAGCATACTTGGACTCCCGCACATCATAAAACGATCATCTTCCAATGTAGGATGTGGCTGATCCAAATCTAAAAATAGCTTGCCACACTCCATAAGCGTTGTTAGACGACCATTGTTCTTGAATGGCTCACGAGTTACCGTTGGATAATAAACCAGTTTTTCACGAACCATTTCTCCCAAGTATTCATCATTTGGAAGGACATTTTCAATGTAGTTAGAATAAGCCAGCTCTGAAACCTCTCGAACACCATGAGCCAAAATAATTCGTTCAAATTGATCATAAATTTCTGGATCCTTTATGATGCTCATAAAGGGAGCAAGGCCAGTACCAGTAGCCAATAAATAAAGAAAGCGTCCTGGAAGCATATTGTCAGGAACCAAAGTCCCTGTTGAACGCTTTCCAACCAAGACCTCATCTCCTACCTGAAGATTTTGTAACTTTGAGGTGAGCGCTCCATCTTGAACTTTGATACTAAAGAACTCAAGTTCAGACTCATGATTAGAACTAGTAATGCTGTAGGCCCTCATCAATGGGCGCTCATCGGATGGGAGTCCAATCATAGTGAAATGACCATTTTTAAATCTGTAGCCTGGATCTCGTGTTGTGCGAAAACTAAACAAGTTATCATTCCAATGGTGCACATGTGTCACTTTTTCGGTCATTACTGCCATAAATATTTTCCTAAATTTATCAACATTTTCTGTTAAAAAAACGGTGTTATTATACTCTTAAATTATTATCTTAAATAGTCCACATTGATACATTAATTTCTACCATATTCTAATTTATTCCAAGCCCTTTCATGAAAGTAATATAGAATCATTTTAGTCAAAACCTCTATAGAACCTATAGACGCAGCAATCGCAATACTCCCTGTAATGAGGTATGAAATTAAAATTGTATCGCATGTGGCTAAAATCCTCCAGGAGATTGATTTTCCGATAGATCTAGACTTTTTATCCTTCATATTAATACTTTAAGTTAAGGCCATGATTGTTTGCTGCAGCTTGATAGCAAATACTGAATCCGTTAGCGTAATCCTCTTCATTAAAGCCACTATAAGATTCAAGTAATTGGTATCTCGTTATGCCAGACCTAATCATAAATTGCAACTGATCAAGGTGGGCATTAATCCCAATAATCTCTCCCCTGAAGTGCCATCTTTTGCTCAATAAATAGGCTTGAGAGTAGCTCCTTCCATCGTCAAAGTTTCTGAAATCCAAAGCAATTAACTCAATCGAATCAAGGCTGTCCTTGATTAAACTGACATCATCTGAGGGTTCTAAAATAATGCCTACACCAAGCCTAGATAGTTCGCCATTATCTTCAATCCACTCTTCAAATGTAACCAAATTAATTGTTTCATAATCTTTATTGATTAGACTTGTAGGGTTTTTAATATCATCCATAGACCTTCTCCTTAAAGGGTGTAATGCCAATTCTCTTAAAGACATCTGTAAATTTTTCTTCTTGTTGACGATTGGCTATGTAAACATTAACAATGTCCTCAACAGCGTCAACAATAGTTTCACCACTGACAGATGGACCTAACTTTTTACCAATATTAGTTTCGTTAAGTGTTTCGCCGGCCAGTGTAATTTGATAGTACTCTTCACCATTTTTTTGCATACCTAAAAGACCAATATCAGCTATATGGTGGTGGGCACATGAATTCTCACAGCCAGAAATATTGATATTTAAATCCCCAATATCTAGCAATTTATTCATATCGTTAAAACGTTCTTGGACCCTTGTTGCTATTGGAATAGAAACCGCCTTTGCTAAATCACAGTAGTCCCTACCAGGGCAAGACACAATCTGTGCCAGTGTCCCTTGGTGAGGACTTGCAAGTCCATACTGCTCTAATGATTTCCATAGATTGAATATTTGGTCTTTTCGAACAAAAGGAAACACGATGGTTTGCCTCTTGGTTGTTCTAATTTCACCTGAACTGAACTGGTCAGCAAGTTTCGCAAGAATTCTCATCTGTTCTGATGTTGCGTCTCCAGGAGGGGCGCCCAGTTTGGTTAGAGAAATGTTGACGATGCTGTGACCAGATACTTTGTGGCTTCTGACATTGTTCTTCTTCCAGATACTGTAATTAAAGTCTACTGTTTCTTTAAAACCATCAAGACTAATAGGTTCAATTGGCAAAGCGAAGTCTTTTTTTAAACTCTCTAATTCGTTTAAGTTTAACTTCAATTCAGGGTCATCTTTGGTTTGCTGCCAGTCCTCATCAACTAGCCGTGAAAACTCAGCTGCGCCTAATTCTCGCACTAAAAACTTAATACGGAGTTTCTTTTGATGGTCTCTTCGACCTTTTAAATTATAAATTCTTAGAGATGACTCTAAATAGCTTAATATGTCAGCAACTGGAACAAAGGATGCTGTTTCAGCTGCAACCATAGCTGCCGCACCTAAGCCGCCACCAACAAAAACGCTAAAACCTAACTCTCCTTTTTCATTTCGAACGAGTCTTAATCCTAAGTCATGAATTCTCAATGCGGTTTCATCAAGCTTGGCGCCATTGATGGCTATCTTAAACTTGCCGGGCAGCCATGAAAACTCAGGATGCAGGTTAAACCATCGTCTAATTAGCTCGCAGTAAGGCCTAGCATCCTCTATCTCACCTTCTGTTAGTCCAGACAAAGGGTCTGCAGTAATGTTTCTCGTGGCTTTTCCGCTGGTTTGTATTGCATGGAGTCCAGCAGCGGTTAAGTCACGCAATAAATTAGCAATCTCAGGGAGCTGTATCCAATTGAACTGGATATTCTGCCTCGTTGTGAAGTGCCCAAAGCCGCGATCATACTTATCGGCTACATCGGCAAGCGCTCTGAGCTGAGCTGAGCTTAAAATTCCATAAGGAATTGCAATTCTAAGCATGTGCGCATGAAGCTCCATATAAAGACCATTCCTAAGCCTTAAACTTCTAAACTTAGCTTCATCTAATTCACCCGACAAATGCCGCCTTAATTGCTTTTCAAATTGATCGACTCGCTCAACTAAAAACTGCTTGTCTTCGGCGTTGTATTGATACATTTTTTATTTACTTTGTAGAATGTGGAAAATTATAGTAAAATATTCTATTTTCAATAATAAAAAGAATCAAAAAAGGAATTTTTTCTTATATATATAACTTATATAGAAAAATATTATATTTTTATCCTTTTTTAGATAACATTATGGATGCCATCGACGTTAAACTATTAAAACTACTTCAGCACAATGCTGAACTCACTATTCAAGAGCTCTCATCTGAGGTTCATTTATCAACAACGCCTTGCTGGAAAAGAATCAATCAACTTAAGAATAATGGCTACATAAACAAGACAGTCGCTCTGGTTGATCGGAAGAGGGTGGGCTCTAATGTCACTGCGATGGTGGCAGTCACGGTCACTAATCATAATCAAGAGAGAATTAGTGTTTTTGCTGAAACCATAAAAGAGATACCCGAAGTAATTGAATGTTATCGTATGAGTGGTGAAACAGATTACCTTCTTAAAGTTGTTGTTAGTGACATAGAGAGCTATGATAATTTTTATAAAAACTTAATTGAAAAAGTTAAATTTCTAAAGGTGACTTCTAACTTTGCAATTGAAGAAATTAAAAGCACAACCGAAATACCATTAACCAAAATGGAGCAGCTCGTTGCGGGCTAATCTAATAAAAGAATGTCTTTGATAAACCTGCAATACATATAGCAATCAGTACACTGCCCATCCATCTCTTAAATTGGGTATCGTTCTCAATGATTCGGTCGTGTACTTTTAATCCTATAAAGTGTCCCAGCCCTGCTACTGGTATGAACATCAAAGAAAACTGCCAATTAATATATACGTCCACCATCAAAAATGCGCTCATCTTAATTGTCACCAGTAAGAACCACAAGACAAACAAAGTATTTCTGAGCTTTTTGACTTCTATATTTTGCATATAGACGGCGACTAAAAGTGGGGCGCCATTTAATGAGGTCCCTGAAATATAACCACCGAGTATAAGGAGTAATCGACTACCCCAACCTTCACGAGAGGCAATTTGAAAATTCATAATCCATGTTAATGCATAAAATGATGTTATCGAATAAACGATCACAGTCATCACTGTTGGTGGCAGGCTTATTAGTCCAATCACGCCAATAATTTTTGCAGGCAAAATCCATGGAAGTGACTGCTTTAAATAACTCCAATCAACTTTTTTTAGTGATTTTGCAAGCGCAATTCCTGAGAAAAATAGCAAATGTATCCCAATAATTGGTAGCCAATCAATTGGTGAGCCTCCAACCAACATTAATAGTGGTAGCCCCAGAACAGCGCCACCAAATCCAAGCCCTGTCCTAACAAAACCAATCCAGATAAAGATGAATGAAATGATTACTATGTCAACTGGAGTGAAAACCATAATATTAAATTATGCTAGTAATGAAACAGTAATTACTTTGTAATTACATTGATTGAATTGCTGCTGATATTTGCTTGGCAGATTCAGTAGCCAGAGCACCGTCAGAGCACTCTACCATAACGCGAACTAAAGGCTCAGTCCCTGATTTTCTAACTAAAACGCGTCCGGTAGCAGAGAGTTTTGACTCAACAGTTTCAATGACTTCCACTAATTTTGAATCATTAAGATCAATCTTATTTTGAGTTTTAATATTAATAAGAACTTGTGGATATTTAGTCATCGCGCTTTTCAGATCGAATAGCGATTGTCCAGATTTTGCTACAATCTCTAAGACTTGAAGTGCTGCTATGATGCCATCACCTGACATGGACTTATTCAAACAGATGATATGCCCAGAACCTTCTCCGCCAAGAATTGCTTTGTTTTTGATTAAATGATCCATGACATGCCTGTCTCCAACATCAGCTTCAATAAAGCTTACTCCATTGTCTGACAATGCATTACGCATCCCTAAATTGGTCATCTTAGTTCCAACAACGATGTTTGATTTTAATTTACCCCTATTTTTCCATGCTTTCGCAATAATAAAAACTAACTCGTCTCCATCTACTTTTTCACCTTTATGATCAACCATAATGAGCCTGTCGCCATCGCCATCGAAAGCGATACCAAGGTCAGCACCATTTTCTACCACCTCGTGCTGGAGATGAACCGTGTCAGTTGCGCCGCACTCTCGGTTTATGTTGTAGCCGTCAGGTGAATTATTAATCATTGTCACTGAGGCGCCGAGCTCAGTAAATACGTCTTCAGCGATATGATAAGTTGCGCCATTGGCACAATCAATTACAACTTTTAAATGGGACAAATCAGTTGATTTGTCGAATGTCGATTTACAAAACTCAATATATCTCCCGAGCGCCTGCTCATAGCGCTTTGCTTTTCCAATCGCTGCTGAATCAACACTAACCATTGGCATAGAGATTTTCTTTTCAATCGCTTTCTGAATGTCGTTACTCAGCTTGACACCTTTAGATGAAAAAAACTTCACTCCATTGTCTTGGTAAGGGTTGTGGGATGCGCTGATAACGACACCAGCTGTTGCCCCAAATGCTTGCGTCAAGTAGGCTATAGCGGGAGAAGGCATCGGGCCAAGCATGCCAACGTTGACGCCAGCTGATAGGAATCCAGCTTCAAGTGCTGACTCAAATAAATAGCCTGAAACTCGGGTATCTTTTCCAATAATGACGCTCGCACTTCCACTTTCTCTTAAAACAGAGCCAACTGCCCAACCCACTTTTAATAAAAAATCAGCAGTAATCGGCGCCTTGCCAACTTCACCGCGAATACCATCTGTTCCAAAAAAATTACTCAAAATTACTCCCTAAAATTCTTAATTTGTTGCCAGACTATTAGCGCATCATACGTCTCTGCAACATCATGGACTCTTATAATATCAGCCCCATTTTCGACAGCGATTAATGCCGCTGTCACGCTCCCAACCATTCTTGAATCAACGTCTTTGTCACCCAGAAGGGTTCCAATCATTGACTTTCTAGAGAGTCCCGCTAGAATGGATACACCAAATTCGTGAAACTCTGAGAGATTCTTTAACAAAGCTATATTATGACCTAATTTTTTTCCAAAGCCAAATCCGGGGTCCAGTGTAATTAAGCTCAGATCTATTCCCGCAAGCTTACAGGCTTCAATTCGTTCCTTAAAGAACACTTTAACATCCTTAACAACGTCTTCATAGGTCGGGTTATTCTGCATTGTTCTTGGACTTCCCTGCATATGCATGAGGCATATATCAGTCTTAAGTTTTGCTGCCATATCTAACGCACCAGCGGAGCGTAGTGCATTAACATCATTGATCATACTGGCGCCAGCCCCAACAGCCCTCTCCATGACTTCAGGCTTAGAAGTATCAATGGAGATCGGAACATTAATTTTTCCTTTAAGAGCTTCAATAACCGGTATGACTCGATTAAGCTCGTCTTGGACGCTGACAGCCTTTGCGCCTGGTCGTGTCGATTCACCACCAATATCAATAATGCCAGCCCCTTCCTCGACCATTGTTGTGGCCTGGTCAATGGCGGAGTTAGCATCAAAAAACTTTCCACCGTCAGAAAAAGAGTCGGGTGTTACATTGAGAACACCCATAATGATTGGCTGACTGACAATCACAGTAAGTATAAATTATGCAAACTGCTCAGTACCACCATCTGCATCAGTTTTGGTGTCTGATGAAGATTTAGAGCTCTTTGAATCTTTACCTCCAGTGCCGAGTTCTGAAGAGACCTCATCAGAATCCACAACTTCAGCTGCTTCTCTCATAGGTATTCTTGCCATTAAATCATCGATTTGATTAGTATCAATCGTTTCAAACTCAACCAGAGCTGCAGCCATTGCATCCAATATATCTCTATTGTCTTCAATGATCTTGTAAGCTGTCGAATAGTTTGTATCGATAATCTTGCGGATTTCACTATCTACCTTGGTAAACGTTTCATCTGAAATATGTTTATGCTTTGTAACCTGGCGTCCAAGGAAGACTTCTCCCTCGTCTTCTCCATAGGCCATTGGCCCCATGACACTGGACATGCCCCAAAGTTTAACCATCTTGTGTGCTATTTCAGTAGCACGCTCGATATCGTTACTTGCGCCCGTAGTCACCGCATCCTCACCATAGACAATCTCTTCAGCAATTCGACCGCCAAATAATGAGGCTACCTGTGAATTAAGTTTGCGTTTTGAAATACTGTAACTATCCTTTTCAGGAAGGAACATCGTCACACCGAGGGCCCTTCCTCTAGGAATGATACTGACCTTGTATACTGGGTCATGCTCTGGCATCAAACGACCAACAATGGCATGGCCAGCCTCATGGTAAGCTGTCATTTCTTTTTCAGAATCATCCATCACCATACCTTTTCGCTCGGCGCCCATCATAATTTTATCTTTCGCTTTTTCAAATTCTTTCATGCCGACAAGCTTCTTACTGAACCTAGCTGCAATCAATGCCGCTTCATTAGCTAGATTTGCTAAGTCCGCACCAGAAAAACCAGGCGTTCCTCTAGCAATGTCCATTGACTTCACATTCTTTGCAATAGGTAGCTTCCTCATGTGAACTTTTAAAATCGCATCGCGTCCATTAATGTCAGGAAGCCCAACAGTCACTGTTCTATCAAACCTTCCAGGTCTTAAAAGCGCGGGATCAAGAACATCAGGTCGGTTTGTTGCAGCAACAACAATGATTCCTTCAGAGCCCTCAAAGCCATCCATTTCAACTAACATTTGATTCAGTGTCTGCTCACGTTCATCATGGCCACCACCCATACCAGCTCCGCGCTGACGACCTACGGCATCAATCTCATCAATGAATATAATACAAGGAGAGTTCTTCTTAGCTTGATCAAACATATCTCTTACTCGAGAAGCACCAACACCCACAAACATTTCTACAAAATCTGATCCAGAAATGAAAAAGAACGGGACGTCTGCCTCACCAGCAACAGCCTTTGCAAGGAGAGTCTTACCTGTTCCTGGAGGACCAACCATAAGGACACCCTTCGGAATCTTACCGCCCACCTTAGTGAACTTACTAGGATCAGATAGAAAATCAACGAGCTCACCAACTTCCTCTTTGGCTTCTTCAACACCAGCAACGTCATCAAAAGTGACATGAGACTCATCCTTGGTGATTAATCGCGCTTTTGATTTACCAAAAGACATTGGATTTTTTCCACCCATTGCTCCACCAGCACCACGCATCGTATACATAATGACACCAATTAAAAGCAGGATAGGTGCCAACGAAATGATTAACTGTTTGACAAAGCTTTCTTTGGCAGGAGGTGTTGCCTCAACTGAAACGCCATTGTTTAACAAGTCGCCCATCAGTCCAAGGTCACCAGGACTATAGGTTTCAAACCTTTCACCAAGAGCAGTTACACCACTGATGTTACTACCTGCAATCTTAACGCTTGAGACGCTTCCTTGCTTCACATTTTGAATGAACTGAGAGTAACTCATCTCATTCTTTTCATCAGCTATATTAAATTGCCCAAAAAGCGATGCAAGCACACTTCCAAGGACCAACCATAGTAAAATATTCTTGTACATAAACTTAAATTTATCCTAAATTAGAAAGGTAAATATACCCTATTGTTTTTTATATATAGCGTTTGATGGCATTTTTCAAGGTTTAATCAATATTTTTTATAACTATGACATAATGTTTTTAGACATACATAATCTGCTTCTGCATCCTAAGCCAGTGCAACTTTAGAATACCAAATGAATATTAAACCTGAACAGCTTCAAAATAACCTTTCAG
>CABXNH010000028.1 GCA_902513495.1 uncultured Gammaproteobacteria bacterium
TTCTTGGCGCCAAAGGAATAGTAATTAATGAATTAACGATAAAGAGTAGTGAAATTTCAGCAACACTGAAATTGAACTTCTCGACCATCAAAAAGCCTGCAAAAACCATAAAAATTTGCCTTCTAGCGCCACTCATAAATTGCAATGCATAGTACAACCAGTAGCGTTTTCTTAGAACAATTTTTTTTGTTTGGTAGACCTTGTCAGGAAAGATTATGAAATATCTCCAGCAAAATAATACGATTACTACTGTAGCTCCGCCACCAACCATATAGATCCAAATATAATCTAAATGCAATTGTGTAAAAAGCAACCATATCAATGCGAAAGTTGCTATTGATGCAGCAGAACGTACTGCGATAACTTTTCCTAAAAACTCAGCTGTTTTATCTTTGTCGACCCACTGCAATGACAGGGAAATTGAAATAGTCTCATAATAATGAAAACCAATAGACATGATTAGCGTTGTAATGATAAAAGCCATATTTGTCGGAAAAAGTCCAGTAAACATAGTTCCTAGACCAAGAAGCAATAAAGCAATATAAGCTGTTTTTTGCTCTCTAATAAAGGCCAAGACAAATATGACAGTGAAAGCTAAAAATCCTGGTATCTCTCTAATACTTTGCAGAATTCCTATTTCTGCGCCGGTAAAGTTAACCCTTTCTATCGCAAAGTTATTAACTAAGTTCATCCATACTGCAAACCCTATTGCAGAAGCAACTGTCATAAAAAATATTAGCATTTCAGGGGATTTTCGAGCTATTTTCATAAACTGTTAATATGCCTTAGAAATAAGCTTTTTATTTAATTATTAGCCACCAAGAAACAGCTTGCCTACTTCTGCATTTTCTAATAAATTATTACCATAGTCTGCTAACACCAGCTCACCAGACACAATAACATAACCAATATCGCAAAACTCTAGACCTTTTTTGGCATTTTGCTCGACCATAATAATAGTTTTTCCTTGATTTCTTTGCAAATCTTGCAGTATTTCGAAGACCATGTTAATAAACCTAGGCTCCAGTCCAATTGAAGGCTCATCAACCAAAAGCACTTTCGGATTCATTATTAAAGCTCTGGCTATTTCTAGTAGCCTTCTTTCGCCTCCAGAAAGAGAGCTTGCCTTGTTGTTTCTGCGCTTGTTAAGGCGTTCGTACTCTGAAAATACTTCATCAACAGCCTTTTTAGCATCGGCTGTTTTATCCAACAGGAATCCGCCCATCAATAAGTTTTCCTCAACCGTCATACTTGGAAAAACAGAGTTGTCCTGCAATATATAGGCGATGCCAGAGTCCTTTAATTTTTCATTTGGAGTGAGGCTTGTTATCTGTTTGCCGCCGATACTAATGTCGCCGCTAAAAATTCTAGTAAAGCCAAAAATACTGTGTAGAATTGTTGATTTTCCAGCACCATTTGGGCCTATTAAGCACAGTGACTGCCCATCGCCTATACGCAAATCAATATCATGGAGGATTTCCATTTCTCCATAACCAGCCTTCAGTTTATTTATCGATAGGTGTGGTTTATTGTTTGTTAATGCGTCCAGTTCATCTGTAGTCAGATTACCTTTTTTTAAAGAACTTGCTTGCTTATCTACATCTTCAACTGAAATTACAGTTTCTACGTCACCTTGTCCGTAACCGTGTATTTTTTTTGGCATCTTTAATTTCCTAAATACGCGTCAATTACGCGCTTATCATTTTGTATTTCATCTGGCTTGCCGTCTGCAAGCATTGTTCCATTCGCCAAACAGTATATGTGTTCGGCAAGATTCATAACCACTCGCATATTGTGTTCTATGACCAGTAGCGTTATCCCTTTCTCTTCATTGACTTGTCGAAGACGATCAATGAGTCCATTAATCAAGGTTGGGTTGACACCGGCAGTCGGCTCATCAAGCAATAACATTTTTGGTTTTTTCATTAATGACATTGCAAACTCTAATAGTTTCTGTTGTCCAAATGACAAATCTCCAGCTAACAAAAAGCGCTTCTTGTACAAACCAACAAATGCCAATAATTCATCTACCATTTCATCAACTTCCTTTGAAAATGGATTAAAAATTCTTTTCCAGTTTGCGTCAATATCTGAACTGATCTGCATATTCTGTACGCAAGTCATTTTGCCGTAGATATGTGTCTGTTGAAAAGTTCTAAGCATTCCCAGTCTTGCTATTTTTGGGATGGTTAGTGACGAAATTTCTTTGCCGTCAAAATTAATTTCACCAGAGTCTATCGGATGATGCCCCACAATTGAATTAAATAATGTCGTTTTTCCAGAACCATTGGGTCCTATAATTCCGACTATTTTTCCTTCTGGAACATTGAGAGAAACATCATGATTAGCAATGACACCACCATAAGACTTATCGACAGATTTAACATTTAAAAGATTCATTAACCTTCTCCTTTTGGAGACAAGACACTATCGCTTAACTGTTTTTTATCTTTAAAGTAACCCAATATCCCTTTTGGAAAATAAACAACTACAATTAAAATAAGAAGACCAAGTGCGACCTTATCCCAACCTAATAAATAAGTCCAGAAGGTTTCTTTTGCTGAATACAATATGATTGCACCTAGTACAGGACCCCATATAGTTCCTTTACCGCCCAGTATTGCCATAACAATCATCCAAACACCGAACGTTGGACCTGAAAAAGCGATTTCAACTGGATCAATAAAACCGATTACATTGCCAACACCTGCACCAGCAATGGCCAAAAAGAAAGCTGAAATAGACCAGCCAGCAATTTTATATTGAGTAGTATGTATGCCCATTGATTCTGCTTTATTTTCATTGTCTCTAATAGCGTTAAGTGCTAATCCGAACTGACTTTTATAGATCTTTTTAAAGAGAAAGAATGTAGCAACAGCAACCAATAAAAATGAGTAGTAATAAAATACCTCTTTACCCATTAAGAATTCACTTGGATATAGTGGAGCCACCATTCCTGAGCCTGCACCAAGGTATTCGATTCCGCTCGTTATTTCTGCAGCGGCGTGACCTAACCCAAGGGTGCATATTGCGAAATAGTGTCCACGCATACCCAAGATTCCTGAGCCAAGAATTATGGCAAGAATTACAGCTACAATAGCACCAGAAATAGTGCCAATAGCAAGACTGATAAAGTACTCACTTACGCTCAAGTTTACTACAATTTCAGAAACTCGTTCAAACCGCTCCAAGCCGCTTGAAAACATATCTCTTTGGACAACCGCACAGACATACATCCCAACCCCAAAAAATAAAATGTTTCCGAAAGAGGTATAGCCGGTTTGTCCACCGAGCATATCCCAAGTTAGTGCTAGAATAATCATTACCCAAATATAGGTAAGCACTGTTATATGATTTGGCAGAAGTAGCGGCACAATAGCAGAGATCGCAAGGCCTAACCAAATCAAAGTATTTTGTTTGTTTTCTTTCATCATTACTTACCTCAATTATTGAATGTATTCGCGTCTTTTTCTTGCCCTGATACTCCGAGTAACAAGAATGATCACTAACAGACAAAAGATAACCGCAGCTTGGAACTCTGCTCCGATAATAAAGCCAGTGACATTTTCAAGTGAGCTGATTCCCATACCCGCAAAAATGATCCCTAAAAAATTACCCAATCCAGCCAGAATAACAATCATGAATGAACGAAATGTATAGACCAGACCAATAAACGGATGTATTGTCCAAACCATCACTACTAAAGACCCTCCAATACCACACAGAGCAGCATTAATAGCAAATGTATTGGCATAAACTTTTTCAATATTAATTCCTAAAATTCTAGATGCACGGGGATTTTGGGCGGTTGCTCGGATGGCTTGCCCCATACGAGAATATTTCATTAAGATAAACATTGCGACACCAACAAAAACAGCAATAAAAAAACTAACTAACTGTACATTGGAGATTATTAATTGTCCATCAAATAGGAACAACATGCCAAGCTCTGGATTTGCTGTCACAACATCTGGCCCAAAAATTGCTTGCATCAATTGCTGCATAAGTATCGCTAATCCAAAGGTGGCCAATATGGTAATAAAGATATCTTTTTCGCCCAGTAACCGATTGATAACGCTCTTGTAAATAAGTAAACCGAATATATATAGTGCAATAGCGACAATTGGAATCGTAAGTATTGGATGAATTCCAAATTGATAAAATAAGGTATAGGTTAGATAGCCGCCAAAAATAACCATCTCACCTTGAGCAAAATTGATTATATCCATCACCCCCCAGATTAATGCCAATCCATAGGCGATTAATGCAAATATAGCGCCAACCAGTAGACCATTAATGATTAGTTGGGCAAGGAACTCTGGACTGCTAATTAATATTTGTATATAGGTAATCATTTGATAACACTCTTTTATGAATAGTTATTTTTAAAAGGCAGCGCATAAGCACTGCCTCTTAATTTTATAAGAACTCTCTATACACTCCAATTATGGGCGTGGATATACAAGTTCAGCCTCTGCTACATTGGCAGGAGCTACAACATAATATTTACCGTCAATAAGTTGACGTAAAATCATTGGTTTTGCAATATTATTGCCTGCCTCTGAAAACTTAATCTGGCCATAAAAAGTTGACAGATCAGTTGCAGCAAGAGCATCTCTCACAGCGTCCTTGTCAACAGAATTGGCTCTAGTTATAGCATCTGCCATGACGATAACCGCAGCAGTTGATTCTGCAGCCTGATATGGCGGCACATAGCCATATGTATCTTCAAAGATTTTAGAGTAATTCATTGCAGATCCAAATACAGCACCCGTACTAGAAACACTCGGAGACCATTGAGCCGCACACAGAGCGTGATTAGGCAGAGTGCCAAACTTTTCAGTGTCATGAAGCTTAGCTGACTCACAATGAGTCATTGCAAGCATATTGACACTGGCACCAAGATCGTTCATTTGTCTAACTGACAATGCTGCACCCTTAGAATGACCAGATACAACAAGTAGGTCTGGTTTTAGAGCTTTTACCTTAACTAAAGTAGATGTCATGTCACTTAGATCTCTTGGCAGCTTGTCATCAATGACGACTTTCATGCCGTGACGTTTAACATCATCAAGAACGCCAGCTCTAATATCTTGAGAGAATGGATCGTTCTCAATTGCAAGAGCTACCGTTATTTCAGATGCTGGTTTACCAGCTTTAATTGCTATCTGATTAACAGCCTCTTGAAGGTATTGCTCTGAAGTTGATAGCACAGCAAACATATATTTATATCCCTGGTTAAACAATGAGCGAGAGGCGCCATTTGCTTCAACCATTGGCACTCCATGCTCCTCTGTTACCGGTGCGATAGCTTTGGTTAGACCAGAACTATATGGCCCTAACATAAAATTAACTTTATCTCTTAGAATTAATCTTTCTGCTAATGAAGCTCCGCGCGCTGGGGTAGATTCATCATCATAGTAGATAACTTCCAGATTGTAACTTTTTCCATCAACAACTACGCCACCCAAAGAATTGACATATTTGAGACCTAAGTCATAACCTTTTTGAGTATGATTACCCGCTGTTGAGTACTTACCTGACAAAGAGACAGCGGCACCTAGCTTAATTGTATCAGCCATAGCCATAGGACTGAGCATCAGTCCCGAAAGTGCAAGCATTGTTACCGCTGCACTTAGTATTTTCTTAAACATATTAGACTCCTATTAATTATTAAATGAATCAAAGTTTTCATAAAAAACATAAAAAAAACTAAGTTCAATGTTCATTCTAGTTAATAATCATTTATTGTGGTAGGCGGATTTTGGCTTGAAAATAGGCGGAAATCAGCCTATTTAATAATAATTTAGGTTTTTATATAAAACGCTCTATATAAACATTGTGCGATTTAGTTCATGCTTCAATAGCTTTTCGTTTAATGTTCGCCTTGGAATTTTTAACAGACTACAGACTTGACTAATGTTTCCAGAACACTCAATCATAGCCTGAATGATTAATTGCCTTTCAAAATCTTGCATTAAGGTTCTAAGATTTTTATTTGATTGCCTAGATATGTCAATCATTTCATTTGGATTGACATCGAGCAGATGAGAAATTGAGACGCGTTTTGTTCGATTTAGCCTTACATACTGCTCAGCAATTTGCTTTAATTGGCGTTGGTTTTTCGGCCATTCGTAGGAAGACAAGGTCAACACATCTTCCGGCAATAATGAAGGTATTGATGCCTGGTGTTGATTTGCTGCCTGAGTCAGATACATGTTGAACAGTTCAATAATATCATCAGGCCTTTCTTTTAAAGATGGCACTTGAAGTTGTACCTTGCCGATTCTAGATAAAATTACCCCTATCAAGGAGTGCTTTTCTACGGATTGAGGAAGCTCAACCATAGAACAAATTATTTGTGGCATCTTGACTTTGATTTTTGGTCTGTATTCATACTGAAAGACCCTTCTTTCTAATTCATTAAGTAAACGCTTACGACATTCAACTGGAAGACTATCAATGTCTTCTAAAAAAACAACCCCCTCACCAACTCTCGAAAATGCACCTTCTTGACCTAAAAACATCTTGTCAAACAATAATTCCGATACGATTTTACAATTTACGTGGACATATGGGAGATGGCTCAGAGGACTTTGTTGATGGATGATTTTTGCAATAATTGTTTTTTCAGTCCCTTTGTCGCCTACCAAAACAAGGTTTTTTAAATGATTGGCACAATCAATCAGCTGATTACGAAATTTTGACATAGTATCGCTCTGACCAACCAATATTTGCTCAATCGCTAATTGCTTGATTGATTGACTTTTTAGGGCTGATTTATCTGACTTTGATTGATAATTAGCTAAGGCTTGCTCGATCATTAATCTTAAGTTTTGAGGTTCGAATGGCTTTTCGATAAAGTCAAAAGCACCATTCTGAATAGCTTCTACCGCGGTTGGAATATCGCCATGAGCAGTAATCAAAATAACAGGTAGCGTTTCATTTTTAGAGCGGAGCTCTTTTAACACGTCCATTCCATTCTTTCCGGGCATCCTTAAATCACTTACAACCACGCTGATATTCAAATCAAAAGATTCAGTTAAAAACTCTTCACCACTGCTGTAGGTTTTTACGTGATAGTTGGCGCGGGTGAGATAGTCAGAAATTGACTCTCTCATTGCTTGGTCATCATCAACGATGGCAATAAATTTTTGAGATATTTGACTCATGTCTCTAGTGGCAGTGTAATCACAAAACAGGCGCCTTGGTCGGTATTGTTCTTGGCCGTCAAAGTGCCATTAAATTCATGAATAATGTTACTTGAGATTGTCAAGCCTAGCCCAAGACTTACTCCAGAGGGCTTGGTCGTATAGAAAGGATCAAACAAGGCTTCTAACGTATCCTCTGACATGCCTTTGCCTGTATCCTCAATTTTTACAATCAATACTTGCTTTATAGGCTCTTCTAGTTCTAAATTATTGGTCAACAAATTAAACTCATGAGAATTATTATCAGAGGTATCGATACTGATGTTTATTTGCTTGTTTTTGCTCTCTTGCAGAGCGAATCTGGCATTGTTAATAAGATTTATAAAAACTTGCTCCATACGAACCTTTCCAGCCCTGATAAAGAACGGTTTTTCTTCGCAATCTATAATGAGCCTGATGCCATCTATTTTTAGATCAGAAGATAGCAATTCTAGAGCCCTATCTAGAGATTCTCGAATATCAAATACTTGTAATTCTTTTTCATTGCTTCTCACAAAAAATTTTAGCTGTTTGGAAATTTGACTCATTCGAATTACCAAAGCATCAAGCTTGGGAAGTATAGATTTTTCATTGCCAGCTGAGGTTTCATCTTCTTTTGGTGGGAGCTGTGCACTTGCAATGTAGTTCTTCATTGCTGATAAAGGCTGTCCGAGCTCATGCACAATAGAGGCAGACAATTGCCCCATTGCAGCCAACTTACTGGTTCGTTTAATGTCTTTTTGTGCAACCAGTAGTTTTTTTTCTGTCTCATGTCTTTGAGCTATTTCTATAGTGAGCTGTTCATTTAATTTACGTAGATCTTCCGATTCTTGGCGTGAGATTTTTAATCTCCAGCGTGACTGCATGAGCCTTAATAGCAATAAAAACGCAATTAATCCTAAGGCAATCGAACCAATTTTTGCCCAAGTAATAATTGTTAGTTGGTTAATATTTGTTTTGGGTAATAAGTAGTGTATTTTCCAGTTTGCACTATCTATTGATAATGTCTCATATAAGAAAGGTATGCCGTCAATATCTATATTGTTGATGTTTTTTTGAGGTTCGCCTGTAAGTAAATCAAGCTTCAACCCGGCAAATTGTTTTTGTTTCATTATTTTTTCTTTCTGTAGCTGACTTAAGGGTGATAAGGTGTGGTATTTCCATTCACTTTCACTGCTTAAAACAACGACACCATCCTCATTCGTGACAAAGATTATTTCACCTGAATCTTTCCATGACTTTTCAAGTGCTGAAAGGTTTAATTTAGTAACAGCAACAGCTATGATATTTTCTCCATTTCTTACAGGTGAAGAAATGAAAAAACCGGGTAATTTTGATGTTGTACCAATACCAAAAAAGTATCCATTGTTACCGGACATTGCATCTAAAAAATAGGGTCGAAAGGCATAGTTTTTTCCAACAAAAGATACATCACTTCGCCAATTGCTAGATGCAAGTGTTGTACCTTTATTATCTAGAATATAAAGATTAGTAGTGCCGGATGCTTTGACAATATTTTCGAGTGCAAGATTGGCTTTATTGGGCTCGTTAAAAGACCACTTGATCAGATGTTCATCTCTCGCTACAACATATGGCAAAAAACTGAAACGGGTTAACTCATCATTTAAGTCATCTTGATATATAACAACACTCTCAGACGCCTTAAGACGTAAATCGTTTGTGTGATTATCAACAATTAGAAAATGACCCCAATAGAGAACAATCAAACCACAAAGAAAAGCCACAAAATACAGTGTGTTGGTTAAAGTGTATAAAGGATTATCAGCTTTATTTTTCACTTACTTTTTGCTTATTGAATGGTTCATCATACATTACTCTCTAAATGTAATTGAGAACTATGATAAGCGGAATTTTGCCTATAGCACAGCAAAATAAGAGATTTACCATCCACAAGTCAATAATTTAAGTCGTTAGCTAATATTTTTAACGCTATTTCTTTGTATAAGTTCTACTTGAAAATTATGCTGAATAGTCAAATTCAAGTCGTAGAGATTATTTAATAAGTACCTTACAGCAGCCAATGCCATATCATCAAATGGAACTCGAATGGTAGTCAGAGAAGGCGAAGTAAATGCCGCCATATCATAATCATCATAACCAACAATGGAGATGTCTTCGGGGACTCTAATTTGATTAATTACAAGGGTAGATATGGCTGCCATTGCTGTTTTATCATTTCCGCAAAAAACAGCACTAAATCCAAGGTCTCGCTTTAGTAAATCTAAAATGCTTTGACGGCCTTTTAAAAAACTATAATCACCTTCAACGATATACTCAGGTGAGATAGCAACAGCGTTGTCATTCAGTGAATCTAAAAAACCTTGATGTCTTTGTCTGCCATCTTCAGTCTTTAAATCACCGGTAATACAAGCGATACTTTTGTGTCCATTGTCAACTAAATGTTGAGCAGCCATATATCCAGCCCTATAGTGATCAAAATAAAAGCATTTCTCATCAATTTGTTGAATATGATTATTAAGCAAAACAATATTTGGATAATATTTTTCGATATAGGTAATATCATAGTTAGAAATATCTGTACCCCAAAATATAATTCCATCACAACCTTTACTAATTAAATCATCAACCGATTGGATCGCTGCATTAGGATTGTCTTTAGTGCTTATATCGCCATTAGTTACAAGACAATGTTTTCCATGATTGATAAGTTCATGGTCAATAACTCGGAGCGTTTGACTATTAAATGTACCCGCTAATTCGGTCCCCCAAATTCCAATCGTGTTGAATTTTTTTGATACCAATGAGCGTGCAGAGTTGTTCGGTTTATAGTTAAGTGCTTCAATAGCATTATTAATCTTTTGTTTGGTTTTTTCTGACACAGAGCCTTTCCCATTAATAACTCTGGAAACACTTCCAATTCCTACGCCAGCTAATTTTGCTACATCAATTATTGTTGCCATCTTTAATTACTCTTTAAGATCTTTTAATGCCCAATTATTGGGTTATTATAGGCTTTATACCCTTTTATTTTTATTTTTTTATTTATATTTCAATTAACCGTTGACAAGTTATATTGTTTATGTTTATAATTGGAAACGCTTCCAAAAATTTACAACTTAAGAGGCAAAAGAGGTTATTTTCGTTCAAATAATAGTTTTTTTATCATGGTATGACTAAAGCTATTATTAATATTTACAGGAGTAATATAATTATGAAAAAAATACAGAAATCCCTATTAGGATTAGCAATTGGTGTCTCCATGCTAACTGCTGGCTCTGCACAAGCTGCAAAGTTTCCTGTCGGGGGCGATAGTAAGTTTCATTGGGGTGATTTAGCTGTTTTTGAATCTATGGACTTATCAGGTCAAACCGTTGCCGTGTTTGGGCCATGGTTAGGTCCTGACCAAAAAATGGTTGAAAGCGTATTTCAATACTTTGAAGACGCTACTGGCGCGAATGTAGACTATACTGGTTCTGATAGTTTTGAACAACAAATCTTAATTGATATCGAAGGAGGAAGTCCTCCAAATATTGCTATCTTTCCACAGCCTGGTTTAGCTGCAGATATGGCTGCAAAAGGTGGTCTAGTTCCTTTGGGTGAGCGTACGGCTGATTGGGTACGTGAGAATTATTCAGCTGGCCAATCATGGGTTGATTTAGGTACTTATGCTGACGAAAATGGAAACGATCAATTGTATGGTTTCTTCTTTAAGGCTGATGTTAAGAGTTTAGTCTGGTATTCACCTGAAAACTTTGAAGATGGTGGCTATGAAATTCCAAATACTATGGAAGAGTTGATTGCACTCAGTGATCAAATAGTTGCCGATGGTGGGACGCCCTGGTGTATTGGTCTCGGTTCAGGCGGTGCCACAGGATGGCCTGCAACTGACTGGGTTGAAGACATTATGCTTCGTACACAATCCCCTTCAGTATATGACCAGTGGGTTGCCAATGAAATTCCATTCAATGATAAGCGTGTTATAAATGCAATTAATACCTTTGGTAGCTTTGCTAAGAACGACGCGTACAACGATGGTGGTGCTGGAGCCGTTGCATCAACCGACTTCCGTGATAGTCCTGATGGCTTATTTGCGGTCCCTCCTCGTTGCTATATGCATCGTCAAGCGAGCTTTATCCCAGCATTCTTCCCGGAAGATGTTGAGATTGGTGTTGATGCTGACTTTTTCTATTTTCCAGCCTTTGCTGGAGAAGATTTAGGCAAGCCTGTATTAGGTGCGGGTACGCTATGGGCAGTTGCTAAAGATAGCTCTGCAACAGCTGCACTCATGCATTTCCTTAAAACACCTTTGGCGAATGAAGTTT
>CABXNH010000029.1 GCA_902513495.1 uncultured Gammaproteobacteria bacterium
TGCCGGAGCAATTGCAGAGTCGCTCGATGCAGAGAAATTAATTCTTCTAACGAATACAGCGGGTCTTTTGGATGAGAAAGGAAAGCTTATGACTGGAATGAGCTCTTCAACAGTTAAAAAACTGATTGATGATGGCACCATCCATGGCGGAATGCTTCCTAAGATTGGCTGCGCTTTATCTGCCGTTGAAAATGGTGTTAATAGATGTCATATTATTGATGGAAGAGTCTCACACGCTGTTCTTTTAGAGGTCTTTACTGATTCAGGCGTCGGAACACTTATCACAACGAATGGTTGAAACACACAGAGACACAATTAGTGTTAACGACTGTCAAATATTGGCGCATTATCAATTTGAGGGCGATCAATATATTATTACCCTAGAGTCAAAAGAAATTGCTGATTCTGCACGCCCTGGGCAGTTTGTTCATTTATCAGTTTCTGGAATGCTGGCTATGAGAAGGCCTATTTCAATCATGTCTGTTGACAAAGAGAATGGAACTTTTGATTTGCTTTTTAAGATCGTAGGCGAGGGCACCAAACAACTTGCAGAGAGAAAGATAGGAGATGTTCTGTCAGTCATTGGACCTATTGGAAATGGCTTTGATCTTACAGGCCGAAAAATTCCACTCTTAATTGGAGGGGGCGTTGGGATGCCTCCAATGATTGCGATAGCTCAAAAAATCAAAGATAATGCTCATTATAGTCCCTATGTTATATTAGGTTCTGAGGTGCCCTTTCCATTTGATACAAGTCCCAGTAGTTTGAAGGGATTTCATTCATCCAAATTTCATACCATGCCGCTTTTAGAGGAATGGAGAGTGCCTTGTGGTCTAGCCAGCCTTCAAGATTATGAGGGTGTTTATAAGGGTTATGTTACTGATCTTGCGAGGAACTATTTGGATAGCCTGTCTTCGAATGATCTTAAAGAAGTAGAGATCTTTACATGTGGCCCAAATGCGATGCTCGAGGCTGTTTCAAAGCTGGCTAATGAATACAACTTGCCCTGTCAAGCCTCTCTAGAGGAGTACATGGCCTGTGCAGTTGGCGGGTGTGCTGGTTGTGTTGTTGAAGTCAAGACTGAGAATGGTCCAGCTATGAAAAGGGTTTGTGTTGATGGGCCCGTTTTTGATGCGAAAACAGTTTTTAATGATTTCTGATAATCTCAAGCAAGTCAATTCAAGAATAGACTCTATTCAGTCTGATCAAAACGTGCAGCTTATTGCCGTCAGTAAAACAAGATCGGTTTCAGAGATTCAAGAGGCTTTTGATTCAGGCCAAAAACATTTTGGGGAAAACTACCTCCAAGAATCCTTAGAAAAAGTTAGGCACTTTAAAGGGTCTGGATTGGTGTGGCATTTCATAGGTCCAATACAATCAAATAAAACTGCCTCGATAGCAGAAAACTTTGACTGGGTTCATAGTGTTGATCGAGTCAAAATTGCTAAGAGGATGAGTGATCAAAGAAATCCAAATTTAGGTAAATTGAATATTCTTGTCCAAGTGAATGTGGACAAAGAAGAAACAAAATCAGGAGTATTGATTGAACAAGTTGATGAGATTGTCTCAGAGATTATGTCACTTCCTCATATTTGTTTAAGGGGTTTTATGTGTATACCTAAACCCGAAAACTCAAGCGATAGTTTTTCTGTAATGAAAAAATTAATATCTAAATACCCCTCCCTTGATACGCTATCAATGGGTATGTCTTCTGACCTTGAGATCGCAATAGAGAATGGGGCAAACCTTGTTAGGGTTGGGACTGATATTTTTGGACAAAGAAGCTATAATTAAACATACCAATTCTTTTTTAGAGGTATATATGCAAGTTAGATTAATGATTACAGGCGGTACGATTGATAAGGTTTACAATCAATCGAATGGTGAGCTAGAATTTGATAAAACTCATTTCCCTGAAATGATAATAAGGTCCAGAATAGAGGTCAATATTATTCAAGAGGAGTTGACCCTGATTGACAGTTTAGATATGGTTGACTCAGACCGTCATTTAATCTTAGAGAGTTGTGAGAATTGTGCTGAGCAATTTATTCTAATTACGCACGGCACCGATACAATGTGTGAGACTGCAAAACTATTAGGTGAGCGAGAAATGAAGAAGACTATCGTCTTGTTTGGCTCTATGGTCCCTTACGCAGTGAGTAATTCTGATGCACTATTTAATTTTGGCTGCGCATTAGGCTCTCTTCAGCTTTTAGGTTCTGGTGTCTATATTGCTATGAATGGAAGAGTTTTGCCGTGGAGCGATGTTGAAAAAAATAAAAGTTTAGGAATTTTTCAGAATTTAAACTAAATTTTTTGCTTCACTCCAAGCTATCGAGTATGTACTGAACTGTAACCTTTATTTCATTGTCACTACAATCCATACAGGTTCCTCTGGCAGGCATGCCGCCCTTTCCAGCAATTGCTGACAAGGTGAGTTTTTCTAGTCCAAGGTCTACTCTTGGTGCCCAGTCCTCTAAGGAGGCATACTTAGGTGCACCCATGACACCAGATGTGTGGCAACCAGCACACTTGCTGTTATAAATCTCTTCTCCTGAGCGTTCTTCAGTTTCAACACTTTCTGCTGAAGCAACTTGAGTATTATTGTCGATCCGAACTTCACCCACTGGTTTGATTCTTTCCAAAACAGTATTATCAACCATAGTTTCACTATGGGATGAATCACTACTCGGAGCATTAAGTGCTTTAAAGCCGATAAAAATCATGGCAAGCGCCCAAACGATTAGCATTAATTTTGTAGAACCTGAAGTACCTTGACTCATTGCATCTTTCCTAGGATTAGATTAAATTCCGCAATATTATACATTTGGTTATAATATCTTGCAGTTGAATGCAACAAAAATATGTTAAAAAAAACCCTCCTAAGAAGCCTTAATATTCTAAAGATTAGTACTTGGGTGACAGCATTCATGGCGCTTGCAGTTTTGGCTGTAGTAGCTTTTCTTATTTTGTTCCCTCAAACGATTAAAGGCCAGATTGAAAACCGTCTGTCTGAAATTAGTGGTCTGGATGTTCGTATTGAAAAAATATCGCTTGAGTTTCAGGAGAATGAACTTTTTTTAGCAGTTAAAGAGCTTCAAATTAGTGCAGATGGTATGAAACCAATTGCTAAGGTTGATGTTTTAAGATGGAATGTAGATCTTGTGGCGCTTTATAAAGGAATTGAGATACCCGGTCATATTGACGTTAATGAATTGCTGATTGATACTTCATACATCGACGAATACATTGGAATAATAAATGCGCAATCAGTCTTATCTAATATTGGCGTATCTGGTTTGTTAGCACTTCAATCTCTCTCTATCAATAGAACTCAACTCATTGGTCAGCAGTCATTAGACCTTGCACCAATAGAGTTAAAGAGAAATAAGCAAAAGATTAGTCTTTCCATGCGAGATCAGTCTATTTTTAGCAGTTCGCAAGTCCCAAAGCTTGGTAGTATGGTCAACATTAATACAAGTATTGATGTCGTAAAAGCAAGAGAAGAGCATGTTGTTGTAATCCCTTTTTCTCTCCAAAATGAAGACTTTAATCTTTCAGCACAGGTCAAAATTTTTAATCAACAAGACCAAGTTTATCTTGAATTTGAGAGTTATATCGATCAGATAGAGGTATCAAAAATTAATCAGCATATCCCAGAGTCGCTCTCAGATTCAGAGGGAGCTCAATGGATAGATGAAGTTTTAAAAGACGGATTTTTGACAGATATTATGTTGACAACACGTTTCAACATGTCGGGAGAGATAGAAGCGCCAAACACTAAATTTTCTGCCAATCTGACAAAAGCAACAATCAATGCAAACCCTGACTGGCCTTCTATTAGAGATATCAATGCAAAAGTGACTTTTTCAAATGACTATTTGAAGATTGTAGGAAATCAAGCCAGTGTTGAGGACATTGATTTAAGTTACCTGAGTATAACAACAAGGGATTTTAATAAGCTGGACGCAAAATTATCACTCAATGCTAGATTTAATTCAAACAGTCAAAAAGTTGAGCAGTTTATTAGAAAAACTTCAGTCTCAGATAAAATTAAAGCTTATCTTGATGAGTTTGAGCTGAGCGGAAAGCTTTGGGGAAATATTAACTTAGTCGTTCCACTTCAAAAAAATACTGACCAAAAGCCACAATTAACTTTTGATATGTTTGTATCTGAGAATTCACTCAGTCTTTTTGATGGAGGACTCAGTATTGATGAATTTAATTCTCAAATTTCTTTTAAAGATGGACTCATTAGAACAAGAGGCAAAGGCCTCATTGGCGGTGAGCTTTTTCAAATGTCATTAAACCCTAAAGATTGGATTGATGAAGAAAATTCAAGGTTAAAAGTAAAGTTAACGCATCTAAGCAGTTCGATTGATGCTTTTATTAGTAAGCGCTCGGCCAATGAATGGAGCAGTATTTTAAAGTCGGAAGATTTATATGCTGATGTGATTTTATTGATTGATGATAGTGGTAAATATTTTGTCAACCTCAGAGATCTTAATGTTTCAAGTCTGGATAATATAAATGATTGGAAACTATCACCTAAAATATTTCCGAGTTTGCATCTATCTCTCAAAGACTCCAAAGTTAATAACAAAAAAGTCCCAAATTTTGAAGCCGACCTAATCAATCATGACTATGTGATGGAAATCAAAAACCTGGTCTTTGAAAATATTGGACTCAGTGATGAGGATTTAGTTTTTAATGGTAGCTGGCTTGATGGAAGAACTGCCCTAAGAGCGAAGGCTTCAAGTGAAAATCTATCAAGTTTTTTGAATAAATTTGGGGTTGATGAGCCTGTCATTGGTGGTGGTTTTAATGTCGATTTAAGGCTATATTGTGACTGTGAGCCTTGGCAAGTCGCCCCACAAAACATTACTGGTTATATGCAAGCAGACGTTGCAGAGGGCGTTTTTACCAATCAAGATCCAAACCTATTTAAGCTTCTCTCATTCATTAATTTAGAGTCAATAGCTAATAGACTTCGTCTCTCAAGAGGTGAACTTAGAGAACAGGGTTATGTTTATGATCAAATCAATGCAAAATTATTATTTAACGAGGGAGTTGCCAAAGTGGACTACTTTCTTGTAGAGAGTGAAGAGAGTGATATTGAGTTAACTGGAACAGTTGATTTAATTAAAAGAGACTATAATTTGGCAGCAAATGTTCAGCCAGCAATTGCTGACACGATACCTTTGGCCACTTATTTAGCTGGAGGAGGCCTTGCTGGTTTTGGTGTTTGGGCTGCAGATAAAATGCTTTTTGGCGGTGAAGTGATGAGTGGATTTTTTGATAATGCTGTTGAGATAACTTTTTTGATTACTGGGCCATGGTCTGAGCCGATTATTGAAAAATTAGACGGAGTTAAAGTTTTATGATTAACCAATTACTTAATGATCACAAGATTAATGAGGTTGAAGTATACAATCTACTTAGTTCTCTGTCAGGCACGGGTTCAGATTACTCTGATTTATATTTTCAGCACTCCGTTGCAGAATCTTGGATGCTTGATGAGGGGATAGTTAAGGATGGTTCTTACAATATAAGTCATGGTGTTGGGGCAAGGTGCGTATCAGGTGATAAAACTGGATTTTCTTATTCAGATGATCTAAATTTGAAAGCAATTCAAGGTGCAGTAGATTTTGCAAAAGGTATATCCAATAGCAAGCCTCATTCGCCTCCTAAAATTTTAAAGAGCACCCATTACCCCTCTAAATATGCTGCAATCAGCCCTCTTGATAGTTTGACATCTGAGCAAAAGGTTGACCTATTGAGGCAAATCAACACTATGGCAAGAAAAGAGGCAAAAGTGGTTCAGGTTAGTGCCTCACTTTCTGGAGCTTATACTGAAGTTTTAATAGCCTCGTCTGATGGCATTTATGAGATCGACTGTAGACCAATGGTTAGAGTTAGCGTTTCAGTCATTGTCGAGCATGATGGAAGAGTTGAGCAAGCTTCAAGTGGCGGCGGCGGACGATATGATTACAGTTATTTTGCTGAAAACTCATTGGCAGAAGTTTATACCAAAGAGGCAATCCGCATGGCTCTTGTTGCCCTAGATTCTAATGATGCGCCGGCAGGAAAGATGCCAGTAATACTCGGCTCTGGCTGGCCTGGCGTTTTGTTGCATGAGGCAATTGGACATGGGTTAGAGGGAGACTTTAATCGTAAGGGTAGCTCAGTGTTCAGTGGAAAAATTGGCCAAAAAGTAGCCAGTGAGAAATGCACTATTGTTGATAATGGAACCATTAAAAATAGAAGAGGCAGCTTAACGATTGATGATGAGGGAACACCTACTCAAGAGACAACTCTAATAGAGAAAGGATTACTAAAGGGCTACATGATGGACAAAATGAATGGCCGATTGATGAATAAGCCAAGCACAGGGAATGGAAGACGTGAATCTTATGCCCACATTCCAATGCCCAGAATGACGAATACTTATATGCTCAATGGAGTTGATAAGTTTGATGATATGGTGATGTCAGTTGAAGATGGAATTTATGCTAAAAATTTTGATGGTGGCCAAGTTGATATTACTTCAGGAAAATTTGTTTTTTCGGCAAACGAGGCTTACCTCATTAAAAATGGAAAAATTACAACCCCCATCAAGGGAGCGACTCTTATTGGAGCAGGCGATGAAGTGCTTCATCAAATCTCTATGGTAGGTGATGATCTCCAATTAGACCCCGACATTGGCGTATGCGGAAAAGATGGGCAAAGTGTTCCAGTTGGAGTAGGGCAGCCTAGCCTCAAAGTTGACATGCTAACTGTGGGCGGCACACAACTTTAATTTATTATCTTATCCAGTTAATTAAACACTTTTTAACTGGCTGTTTTACGATTAATTTGATATAATATTTCGCTGTTTAGTTGAGGATAAACAATGCTCGAAAATTATTTACCAATTATCGTATTTATTTTCCTAGGAATTGCCTTTGGAATAGGCCTTACAGTCGTTGGGTATCTTCTGGGTCCAAGTGATCCTAGCGAAGAAAAAAACTCACAGTTTGAGTGTGGATTTCCAGCTTTTGATGACTCACGTATGCACTTCAATATTCGATACTATCTCGTGGCTATTTTGTTTGTGCTTTTTGATCTTGAAGTAGCTTTTTTCATTCCATGGGCAGTAGTCCAGGCTAAGTTAGGCTGGTTTGGTTTTGTTGCCATGTCTATATTTTTACTTCTTCTTGTAGTTGGCTTTATCTTTGAGTGGAAAAAAGGGGCTTTAGAGTGGGAATAATGAGGATGAAATATGGCTATTGAAGGCTTAATGAAAGAAGGATTTGTTACCACTTCACTTGACAAAGTTATTAACTGGGCAAGAACAGGTTCACTCTGGCCAATGACTTTTGGTCTTGCTTGTTGTGCTGTAGAGATGATGGAGGCTGGTTCATCACGATACGACCTCGATCGTTTCGGTATCGTTTTTAGGCCAACTCCTCGCCAGTCAGATTTAATGATTGTTGCAGGAACACTGACGAACAAGATGGCTCCAGCATTAAGGAAGGTCTATGACCAAATGCCAGAACCAAAGTATGTCTTATCGATGGGCTCTTGTGCCAATGGAGGAGGTTACTATCACTACTCATACGCCGTAGTTAGAGGATGTGATCGAATCGTTCCTGTTGATGTCTATGTTCCTGGATGCCCTCCCACAGCAGAAGCACTTTTATATGGAATTCTTCAGCTACAAGACAAAATCCGAAGAACCAACACGATTGCTAGAACCTAAATTATGAAAGAATTGAAGCAAAAATTATCCAAAACCTTTGGTAAAAAAAATGTGAATGAGGCCTATGGTGAGCTTACCCTTGTCATTAATAGTGATGATGTTTTGGAGGTCTGCCAGAGGCTCAAAGATGAATTTAAATTTGAAATTTTGATAGATCTTTGTGGCATTGACTATTTAACGTATGGAGAGTCTGACTGGAATGGAAATGCAAGTTCATCAGGTTTTGGCAGGGCTCGACAGGTACAAAAATCAACCAATCAAAAAGACCAGCGCTTTGGTGTTGTTTACCACCTTCTGTCAGTTTCAAGTAACCAAAGGTTGAGAGTTAAAGCACTTCTTGCTACTGATAATTTAATGATTCAATCCGTGACTAAAATCTGGAATTGTGCGGATTGGTTCGAAAGGGAAGCTTTTGATTTATTCGGAATTTTATTTGAGAACCATAATGACCTCAGAAGAATTCTGACTGATTATGGTTTTGTGGGCCACCCACTCAGAAAGGATTTCCCAATGATCGGTGAAGTTGAAATGAGATACGACGAAGAATTGCAAAGAGTCGTCTATGAGCCGGTCAGTATCGAGCCAAATGTTAATGTTCCAAGAGTGATAAGGAAGTAAGTATGTCAGAGATGAAAAATTACACGCTTAACTTTGGTCCACAGCACCCAGCTGCTCACGGAGTCCTCAGACTTATTTTAGAGTTAGATGGTGAGGTTGTTGAAAGGGCGGACCCTCATATTGGACTTTTGCACCGGGGTACTGAAAAATTAGCTGAATCTAAGCCATATAATCAATCTATTGGATACATGGATCGCCTTGATTATGTATCGATGATGTGTAATGAACATGCCTATGTGATGAGTATCGAAAAGATGCTTGGACTTAAAGTGCCAGAGCGCGCTGAATACATCAGAGTCATGTTTGACGAGATTACTCGAATTATGAACCACCTGATGTGGATTGGAACCCATGCTCTAGATGTTGGCGCGATGAGCGTATTTTTATACGCCTTTCGTGAGCGCGAAACTTTAATTGATTGCTATGAGGCCGTTAGTGGGTCTAGGATGCATGCGACCTATTACAGACCGGGCGGAGTCTACAGAGACTTACCTGACACAATGCCACAGTATCTTGATTCCAAGTTAAGATCGGAAGAAAAGCTCAAAGAGATCAACGAAAACCGTCAAGGCTCACTCCTTGACTTTATTGAAGATTTTGCAAATAAATTTCCTGCAAGTATAAAGCAGTACTCTGATTTACTAACGGATAACAGAATCTGGAAACAAAGACTCGTCAATATAGCAGTAGTCTCTCCTGAGAGAGCGATGCAGCTTGGCTTCACTGGTGCTATGTTGAGAGGTTCAGGAGTCGAGTGGGACATTCGTAAGAGCGAACCTTATTCAGTTTATGACCAATTAGATTTTGAAATTCCTGTTGGCGTGACAGGTGATTGTTATGATCGATATCTTGTCAGAATGGAAGAGATGCGTCAATCTACTCATCTCATTAATCAGTGTGTCGCTTGGCTTAAAGCTAACCCTGGACCAGTGATGTCTGATGATCACAAAGTGACGCCACCTAAAAGAGAAGATATGAAGGATGATATGGAGTCACTGATTCATCACTTTAAGTTGTTTACTGAAGGCTATTGTTTGCCTGAGGGAGAAACCTACACAGCAGTTGAAGCTCCAAAAGGTGAGTTTGGTGTTTACCTGGTCTCAGATGGAGCAAATAAGCCATACAGAGTGAAGATTAGAGCGCCAGGCTTTGCGCATCTGGCAGCAATGGATGAGATGTCTAAGGGTCATATGCTATCTGATGTTGTGACCATTATTGGTTCTCAAGATATTGTTTTTGGTGAGGTAGATAGATGATTTCTGAACAAGCAAAAAAAGAGATTGATCTTTGGGTTTCTAAATATCCAGAAGGTCATGAAAGTTCTGCAGTCATGCAAGCATTAACGATAGTTCAAAAAGAGAACGGTGGCAGCATAAATTCAGAACTAATGCAGGCAGTTGCTGATTACTTAGACATGCCGGCAATTAGTGTTCAAGAAGTTGCAACATTTTATGAAAACTATAACCATAAGCCTGTCGGAAAACATGTCATTAGATTCTGTCATAACATCTCTTGCATGCTAAATGGTTCAGACGAGCTGATTTCGTATTTAGAAGATAAACTTGAAGTTAAAACGGGACTGGTCAGTAAAGATGGCTTAGTTAGTGTCAAAAAAGTTGAATGTTTGGGCGCTTGTGTCGGTGGCCCCATGTGCCAGATTGGTGACCAGTATCATGAACATTTGACAACTGATAAATTAGATAAAATTTTGGAAGATTTAAAATGAATGAAGTTTGTTTTAAAAATATAGATAAAGAGAATCCATCAAGTTTTGCTACTTATGAAGCCCATGGGGGTTACCAAGTTTGGCGCAAAATTCTCAATGGTGAGATGACACCAGATGAAATTATTACGGAATTAAAAACCTCAGGACTGAGGGGGCGAGGCGGCGCTGGCTTCCCAACAGGTTTGAAGTGGAGTTTTATGCCACGAAACCAACAAGGTCAGAAATATGTCGTATGCAATTCAGATGAGGGTGAACCAGGCACTTGCCATGACCGAGACATCCTTAGATACAATCCCCACTCTGTGATTGAAGGTATGGCGATCGCTGGATTCGTAATGAATGCATCAGTTGGCTACAACTATATTCGCGGTGAATTTATGGAGCCTTATTATCGTTTTGAAGAGGCCTTGAAAGATGCCTATGAGGCGGGTTTGCTTGGAAAGAACCTTAAAGGTAGTTCTCTTTCTTTTGATTTATATACTCATCTAGGTGCTGGCGCATACATTTGTGGAGAAGAGACAGCTCTACTTGAGTCTCTTGAGGGTAAAAAAGGTCAACCAAGATTTAAGCCTCCTTTCCCAGCCAACGTTGGACTGTATGGTAAGCCAACCACCATTAATAACACTGAAACTTTTGCTTCAGTTCCTGAAATTCTCGCAAGAGGCGGACAGTGGTTTGCTGACTTAGGTGTCGAAAATTCAGGAGGAACAAAATGTTTTTCAGTGTCTGGAAATGTTAAAAAGCCAGCTAACTTTGAAGTGCCAATGGGTACACCATTTTCTGAATTACTAGAAATGGCTGGCGGTTTAAAAGAAGGTAGAAAGCTTAAAGCGGTCATCCCAGGCGGCTCATCAACGCCAGTCTTAACAGCAGATACTGCTATGCAAATGACCATGGACTACGACAGCATAGCAAATTCCGGATCAATGCTAGGGGCGGGCTCAGTCATCGTCATGGACGACACAACATGCATGGTTAAAACTTTGACACGTTTAGCTCACTTCTATTATGACGAATCATGTGGTCAGTGCACGCCTTGCAGAGAAGGGACAGGCTGGCTTTATAGAATGCTTCAAAGAATTCTTGA
>CABXNH010000030.1 GCA_902513495.1 uncultured Gammaproteobacteria bacterium
TCTAATCCTAGTATGAAAAGTACGAACGAATACTGGAATACAATATTTACCGGCAAAGAAGATCATGAGTTTGGTTGGTACGAAGAGGATGCGACTCAGACGCTTAAATTTGTGCGGACAATTCCTCGCTTGAATGAAGCCATGGTGTTTTTACCTGGAGCGGGAAGTTCTATCCTTGTTCACGAGTTAATTTCTCAGTGTCGCCATCTTGTGTTAAATGACATTAGTGATGTAGCAATTCAGAAACTAACAAATAAAGATAAAAGTATTGTCTATTGTGAAGTTCGAAAAACAGTCTATATTGCTGACAAGTCCTACTTTAAAGAAAAGCGCAAAAAGACTGCAGTTAATCAGCAATCCTAAGAACCAAAGGTTGGTGATCTGAAGCGTCAGTCTCCTCATTAATCATAATGCTGTTGATATTATTTTTTAGGTTTTGACTTATGAACGCAAAGTCTCTGCAATGAGGGCCATCAGGCCATTGTTTTTTGTCATATATTCCACATGTAGGCGCATGATCTAAATTTGGATTTAGATGCGTCCAAGAGTCAATTAGAGTTTCATGATTTTGACTTGTAAAGAGGTCATATTCTTTAGAATTTGTTTTAAAGTTAAAATCTCCACAAATGACAAATTTATTTGAACGTTCAAGTTTGTCATACGGACTCTTTTCTTGGATGGTTGGGGGATTACTAGACAATTTGTCAATATCATCCTTTATAGACAAAATTCGTTTAACCTGCTCGTAGCGCTGATCTTGAGATCCATACTCTAAGTGTGTTGTCATGATACACACAGGAAAAAAGGGCGTTTGAACGGTAACTTCTGTAACTTGTCTAGGCATATGTCTGAAACTGCTATTTGCCGGTTGCGGAAGTATATGATTAAAAGAAGATAATACTGGTAGTTTTGAAAGTATGATATTCCCAAACTGCTCTCTTTGATTCTCACCATCACGAAGAACATCATAAGCTGGACCGTAAAAAGGTATGTAGCCTTGAAATAAACTTGTCAATTGTTTTAATTGGTCAGGCTTTGTATTATCCTTAAGTCCACAATTACGAGATACTTCCTGAAGGCAAATAACATCAGGGTCACACATTTTAAAAATAGTATCAGCAATTCTATTTAGTGAAATATTTCCATCGGCGCCTTCTCCATTTTGGATATTCCAACTCAATATTGTTATCATGTAATTGCTATCTTTTCAGAAATTTGAGCATTTTGAAAATACTTATCCAAATAAGAATTTAATTCTTTTAAACCTTTTTCAGGCAATATAAGGCCAAGTTTAGATCGCCTGAAAAGAATATCATCAGAAGTTAGAGCCCATTCTTCATTAACTAAGTATTTAACTTCTTTTTCATATAATCCAGATCCAAAATCAACTCCAAGCGATTCTAGATCTTCTGAGTCACCAAAGATATTGAGTGATAATAATCCATATGACCTCACCAAGCGCTCTAAAGTTTGTTTTGAAAGAAAAGGATATTTTTCATTAAGCATTCTAAATAAATCTGATTGGCCATCAAACGACATTTCCCCACCAGGAAGAGAAGAATTTTCAGTCCAAGAGGTTTTTTCTTTACCTAAGAATTTCTCTACTAATTCAAGAATGTTTTCAGCAAGTCGACGATAGGTTGTAATTTTTCCACCAAAAATATTGATCATTAATAGTGTACCCTGCCTTTCAGAAGAAATAATATAATCCCTTGTAGCTTCCTGAGCTTTAGTTGCTCCATCATCATAAAGGGGCCTTACTCCAGAGTAGCTCCAAACAATATCTTCAAGATTTATCTCATTTTTTAAATATTTGTTTGCTGAATCACAGATATATTTTTTCTCTTCATGACTTATTTGAACATTACTGACTAATTCTCCATGGTCTATATCTGTAGTTCCAATTAATGTGAAGTTATCTTCAAATGGAATCATAAAAAATATTCGACCATCATCATTTTGACAAATGTAAGATTTATCATGATCAAAGAGTTTATTTACAACAATGTGACTTCCTCTAACTAGTCTTACATTTTTTGTATTATTACTATTTAGAGAACTATTTAAGACTTCATCTACCCATGGGCCAGCAGCATTAATTACAGTCCTTGCTTTGAGTATTTTTTCTTTTCCAGTTGCTGTGTTAATTGTTGTTATAGACCAAAAATCGTTTGAGTTTTTAACATCCGTGGCCTTGGTATAGTTCATTACAGTGGCACCTTTATTTGAAGCGTCAATCAGATTTAGAATTACTAATCTTGAATCGTCAACCCAGCAATCTGAATACTCAAATCCATATTTAAATTCTTCCTTTAGGGGGTTATTTGTATGGCTTTTAAACTTGACACTTGAAGTTCCAGGCAATATCTTTCTGAAACCTAAGTGGTCATAGATTGCCAGTCCAATTCGCACTAACCAAGCTGGTCTCATTTTTTTTGAATGAGGAAGAATAAAACGCATAGGCTTAATAATATGAGGCGCCATTTTTAAAAGAACTTCCCGCTCTTTTAATGACTTTTGAACTAAACGAAACTGGTAATTCTCTAAGTATCGCAGACCACCATGAATTAATTTCGTTGAACTCGAGGATGTGCCTGAAGCAAAGTCATTCATTTCACATAGACATACAGAGTGGCCTCTGCCAGCAGCATCACGAGCAATTCCTGCACCATTGATTCCACCACCGATAATTAACAAATCATAAATTTTGTTAGAACTTGAGTTCATTTATGTTTTTCATTTTGTTGAATTTAGAATGTGCGATTTCAGCACAATTTATTGAATGTAATTTTACTTTAGTGAGATAAATAGATACAAGTAATATTGCTTAATAATATTAAGTTTGTTATTTACAATAAAGTTATAAATCTTGACATTGTTATTGTTGTAACCACTCGAACTGCTTTAGATTCTTTTGGAGGCGCACTTTCTTCAATCCCTGCGCATAAGCTAGGGTCTACTGTTATTTCGTCATTGCTTCAAAAGACAGGTCTCGCTACTCTTTGTATCGGGGGTGGAATGGGGGTTGCTATGGCCGTTGAAAGAGTTTAATAGTTTTTAGTTAACAAAACTTTAATTACTTTCAGAAAGTTCATTTTTAATTTCATTTAAATTTAGTCTCATTTTTGTAGTTGACAAGAATATAAAAAAAATGTAGCCTGTCTATCCAGTCAAGAAGTTTTAGTCTTATAATTGACTAAATCAGAATGTGATTTTTGTAAAAGGAGAAATTGTTGAGCTTTTTAATTTTTTATTGAGGCTTAATAAGAGGGGTAATACTTCTGCGTTAAAGTTGATTAAGAATTAATGCTAGTATTACATTTTTTAATAATAAAGGAGTAAATAATGAAAATAGGAAGTTTTAGTAAGCTATTAATTATAGCCTTATCTAGCTTGGTTTTGTCAGGTCAGGTATTTGCTGACAAAATCAAAGTAGCAGGAGTCTACACTCAGCCACTGCAGCAAAAATGGGATGCAAGATTGCATTTAGCTTTACAGGCTGCAGCAGATAGAGGTGAAATTGATTACGTAAACTCAGAAAAAGTTTCAAATACAGACTACGTAAGAGTACTAAGGGAATATTCTGAAAGTGGCGTAGACCTGATAGTTGGTGAAGCTTTTGGTATTAGTGCTGAGGCTAGAAAAGTAGCAGATGACTATCCAAATATAGCATATCTAATGGGAGATCCTGGAAGTGGGTATGGCGGAGAACATGGAGGTAATTTTTCAGTATTTGATAATTATATTCATGAGCCTTGCTATTTGATGGGAATTATTGCCGGCGGTATGACTGAAACCAATAAAATTGGTATGGTTGGTGGTTATGCAATTGGTGAAGTAAACCGTTTATTCCATGCATTTATGGCTGGTGCAAGATCAGTTAATCCAGATGTTGAGTTTAAAGTTAGCTTTATCGGCTCTTGGTATGATCCACCGAAAGCAAAAGAAGCTGCATTTGCTCAAATTGAAGCTGGTGTTGATGTCCTTTATGCAGAGCGCGCTGGTGTAGTGGATGCTGCTAGAGAGAAAGGTATACTTGCATTCGGTAACGTTAATGATATGAATAAAGAAGAAAATGGCACAGATGTTGTTGTCACTTCAGCTTTATGGCATATGGAAAATGCAATTGATCATGCAATCTCTCGTGTTAAGGCAGGAACTTTTGCTGCTGAGGATTATAAAGAATGGACAATGATGCAAAAAGGTGGAGCTTCTCTAGCACCTTACTATGAGTTTGATAGTAGGATTGCGAGTGATGTTAAAACTAAAGTAGCGGCAATGTCTAGAAAAATCTTAGGTGGTGGTCTTGTAGTTGGAATTAATGACGACGAACCAAAGTCAACCTACTAAGATTATCAGATGAAGAAGTTACAATTTTCCGAAATTTGTAAGAGTTTTGGATCTGTTGTAGCAAATGACAATATTTCACTCTCACTTGATGAGGGTGAAATATTGTCTTTATTAGGTGAGAATGGTGCAGGCAAGACCACTCTAATGAATATACTCTTTGGACATTATGTAAGTGACAAAGGGTTTATTGAGGTTGAGGGTAAAAAATTAGCTCCTGGCTCAACAAGAGCCTCGCTAGATGCTGGAATTGGCATGGTTCACCAGCACTTTACTCTAGCAGATAATCTTACAGTACTCGAAAATATTATCCTAGGAACTGAGCCTTTGACGAGGTTTTGGAGCCAAAAAAAACAAGCATATATAAAACTTCAAGAGTTATCAGAGCGTTTTGGTTTATTAATTAACCCAGATGCTAGAATTGCCGATTTAACGGTTGGCGAGAAACAACGAGTTGAAATAATAAAAGCACTCTATCGTGATGCAAGTATCTTGATTCTTGATGAGCCTACTGCAGTTCTTACACCCCAAGAGAGTGAGCACCTTTTCAAAGTCCTTAAGGGGATGGTAAAAGCTGGCTTATCAATCATGTTTATTTCACATAAATTAAATGAAATACTGGAAATTAGTGATCGAATTGTGGTGCTTCGCCATGGCAAACTAGTCGGTGAGGTCGCCACTAAAAATGCAAGTAAAGAGTCTCTCGCAGAAATGATGGTTGGACGAAAAGTTACTCGACCAGCTTATGAAAAGCTAAAAAAAGGTAAAGCAGTTGTTGAGCTTAATGATGTCTCTTTGAATGCAAAAGAGGGGTCAACTTCACTCAGCAATATAAACCTTACAATTCATGAAAAGGAAATTATTGGTCTTGCAGGAGTTGCAGGTAATGGTCAGGCTGGATTAGCCTCTATTCTTCAAGGCCTTGCTTCTCCAAGCTCAGGAGAGTTAAAGCTCTTTGGAGAGAGGTTAAATAAATATGGCCCTAGTTATCTTACTGAATCTGGAGTAGCCAGAATTCCAGAGGATCGAACAAATGAGGGCGTTATAGGTGAAATGGAGATATGGGAAAATTTCCTTGGTGAGGAATTACGGTCTAAATCGAAATCAGGGTTTTTTATCGATAAAAAGCAAGCAGTAAGTAGTGCTGAAAAATTAATTAAAGAATATGATATTCGTTGTGAAGGTCCACATGCATCTACTAGGTTATTGTCTGGCGGGAATATTCAAAAATTAATTCTTGCAAGGAGCTTGTCCAACAATCCCCGCTTTATTATTGCAAATAAACCAGCAAGAGGACTAGATGAAGGCGCAATTAGTTTTGTACAGCAACAAATAGTAAATGCTAAAACGAAAGGTGCGGGTGTATTACTTATTAGTGAAGACTTAGATGAAATATTCGAATTATCTGATCGTATTGCAGTGATATTTGATGGAAAAATTCAAGGACCTTTTGATTCTAATAAAGTTAACATAAATCAAGTCGGACTTATGATGAGTGGTGAGATGAAACAGAATAGCATTTATGAGAATTAAAACAAGAAGAAATGCACCTTTTTGGTTAATTGCAGCTTTACCCATTCTTTCAATTGGAGTTGCTTTCATTATTGGTGCTTTTTTTATTTTATGGGCAGGTGAATCACCAATCAATGCTTACATAGCCTTGATTAAAGGTTCTTTGGGTTCAACTTTTGCAATTACTGAATCTTTATCTAGAGCAACCCCACTGATATTTACAGGCTTGGCTGCTGCTGTAGCATTTCGAGCAAAATTTTGGAATATCGGTGCAGAGGGTCAATTGTATTGTGGGGCAATGGCAGCAACGCTTGTTGGCACAGGAATGATTGATCTTCCTGCACCAATCATGATACCAATGTTGTTTATTGCAGGCGCCATAGCAGGCTGTCTAATTTTGTTAGTGCCAGTTATTCTAAAAACGCATATGAAAGTAGATGAAGTAGTCACTACTCTGTTGCTTAATTTTGTAATTTTACTATTTGTAAATATGTTGCTAGAGGGACCATGGAAGGATCCTATGGCAATGGGTTGGCCCCAGGCTGCCAGAATTATTGATAACGGCGTTCTGCCTACTATTGTCGCTAAAAGTAGATTACATCTTGGAATAATTGTTGCTTTATTAATGTCCGTTTTAATGTGGGCCATAATTCGTTTTACGGTTTGGGGTTATGAAATAAGAGCTGTCGGGCATAATCAGCAAGCCTCAACTTTTTATGGAATATCAATAAATAAATCAGTATTAATGGTAGCCCTTTTTAGCGGTGGTTTGGCGGGCATGGCTGGAGTCAGTGAGGTAGCAGGATTGAAAGGCTATTTAACCCTAACTTTGTCCCCTGGTTTTGGATATACAGGAATAGCGGTTGCAATGCTTGCTCAATTGCACCCAATAGGAGTCGTGATTTCAGCTATATTTTTAGCTTCAATTTATGTAGGTGCTGATGCGATGAGTCGAACAATTGACATACCTAACTATATTGCAGATATCTTAGTTGCCATATCTTTATTATCCGTTCTAGTTGGAGCAATGCTGACTCGATATCGTATTGTATGGGGTAAATAATTATGATGGAATTATTTGAAATGATGTTGACAACAGGTTTATGGGCTTCGGTAATCAGAATTGCAACCCCATTAATTTTTGCTACATTAGGTGAATTAATTTGTGAGCGTGCAGGTGTGCTCAATCTTGGAATAGAAGGCATTATGACTATTGGAGCAATGGCTGGTTGGATATGGGTTTATCAAGGTGGAGACCTATGGGGTGGAATTGTATTTGCTGCAATTGTTGGGATGATATTTGGTTTTCTACACAGCTTACTAGTGGTTTACCTAGGGGTGTCACAGCATGTAAGTGGAATTGGAATTACTTTGCTAGCTTCATCTATAAGTTATTATGCTTATACTCTATTGATACCATTCAGTACAACACCTCCAAAGATTGTGCCATTTAGCGTATTTGAAATTCCAATCTTGTCATCGATTCCAGTTATTGGCCAGGCCTTATTTCATCAATCAGCTTTAACCTATTTGTCCTATATATTAGTAGGCGTAACTTTTTTTGTGCTTCATAAAATGCCAATTGGCTTAACAATTAGAATGGCTGGTGAAAATCCAGTTGCTAATGAAGCTCAAGGTATTAATGTTCTTCTAATTCGTACTGGAGCAGTTATGGCTGGGAGTGCATTGATGGCTATTGGTGGGGCATTCTTGACTATGTCTGCATTTGATGCGTTCTATTTTGGTATGATTAATGGAAGAGGTTGGATTTGTGTTGCACTGGTTATTTTTGCATCCTGGAAGCCAGGTAAAGCGTTCTTGGGGGCAATTTTATTTGCATTATTTGAGGCGTTACAGATTAGGGCGCAATTAATTGGTGCAGACGTTATTCCGTATCAAATATTTTCTATGATGCCATACTTTCTTAGTATTCTTGCAATGATGCTTGTTGCTCGAAAAGCAACCTATCCCAAAGCTTTACTGATACCATTTAGACAAGGAGATCGTATCTAATGTTTGACTTACTTATTAAAAATGCAAATCTTCCAGATGATCGAAAGAAATTTGATATTGCTATTCAAAATAAAAAAGTAGTAGCTGTTGATAGAAATATTGTGGGTGATGCATCTCAAACTATTGATGCGACAGACCAATTAGTTTCTCCTAGTCATGTGGATAGCCATTTCCATCTCGATGCAACTCTTACTCTGGGCCAGCCTCGCTTCAATGAGAGTGGAACACTGCTCGAGGGAATCCAGCTATGGGATGAGCTAAAGCCGCACTTGACATTAGAGCTGATAAAAAAAAGAGCTAGAAAATTATGTCATTGGGCAATAGCAAATGGGTGTCTAGCTATTAGAAGTCACGTAGATATTAGTGATGATCGACTGTTAGCTGTTGAGGCACTTCTAGAATTACAAAAAGAGATGCAGAATTGGATTGATATTCAACTCGTAGCATTTCCACAAAATGGATATTTACGCTATAAAAATTCGATTCAAAATTTGGATAGAGCATTAAAAAAAGGTGTAGAAGTGGTTGGAGGTATTCCACATTTTGAGCGTACTATGAATGAGGGTTCCCAATCCATAAAACTGTTATGTGAAATTGCAGAAAAACGAGGTTTATTGGTTGATATGCATTGCGATGAATCTGATGACCCAATGTCTAGACATGTAGAGACTCTAGCTTTTGAATCACAACGTTTAGGTCTTATGGGAAGAGTTACTGGTTCTCACTTAACCTCAATGCACTCAATGGATAATTACTATGTCAGTAAATTAATTCCCTTACTAAGAGATGCAGATCTCCAAGTTGTCGCAAACCCATTAATCAATATTACTCTTCAGGGCCGTCATGATCAATACCCAAAACGAAGAGGAATGACCCGGGTCAAAGAGTTACTAAATAGTAATGTTAATGTTGCTTTCGGACATGATTGTGTAATGGATCCATGGTACAGCCTGGGTAAGCATGACATGTTGGAGGTTGCCAGTATGGGGCTTCATGTAGGTCAAATGACAGGTATCCAAGAAATGCATCAAATATTCCAAGCCATTACCACAAATGGAGCAAAGGTAATGCAACTAGATAATTATGGTATCGAAGTTGGCTGTGATGCTAATTTGGTTGTTCATCAAGCCAAAAACCCAATTGATGCAATAAGATTATGTAATGCGCGTCTATTTGTAATTCGTAATGGAGAAGTTATTGCGAAGGCTAGTCCTAATCAAAGCGAACTAATGTTTGATACAAAAAAAGAGTCAAAAGTTATAGATTGGACTCTTTAATAATATAACAACTAATAACCAGTTATGAATCTAGGTTGTTATAGTATTGTCTAAATCATCAGTAAATGGGAGCATGTAAATGAAAAAAAACAATTCTAAATATTATGATGCCCACTGGATGCCATATAGTGGGAATAGGGAATTTAAAGCAAATCCACGAATTATAGTCTCGGCTAAAGGGGCTTACTTCACAGATGATAAAGGAAGGAAAATATTTGATGGCCTTTCAGGTTTATGGACTTGTGGATTGGGACATTCGCGCCCTGAAATTATTGAAGCAGTCAGTAAACAAATTGAGACCTTGGATTACTCCCCTGCATTTCAATTTGGACATGAAAAATCGTTTGAGTTGGCAAATAAAATTATTGAATTTACTCCGAAAGATTTAGATCGTGTCTTTTTTACTTGTTCTGGCTCAGAGGCAGTGGATAGTGCACTAAAAATTGCTCGAGCTTATTGGAGGCAGAAAGGGAAGGTAGGAAAAACTCGTTTGATTGGAAGAATAAAGGGCTACCATGGAGTTAATTTTGGAGGGATTAGTGTCGGTGGTATTGGCCCTAATAGAGAAATGTTTGGGCAAGGCATTGAGGCTGATCATTTACAAGCAACTGCTCTGCCAGAAAATACATTTACCAAAGGTCAGCCTAAAGTTGGAGAGCATTTAGCTGATGAATTACTAAACAAAATATTACTGCATGGCGCCTCAAATATTGCTGCAGTTATTGTTGAACCAATGGCGGGCTCTGCAGGAGTATTTCCTCCTCCAATAGGTTATCTTAAGAGGCTACGTCAAATCTGCGATGCCAATGATATTTTATTAATCTTTGATGAAGTGATAACCGCTTTTGGACGTATGGGAGCGAAGACAGGAGGAGAAGCATTTGGAGTGGCTCCAGATATAATGACTTTTGCTAAACAGGTTAGTAATGGAAGTCAACCGCTTGGTGGAGTGGTTGTAAATAATAGTATTTATGAAACTTTTATGGATACATCAGCACCAAATTATTTGATTGAATTATTTCATGGTTATACATATTCAGCTCATCCTGTAGGCTGTGCTGCATCAATTGCAAGTTTAGGTATACTGCAGAATGAAAATTTGATTGAGCGGGTTAAAAAGATGAGTCCTATATTTGAAAAAGAACTCCATAGCCTCAAAGGTCTGCAATATGTTGCAGATATTCGAAATTATGGACTGGCGGGTGGAATTACTATTGAGTCTGCTAAAAATGAACCCGCATTAAGACCCTACCAAATTGCAATGAAATGTTGGGATAAAGGCTTTTATGTTCGATATGGTGGAGACACTGTTCAATTAGGCCTGCCTTTTATTGTTTCTGAAAAACAAATAAAGGATGTTATTGGAGCCATATCTGACTCGATTAAAGAACTACATTAAAGGAGAATGAAGAAATGAAATTAGTAAAGCACCTTATTAATGGTGAAGTTGTATCAATGGGTGACCCTACTCAAGATGTATTTAACCCATCAACTGGCGAGGTGAGTAAGCAAGTAGAAATTGCTTCAAAAACTACAACTGAAAAAGCTATTCAAGCGGCGCAGGAAGCCTTTCCAGAGTGGCGTGCAACGCCTCCACTTAAACGTGCTAGAATCATGTGTCGGTTCAAGGATTTGTTAGAAAAAAACACTGACAAAGTTGCTCAACTCATTGGAGAAGAGCATGGGAAAATTGCTCATGACGCGCTTGGAGAAAT
>CABXNH010000031.1 GCA_902513495.1 uncultured Gammaproteobacteria bacterium
TCCAATGTACGATTTTGCTCACTGTCTTGGGGATGCAATTGAAGGAATTACTCACTCCATCTGCACTCTAGAGTTTCAAGACAACCGAAGAATATATAATTGGATATTAGAAAATTTAGATGCATTTAACAAACCAAATCGGCCTAATCAATATGAGTTTTCTCGCTTAAATCTAGAATATGCGACTACCTCTAAAAGAAAACTAAAGCTTCTAGTTGATAATAATCATGTGACTGGCTGGAATGATCCCAGAATGCCAACAATATCTGGACTCAAAAGAAGGGGCTATACTCCAGCATCAATAAGGGACTTTTCAGACAGAATAGGTGTGTCAAAAGTTAACAGTCTTACTGATATTTCGATTTTAGAATCCTCAATTAGAGATGATCTTAATATATCTGCACCTAGGGCAATGGCAGTAATCAACCCAATAAAACTTGTAATTGAAAACTATCCTGAGGGAAAAATTGAATCTCTTTCTGCTCCAGTACATCCACAAAATGAAGAAATGGGCACCAGAGAGATATTCTTTAGTAGAGAAATATATATTGATAAAGAAGACTTTACAAAAGTGGTGCCCAATAATAAATATAAACGTTTAGCAATAGATAAAGAAGTTCGCTTAAGAAACTCATATGTAATAAATGCATCTCGTTTTGATGCTGATAAAGATGGAAATGTAACTACTATCTACTGCACTTATGATCCTGATACTTTAGGGAAAAACCCCACTGATGGTAGAAAAGTTAAAGGTGTTATCCATTATGTCGAATCTAGTTTAGCTATTAGCGCTGAATTTAAAATATATGACCGCCTATTCTTAGACCCAAACCCTTCTCAAGTGGATGATATGTCGTCAATACTTAACCCGAACTCACTAATTATTAAAAATGGGTATGTTGAGCCCAGCCTTCAAGATGCTGAAATTGAAAAAGCATACCAGTTTGAACGAGAGGGTTACTTTTGTAGAGATAGTGAGTCTAATGGAATAGTATTTAATAAAACTGTTGGACTTAGAGATACTTGGAATCAATAATCAATATCTTCAAGCCACTCTGAGACTTGTTTGAGTTCTGGATATTTTGTTAAATCAATCTGAAGAGGTGTAACAGATACGAAGTTGTTAGAAACTGCATGAAAATCTGTTCCCTCTCCATTATCAGCCTCCTTGCCATTTTCTCCTATCCAATACAAAGATGGGTCTTTTAAATCTTGAATACTTGGCTCAGACTTATGCCGATTTCCTAAACGAGTACTCTTAATACCCTTAATCTCAGCCATTGGAATATCTGGGACATTCACATTAATAATTGTATTGTTAGCAAGTGGTGCCTTATTAATTTGAGCAACAAGAAGCTTAGCTATCTCTCCAGCTGTGTCAAAATGTTTACATTCCCAACTCGCTAACGACATTGCAATGGAAGGAAGTCCTAGAAACCGCCCCTCAATTGCCCCAGCCACAGTTCCTGAATAAATAACATCATCTCCAAGATTTGCGCCAAAATTAATACCCGTAACAACTAAGTCAATTGACTCTTTAATAAACCCACATAAAGCAAGATGAACGCAATCACTTGGAGTTGCATCAATCGCATAAACATTCTTTTCGATTTGAATCGGCTTTAATGGCTTACCTATAGTTAATGAACTACTAGCTGCTGACTTATTTTCACTGGGAGCAACAATAATAACTTCTGAAATTTCACTAAGTGATTTCGCGAGCTGAATAATTCCATCAGCTTTATAGCCGTCATCGTTACTTATAAGAATTCTCATTTAAGAGATATTTAGAGTAATTTTATCTTTATTGACGCCAACTTTAACAGTACCGCCTTGACTTAATTTTCCAAAAAGAAGTTCGTCAGCTAGAGGCTTGCGAATTTCTTTTTCAATTAACCTTATCATTGGCCTCGCACCCATTTTTGAATCATAGCCATTTTCTGCAAACCATTTTCGGGCATTTTCTGAGACAATCAGAGATACATTTTTTTGTTCAAGGACATCTTCAAGCTCAAATATAAATTTATTAACAACATAAATCACAACATCTTCGCTTAATGAATTAAAGTAGATAATTTCAGAAAGTCTATTCCTAAATTCAGGTGTAAAAGTTTTTTTAAGCTCACCCTCATAATCTAAAGAATGGTCTTGTTCATTAAATCCTATTGATGCTCTTTGAACATTTTGGGCGCCAACATTTGAAGTCATTACGAGAATAACATTACGAAAATCAACTTCACGTCCATTTGCATCGGTCAGCATTCCATGATCCATTACTTGTAAAAGAAGATTAAAAATATCATGATGTGCTTTTTCTATTTCGTCCAGTAAAAGAACCGCATAAGGATTTGAGTTAACTGCTTCTGTTAGAAGACCGCCTTCATCATATCCAACATAACCTGGAGGAGATCCTATTAGTTTGGAAATAGAATGTCTTTCCATATATTCAGACATATCAAAACGCAACAACTTAACACCCATAATCCTTGATAACTGCTTACAAATCTCAGTTTTGCCTACACCAGTTGGTCCAGCAAATAAAAATGATCCCATTGGCTGTTCAACTGAAGAAAGTCCAGAACGAGAAAGCTTAATAGCAGTTGATAATGAATCAACAGCACTGTCTTGACCAAAAACACCAAGTTTTAAATCTTTTTCAAGATTTTGAAGTTGAGATTTATCATTACTATTAACTTGTCTAGACGGAATACGGGCAAGTTTAGCAACAATATTTTCAATATCAGTAACGCCAATATTAATCTTACGTTTCGATTTAGGCAATATTTGTTGAAGAGCACCAACCTCATCCATAACGTCGATTGCCTTATCAGGAAGGCGTCTATCTCCCATATGCCTGTGTGTTAGTTCAGCAGCAGAAGCAAGCGCTGCAGAAGAAAATTTAACCTTATGATGTGATTGATAATACTTCTTTAAACCATGAAGAATCTTAATGGTATCTTCTACGGATGGCTCTTCAATGTCAATCTTTTGGAAGCGCCTTGCAAGGGCATGGTCTTTTTCAAAAACCTTTCTATATTCTTCATAAGTTGTTGATCCAATACACTTAAGTGTTCCATCAGCCAATGCTGGCTTTAGAAGGTTAGAGGCATCTAAAGAGCCCCCGGAAACACTTCCGGCTCCAATTAAAGTATGGATTTCATCGATAAAAAGGACAGCATTTTTATCTTTTTCAAGATCATTTAAAACCGATTTAAGGCGCTTTTCAAAATCTCCACGATACTTTGTACCTGCAATCAATACGCCAACATCCAAAGAGTAAATGGTCGTTTCTTTTAGGACATCAGGAACCTGGCCTTCAACAATTCTTTTAGCAAGACCTTGAGCAATTGCAGTCTTTCCAACTCCAGCTTGTCCAACAAATAATGGATTATTTTTTCTTCGTCTTGATAAAACTTGAACTGTCCTCAAGACTTCTTCTTCCCTTCCAAGGAGTGGATCAATTTCACCTAACCTAGCCTTTTCGCACAAATTACTAGTGAAAGATTCAAGTGAAGAAGGCTTTGTTGGCTTCTCCCCCTCAACTTTTTTTGTTTCTTCAGGCGGAGTATCAGCTAATTGGGACGATATCCCCTCCATGACATCAAGCCTAGAAATATTATTTAGCTTAAGCATATACACAGCATGTGATTCTTTTTCAGAAAAAATACTAACAAAAACATTCATCGCATTAACGGAATTTTTTTGTGCAGATTGAGCTTGATAAACGCTACGCTGTAAAACTCTTTGAAAACCTACAGTTGGAACAATATCAATTTCAGCATCTTCTGAAATAATGGGTGTGTGTGAGTCTATATATTGTTCGAGCTCTGCTCTAAGCTCATCAATGTTCACTCTTTTTCCTCTGAGGAATGAAATCACCTCATCCATATTCAGTAGTGCTAATAACAAGTGTTCAACGGTAACAAACTCAAGGCGGCGATTTCTAGCCTCAGTCATTACCATATTAATTTCTTGTTGCAATCCTTGTTCAATCATAAGCTATTAATAACCAAATCATCATCTTCAGTATCAATTTTAACAGCTCTGAAAGAAATTTGATTCAAAAAAAAATTCATTTTGTATGGTTAATTATCAAACTAGATTAACCTTAACTTACTTTCAAAATCTTCACGATTATGGTACCCCCCACAAAGCTGACGATAACCGGTTAATGCAGAACGAGCATGAAGAGCTCTCCAGTTATCAAAAGTTAAAACTGTGCCAGGTTCTAACATAAATTGAAATTGACGACTTTTGTCATTAGCCAAATTATGAAAAACCTTATAAGCCTCATAAAATTGACTCATTAAATCGTTATCAAGTCTAAAGGGCGCCCTGTCATGATTATTAAAACTAATTTGTACCACCTCATTCTTTTCATTAACCCTAATTAATGGTCGTTTAGCCTCTAGATAAATACCATCTTTAATGTACCTTCCCGGAATATTGATGCTTGAAAGTATTTTGAAATAATCAGGGTATTCGACTCTCATTTTTTCAGCAATTGCAAGGCCATCAACTAATTGACTTTCACCGCCAACTGAATCTTTTTGTAGGCAGTGAAGAGTTTGGAGGCCAGGAGCATCATGAACATAAGTTCCATCAGTATGTGGCTCAATTGCAAGGGATGTAAAAGCAGTATCATCCGGATTGTCAAGATGGTTATCCCAAACTGAAAAACTACCAAAAATGGAGCTTCTTACATAAGCCATCCTCTCCATAAGTTCTTGTGTGGCATCTGCCACAGCTAGTGCCCCAGAAACTAAGACAAAACCATTTCTTTGTATATGTTTAAGCCATTTATTTAATCCGCCATCATCCATAAATTCATCATAAGACATTTCTGGAAATTCTTTAATTTCATGAGAAGAGTTCCAACAACTATCATTAGCTAATGCTTTTGCACTTGGACTAGATGGTGATGCCAATGATTCAAGTAACTCAAAAGAAACACAGCTTTCAGAACTATCTGCCCATTTAACTATTACATTTTTTTTATTTTGGTCTATGATTGCCTTGTTTATAGCATTATCTGGCGTCTCGCTGAATACATCAATTTGACGTTGCAATGAATCTGGATGTAGATCCTGTTCAGTCTCGCTGTGATCCCTTATCCAAAGCCAAGGAAAACAACTAGATGACCTATCATTCCACACTATATTTAATCCATCATTTTGTGGATTTATTGATTGAATTGACATAAATAATACCTCCAAAAAAATAACTACAAATTAACTTCCCTTAAAACTGACATGAGTGGCTGGTCATTTTTACGAGAATACTCTATGACTTGTGAAACTTTTGTTTGCGCAACATCATATGAATATATCCCACATACTGCCTCGCCATCAATATGAATTTTAAGCATAATTGCTTCAGCCGCTAAAAATTCTTTATGAAAAAACCTCCTAAGCACCTTAATTACAAAGTCCATCGAAGTGTAATCATCATTTAATAAAAGCACTTCAAAACGATTAGGTATCTTAAGCTTCTGTTTTGAAGTTTTTGTTTCAACTTGAGACATTGTTTAGTGAATTGACTTATTAATCAATGCTATTGTTGCGATAATCATTATGACTATCGCAGGAACGAAAGTGCTAAGTAATGGGCTAAAATCAAAACTTAATGCCAATGCGCCTCCAATTCGAGAAATTAACTCAAATGACAAACCTATTGCCACCCCAAAAAATATTTTCCTTCCAAGTGTAGCATCTCGAGTAGACCCAAAAATGAACAACATTGCTAATAGAATCATTGCAACGAGGGTTATTGGTTTTACTAGTCTTTTATATAACTCAACCTCAAAAACTTCTGCCCTTAATTTGTTATCTGACAAAAATTGTATCTGCTTAACAATTGTCAAAGTTGTTAGATCTTGTGGCTCTTTTTCAAGACTATCAATCAAATCTTGATCGAAAGCAACCCGTTTTTTATATAAATTACGTTCTTTTAAAGCGATATCATCAAATAAATTTGATGAATTAATGGAAAAAATATTTGTTGAATCCATATTAATGTTTTGACCATCAAATAATGCACTTTTAGATTCTACAACTCTCTCGATCTTATTGGATTTATTTACTTCAATAACTGTTATTCCATTAAATAAACTTCCATCAACATTATTTTCAACATTGATAAAATTATCTCCATCTCTAATCCAAAAGCCATCTTGACTACTCGATAAACTATTTTGACCCAAGGCGTTTGATCGTTCATTTTCTGCATATGTGGTTAGAGTTGGCGCTAATAGCTCACCAATCAAAGTTAAGAAAATTAAGAAAATAATTGCATTTTTTAAAGTAAGCCAAGTAATTTTTAGTATAGAAATACCTGATGCTCTTAAAATAATTAATTGTCCAGTTGTTGCCAAATGACCCATACCAAGGACACACCCCAAAAGGATTATTGACGATACCTGGTCATATGCCACCTCTGGTAATTGTAATACAATATATTTAAATGCTTCTAGAATTGTGTAGTTAACTGTCCCAACACTGTTGAGCTCAGCTAAAAAATTAAAAAAACTATAGATACTTAACCAAACTAATAGAACAACCATTGAATAAGTTAAAAGAGTATTAGCAATGTAGCGATCTTTAATTTTCATTAAAATAACAACTATAAATAAACAATTTTCTACTGCAAGTTTTCATTATGCCAAACATACATCATCATAAAATTCTAATTCTCGATTTTGGCTCTCAGTACACACAGTTAATTGCACGCAGGATAAGAGAGATTGGAGTTTATTGCGAGCTAGCTCCATGTGATGTTAGCTCACATTTTATTGAAAATTTTGACCCTAGTGGCATTATTCTCTCTGGAGGCCCTGACTCTGTGAATGATGAAAAATCAGCAAGAGCTCCGAACATTGTATTTGATCTTGAAGTTCCAATTTTAGGAATTTGCTATGGAATGCAGACAATGGCTGTCCAATTAGGAGGCGATGCAACCAGTGCTGAAAAGGCTGAGTTTGGTTTTGCTCAGATCCGTGCCCGAAATCAATCTAAACTCTTGACTGGAATAAATGATAAGATTAACACAGATGGACATGGACTTCTAGATGTTTGGATGAGCCATGGTATTGAAGTGACAAAATTACCACCCGGATTTGAACTTATTGCTTCATCTGAAAACTGCCCTATTGCTGGCTTTGCTAATCAAGATAAAAATTACTATGGACTCCAGTTTCATCCTGAAGTCACTCATACAAAACAAGGTGTCAAAATTCTAGAGAGATTTATTGCTGATATCTGTGAGTGTGAAAAGAGATGGACCACTGATAATATTATTAAAGACTTATTGCAAAACATTAAATCACAAGTTGGAGAGCAAAAAGTACTCTTGGGACTCTCTGGAGGTGTTGATTCTTCAGTAGTAGCAATTCTCCTCCAAAAAGCCATCGGTGATCAACTTACTTGTGTTTTTGTTGACAATGGCTTATTGAGACTCAATGAAGGTGACGAAGTAATGGATACTTTTAGTCAGAACTTAGGGGTTAAAGTTATTAGAGCTAATGCTCAGCAATTCTTTTATGACCACTTAAAAAATGAGAGTGATCCTGAGCTAAAAAGAAAGATTATAGGGAATGCATTTATTGACATTTTTAATCGAGAAGCCAAAAAATTAAAAGATGTAAATTTTCTAGCTCAAGGAACTATTTATCCCGATGTGATTGAGTCAGCTGGCGCAGCGTCAGGAAAAGCAAAAGTAATTAAATCTCATCACAATGTTGGCGGCTTACCCGAAGATTTACAATTTGACTTGGTTGAGCCACTCAAGGAGCTCTTTAAAGACGAAGTAAGAGAAATTGGAATAAAACTTGGTCTACCAAAACAAATGCTCTTCCGACACCCCTTCCCTGGTCCTGGTCTAGGTGTCCGAATTCTAGGCCCAGTTAAAGAAGAGTTTGCAGAAATTTTAAGACGTGCTGATAATATCTTTATGGAAGAACTTATAAACCACAAACTTTATGATAAAGTTGACCAAGCTTTTGCAGTTTTCCTCCCAATCAAATCTGTTGGAGTTACTGGTGATGAAAGACGATATGACTATGTCATTGCATTAAGGGTAGTAGAAACGATAGATTTTATGACTGCTCGCTGGGCGAGACTACCATTTGACTTTTTAGATCATGTTTCTAATCGCATTATGAACGAAATATCAAGAGTATCTAGGGTAGTTTATGATATCTCTGGCAAGCCACCATCAACAATTGAGTGGGAATAATTATAGGAAAATCAATGACTTACAAGGATTTATTGACTAAGAAAGAATTTATAAAAGAGGCTGCTAATTATGACAGCTTAAATTTCTTTAAAAAAAGTAAGAATATTTTGATTATTTTTATTGTTTTAACAACTATACCTTATTTTTTCTCACCTTTTTTTCCCTTAAATATCACTGTAGATGAGACATATAATCCAAGTGTTGCATTCATGGCTTATGTTTCTTCCAGTTTATTTTTCAACATAGCTCACCTTATCTTTGCTTTATTTATATTCTTCAATCATAGATGGGCAATGAGGTTATTTTTCATACTCTTTATTATTTGGCCTGGCACATTAGTATCTACTTATTATCAAGGTGGTGAGTTTGATATGAATTTAGTGCTACACGCATTTTTTGGATTAGTTGCTCTTGCTTTAACTTATCGCTCATATGGAGTAGCAACAGCATTGAAAAAAAATCTTTATTAATAAAGGTTATTCTTTAAGAAAATGTTAATTGAAACTGATCCTGAGTAATATATTAAACTAAATAATCAAAATGAATAACTAGCATCTAACCAAACTAGTCCTTCATTTGGCAAAATAATTTCTTTTAAAACCTGAAAAATATCTGAACGAGATAAGTAATGAGTGAAGCAATACCAACAAATAATAAAAAGTTTTGGCTATTCTGGATTATCAGTATAGTTATAGGGGTTGTTATGGCACTTGGAATCTGGCTTCCGAATAGAAACTATTATTGTAGTAGCTTCGGACAATGCATGATTTTTATGCCTTATCTAACTATTTTGTGGATTTCAGCTTTAGTTATTGTTATTAGATTGATAAAAATATTGAAACAAAGATCAATGCACTCTATAAAGAAAATGGTTACTCCTTTGATATTGTTTTCCTTCTCATTGCCTACATTTTCCCTACTTAACAACAGTGCAGATGTAAATAATATACTTGAGGCTGAAGCAATTGCTATACAACAAACATGCATAGAAAATAATAAATGTCCATCAGCAATTGATGGAAAGCAGTTTAAAAGAGTTAAGGCAGGTTCATATTTCACCAGTAAAGATTCATCTGACGAGATAGCAATATCCTATTTCAATAAAGATGGCGTGGGATACAACGAAAAAGGAATTACATACAAACTAAAGCCATGGCATGCTTTTATTGCCATTAATTACAAGGCAACAAGCAACAAATTTAGGTTAAGTTATACATCAGACTGGGATGACCTTGGCACTGTAGAGATATCTGGTGGGGTAGGATCAGAACTCATATTTAAAGAGTCCTGTAGCGCATGCGGTGGTATCGAAGATACAGTAAGAACACTACAGTAAATTTTATTGAGTTTTTTGAATTTGACTTACACACTTTCTTACACACTTTTTGCTCTTATTCGTTTTCATACACAACATAAGATATTTTTAATCAATCTAATCTTCATCATCGATATGTAATATGTGATATGTGATTAAAAGTAGGTCAGATTTGTCCTACATTTATTAGTAGTAGTTTTTTCATATTATTCTTTAAGAATTGAAGCTTCAATAAATTCATTAAACCCATCTTCTTTTCCAATATTTGAAATAATTGTTACATAGTTTCCTTTATGCCATATACGCGTTTGTCCTTGTTCACCCCAACTGCTCTCAAATTTAACACCAGTCGATTTATCTGCTCTAAAAGGATTTATAGAGCCAGTGTTATCAAAATGATGCACAAAGTCTTGAGCAAATTGATATGTACTATTATTGCAACTAATATCCTGCATTGGTCCGTTTGACTTAATTTGAAGTTTTATACTCGATGTTCCTGTAGCACATTTTGTTAAATTGGTTGCTATAAAGTTAACAATATTTTTATGGTTTTGATTAGTGGCTGTAATTTTTGACTTCACTATATATCCGTTATACATTGGAATACCAACACCAGCGAGAATTCCAATGATGGCAACAACGATGAGTAACTCGATTAGTGTAAATCCTTTTTTCATGTCATTCTCTAAGAATTGAATTCGTAAGGCAATTATCCTTACCATCCTCAGTTCCAACATTTGTAGTAATTGTTAAAAAATTTCCACTGTGCCATATGCGTGTTTGACCTAAAGTTCCACAACCACTTACACTCCTCATATCATTCGATTTTGTATAAGGATTTATCCACCCAGTGTTAGATAAATGAAGAGCAAAGTATTCAAAAAAACGATTGGTACTACATTTAATATCTTGCATTGGCCACCGAGAATCAATTTTAAGTTTTACAGTCGATTCCCCTGAAGCACATTTTGTTAAATTAACTGCAATAAGGTCACTTGCATTTTTATGGTTTAGAGTTGTTGCTTTAATTTTTGCGTTTACCATATAGCCGTTATACATAGGAATACCAACACCAGCGAGAATTCCGATGATAGCAACTACGATGAGTAACTCGATTAGTGTGAATCCTTTTTTCAT
>CABXNH010000032.1 GCA_902513495.1 uncultured Gammaproteobacteria bacterium
GGAAATAGATTAGGGAGAAAGATTTCACATTCAATCACCATATTAGGGGTTGCTATTTCGACAGTGTTGTCAATCTATGTCTTTAATTACCACGTTTTAAATGATGCCGATATTTTTAATCAGAACATCTACACCTGGATGCAAATTGGTGGCCTCAATATCAGTGTAGGGTTTCTAGTTGACAACCTGACTGCGGTGATGCTGGTCGTTGTTTCTTTTGTCTCCCTAATGGTTCATATATACACCATCGGCTATATGCATGATGACAAGGGATACACTAAATTTTTTAGTTATATCTCTCTTTTTACTTTTGCAATGTTTACCCTTGTAATCTCAAATAACTTCATGCAGTTATTCTTTGGGTGGGAGGCTGTTGGATTGGTTTCTTACCTTTTAATTGGATTTTGGCACCACAAAGAATCGGCGATTGAGGCAAATCTAAAAGCTTTCCTTGTAAACCGAGTTGGCGACTTTGGCTTTCTTTTAGGTATCGCCTTTGTTCTCATGTTTTTTGGAACGCTTGACTATGCTGAAACGTTTAGCCAAAAAGAGCTAATTGTTGGGCAAACATTGTTTGGTGGTGTATCCGCTATAACAGTTGTATGCCTCCTCCTTTTTGTTGGAGCGATGGGTAAGTCTGCCCAAGTTCCTCTGCATGTTTGGCTGCCAGGGTCAATGGAAGGCCCAACTCCAATCTCAGCGCTGATTCATGCTGCGACCATGGTAACAGCAGGAATATTTATGGTGTCTCGTATGTCACCATTGTTTGAATTAAGTGACGTTGCATTGACTGTGGTAATGATTATCGGTGCAATTACTGCACTATTTATGGGGTTGCTGGGCATTGTCCAGAACGACATTAAAAGAGTGGTGGCTTATTCAACCCTGTCTCAGCTTGGCTACATGACAGTTGCCCTTGGGGTGAGCGCATACTCTGTTGCCATATTCCATTTGATGACACATGCATTTTTTAAAGCGTTGCTTTTCTTGGCGGCTGGCTCTGTCATTGTTGCTCTTCATCATGAACAAGACATCAGGAAAATGGGCGGCCTTAGAAAGAAAATGCCTATCACATATGTTACCTCGCTCCTTGGTACATTGGCTTTGATTGGCTTTCCTGGTTTTGCAGGCTTTTACTCAAAAGATATGATTATTGAAGCGGTGCATTATTCTGACTTACCTTTTGCAGGATGGGCCTACTTTGCTGTTGTATTGGGTGTATTCATAACTGCCTTTTATAGTTTGAGATTATTGTTTTTAGTTTTTCATGGCGAATCAAGAGTTGATACTCATACAGAAGAGCACCTGCACGAAACAGCTCCATCAATAACGGTTCCACTAGTTCTCCTAGCTATTCCTTCAGTTATTATTGGTTACCTCACCATTGAACCAATGCTATTTGGGGGATGGTTAGAAAATGCAATTACTATTGATTCATCACACCACGCCTTAGAAAAGCTCAAAAGTCACTTCCACTCTGCATTCGCACTCATAACGCATTCTGTAGTAACTCTTCCATTCTGGATGATGACTGCTGGCGGATTAACGGCATGGGTGTTTTGTTTATATCGAACTGATTGGGCAGAGGCCATCCAATCAAAATTCAAGAGAACCAACTATGTACTTAACTCTCTCTATGGATTTGATAAATTTAATGAAATTGTCTTTGTAAAGGGAGCGCTAAAGATTGGCAATCTCCTCTGGAAGATTTCAGACATGGCACTTATTGACCAGCTAATTGTCAATGGCAGTGCGAAATTTACACGTTATTTGGGTGCCTTTATAAGGCCTGTTCAGACTGGCTATGTCTACCACTATGCATTCTTTATGATAGTGAGCTTGATGCTAGTTTTGGGTTGGGTACTAATCGCTTCAGATTATTCATTTTTAAGTTAAGGTAGAAGTATGGATTCATTGCTAAGTATATTGATTTGGTTGCCTATTTTCGGAGGCGTCGCAGTCCTCTTGATCGGAAATAATAGAAGCCAACTTGCAAAATGGACCAGTGTAGGGATATCAATACTCGTCTTTCTATTGTCCATCAATTTGTTTTTAGACTTTGATACCACGACATCATCGATGCAGTTCATTGAAAAGACGAGCTGGATATCTCAGTTTAATATTTTTTATCATCTTGGAATAGATGGAATTTCAATGCCTTTGATCATTTTGACTACTTTTTCTACAATATTAGTCATCATCGCCGGTTGGGAAGTTATCAAGGATAGGATAGCAGACTACATGGCAGCATTTTTGATGATGGAAGGAATCATTATTGGTGTCTTTTCAGCGATGGACTCAATGCTTTACTATGTTTTTTGGGAGGCTTCACTAATCCCAATGCTCTTAATCATTGGTGTTTGGGGCGGACAAAACCGTGTCTATGCTGCGATTAAGTTCTTTTTGTACACATTTCTGGGTTCAGTATTTATGCTTGTTTCACTGATTTATATGTACAACCTTGGTGGATCATTTGCTATTTCTGATATGCATTCCTTGCCACTGACATTGAGTCAGCAGAGCTGGATTTTCTGGGCATTTTTCCTTGCGTTTGCTGTCAAAGTGCCGATGTTTCCAGTGCACACATGGCTTCCTGATGCTCACGTGCAGGCGCCGACAGGCGGCTCAGTAATTCTGGCTGCTATTATGCTGAAGATGGGTGGTTATGGATTCTTTAGATTTTCACTCCCTATAACGCCAGATGCATCATTCTATTTTGCTTTTGTAGTGATTGTGCTTTCATTGATTGCGATTGTCTATATTGGTTTCGTTGCCTTAGTCCAAAAGGACATGAAGAAATTGATTGCTTACTCTTCAATCTCTCATATGGGATTTGTTACTTTAGGCGTCTTTACTTTATTTTCAATTATGAAGATGGATTCAAATGGCGAACTTCTATCGATTGCTGGTGCTAGTATAGAGAGTGCCTACCTTGGCCTAGAAGGTGCAATGATTCAAATGGTTTCTCATGGCTTTATATCTGCAGCCATGTTCCTAGTGGTAGGCGTACTTTATGATCGACTCCATTCTAGAGAAATTTCAACTTATGGCGGTGTTGTCAATTCAATGCCGAAGTTTACAGGGTTTGCAGTTCTATTTGCAATGGCGAACGCCGGACTCCCTGGCACTTCAGGTTTTGTTGGAGAGTTTATGGTAATTCTTGGTGCTCTTCAAGCAAACTTTTGGTATGCATTTTTAGCCGCTATGACTTTAATTGTAGGTGCGGCTTACACGCTCTGGATGGTTAAGCGTGTTTTTTGGGGGCCCATTGTTAATCCAGATGTAAAAACGCTAAATGATGTTAATGCAAGAGAGTTTGGGATTCTTGCAATCCTTGCAGTTGCAGTATTATGGATGGGCGTTTATCCTCAGCCAGTCATTGAGGTGATGCATGTCTCTATCGTTAACCTATTAGAGCAGGCGCTCACGACTAAAATACCAGTTATATTATGATGAATTTTAACTTCAATGCTTCAGAACTTATCTTTGCTTTACCAGAGCTTTTTCTGCTAAGTGCAATTTCTTTTGTCTTGTTATTTGACCTCTTTGCTGGAGAGCAATACAAGAAATTTACTTATCATTTGTCCCAATTAGCTCTCATTATTACAGGCGTTCTTGCATTCAGTTTAATTGGAGAGAGCGCAACTATTTTTTCTGGAACATTCGTATTAGACAATTTAGGGTCAACATTTAAAGTCTTTATACTTGGATTTTCAGTTATTGCTCTTGTCTATTCTCGTCAATACCTCAGAGTTCATGAGCTATTAAGGAATGAATATTATATTCTTGCGTTAATGTCTATCCTTGGAATGATGGTCATGGTTTCTGGACATAGTCTCCTTACGCTTTATTTGGGACTAGAAATAATGTCACTTTCACTTTATGCGCTCATTGCAACAGCAAGGGATAGAGCTTTTGCGATTGAAGCGGCATTAAAGTATTTTGTTTTAGGTGCTATTGCTTCGGGCCTATTATTGTACGGCATGTCAATGATTTATGGCATAACTGGTGGCTTAGATATTGCACAAATATCAAGTTTTGCAAGTCTAACAACTTTAGGGCCACAGCAGATATTGATACTTAATTTTGGCCTAGTATTTTTAGTGATAGGCGTTGCCTTCAAGCTTGGTGCAGTTCCTTTCCATATGTGGGTGCCAGATGTTTATCAAGGCTCACCAACATCAGTCACAATGTTTTTATCAACGGTACCAAAAATTGCCGCTGTAGCCCTTTTAGTCCGTCTCTTAATTGACGGTTTGAGTAATTTTCAGCATTATTGGGCTGATTTATTCATGATACTCGCCATACTCTCGATTGCAGTTGGCTCTCTGGTTGCCTTGACTCAAGTTAACATCAAGAGGATGCTTGCTTACTCAACAATATCCCATGTAGGGTTCGTACTTCTTGGATTTGCAACAGGCGTTGTAGAGGGCTATGGATCAGCTGTTTTTTATGTTTTGGCCTATATTTTGATGAGCCTAGCAGCCTTTGGTTCAATCATAGTTTTGAATCGTAATGGGTTTGAGGCAGACCAAATTTCAGATTTTAGAGGTTTAAGTAAACATTCTCCATGGTTCGCACTCATTATGCTTGTTGTTATGCTTTCAATGGCTGGGGTACCTCCATTTATTGGTTTCTATTCAAAATTATTTATTCTTCAGCAGGTGGTTTCAGAGGGCTATGTCATTCTCGCTATCATCGCAGTTATTTTTGCAGTCATCAGTGCTTATTATTATTTACAAATAATTAAGACAATGTACTTTGATGATTCAGATGAAGAAATAGTCATCTCTGCACCTATAGACCTGAAAACTGTTCTATCGGTTAACGGTATCCTGATATTACTCATTGGATTAATGCCAAGTTTTTGGATGAATCTGTCTGTTTCACTGTTCTAGGTACCGTAAGTTATAGTTAGATCTTCTGTAGAATGGCTTTATGATTATTGCACATCGTGGGGTTTCATTTAATCTTCCTGAGAATTCTTTGCCCGCTTTCGAGGCATCTTGGGAACTGGGTGTTGATGGAATCGAAGGTGACTTCCATCTAACTAAAGATGGTGTAATTGTTTGTATTCATGATGATGATACTAAAAGAGTTTGCAATACTAAAGCAATCATCCAAAATTCAACTCTTCAAGATTTAAAAGAGTTAGAGTTAAGTTACGAAGGTGATTCTAATCTCAATCTAAAAATTCCAACAATAAGTGAGGTCATACAAGCTATTCCCTATGGAAAAAAGTTTTTTATTGAGATTAAATGTGGCACTGAAATTATATTGCCTCTGCTCAGTCAGCTCTCAGGATCAAGTATGAGCTCTGATGATGTAGTTATCATTTCATTTGACTCCAAGGTTATTAAAGCGCTAAAGGAACTTGAGCCTAAATACAAAGCTTTACTTCTTTATTCTTGCGAGGAAGGTCGAGATATAGACAAATTAATTGACGAGGCTTCAAAAATAAAGGCAAACGGAATTTCAACTGATAACGAAAACTCAAAAACCCTGATTAAAAAAATTATTAATTCTGGCCTCGAGTATCATTCATGGACGATAGATGATAAGGATACTGCCGTTAAACTTCTTCAGTGGGGCTCCAGCTCCATTACAACAAATGACCCTGAATCTATAATTAGTGTTATTTAGATAGATACAAATATATTCCTTGACGACTAGTCCTGATGAGACTTAAAATGCAGGTTTTTGTAATCTAGAGTATCTCAATAACTGTGGCTAATAATATTTCAAACAGCGTCATTACAGCAATCTTAGCTGCTTTCTTTTTTTCCCTTGCTGCAACAGCTGTTCCGTATTTCTATAATGTTGGAGGAACCGTGTTTCTCCTTCTCTCGGTTCGATATGTAAGTACTTTTCTGTTCGCAAGTGCATTAAACAAGTCACCCAAAAAGACCAAAAATAAATCAACTCACATTAGACTCATCCTTATTAGTCTATTTCAAGCACTCTTTATTTCGTCTTATATGTATTCAATAAAGCTTATCCCTCTAAGCCTTGCAGTTGTAGTAATTTACACTTTTCCTATTATTACTTTTTTTGTTAATTCTCTAATTAAGAGTCGATCCATTGATTTATTGTCAGTGGCAGCACTTATAGTCTCACTATTTGGTATTTGGGTTTTGGTTCAGGGCGATTCAAGTACTTGGAACTTGTGGGGTATATTTTGGGGTTTGGTTGCATCTTGTGCGCAAGTTACAGTTAACATTCTATCAAGGCATGACAGCGTCGATTCAGGATGGGGACTAGTAAAATATATAACAATTTTGCCTTCACTGATATTTGTATCCGTCTATTTTATTATTACCTCAGACCCTATTTCCTCAGTCTCATCTGAGATGCTTATCTGGAGTATTCTTTCAGCCATCGGTATGAGTGGAGGGTTCTATTTTTTCTTTAAATCAATTTCTCTCATTGGACCTGTTAGAACATCTAATGTGATGTATTTAGAGCCAGTATTTACCATTCTTTTAGGTGTAATTCTCCTGCAGGATGCCCTTGGGATGAGTCAGTGGATTGGCATGTTTATCATCTTTGTTGCAACCATTTCTCTAGAGCGTTGGGGTAAAAAGTATAATTAAATATTTACTCTAATTATTTGAGGAGGAATACTTGAGCTCACCAATCTGGACACCAAATGAGTCGCAAATTCAAAACGCGAATGTCACCAAGTTCATAAGTTATGCGAACCAGAAAATAGATATAAAGCTTTCAAACTATTGGGATTTGCACCAGTATTCGATTAATCACTCGGATGAGTTTTGGCGATTGGTTGCGGATTTTTGCGGTGCGATTGGTGATTTTTCGGGGCCTGTGCAAGTGGGTGAAACGATGCTTGATACCAAGTGGTTTCCTGAAGCGAGCTTTAATTTTGCTGAAACCATGTTGGCGCGTCGTGATGAGGCAGACGCGATTGTTTTTCGCGGAGAGGACAAGGTTGAATTGCGTCTTTCTTTTGGCGATGTCTACGAGCAGGTTGCCAAAGTTCAAGCTCACATGAGAGACTGCGGTGTTGGACCAGGTGATCGGGTTGCGGCCTTTCTGCCTAATCATCCCGCGGCAATTATTGGCATGCTTGCGGCGAGCTCAATTGGTGCGATTTGGTCGAGCTGCTCACCGGATTTTGGCAAGCAAGGGGTCTTAGATCGTTTTGGGCAGATTGAACCTAAGATGATCTTCGTTGTTGATGGCTATTATTACAATGGAAAAGAACATGACACAATTGAGAGGGTTAAGTCATTTTTAGATGATTTACCTTCGATAGAGAATATCGTAATGGTTGAATACATTCAATCATATCAGGGAGATATAGAGAACTGCTCAACACTTTTGGAGTTAATATCAAGCCATCCAGAGAATGAAGTAGACTTTATGCATGTTCCTTTTGATCATCCGCTTTGTATCCTCTATTCCTCAGGCACGACGGGCGCTCCCAAGTGCATTGTGCATGGTCACGGGGGTACACTTTTACAGCATCTCAAAGAGCTTCAGCTACATGCCGATGTTCGTGAAGATGATCGCGTATTTTACTTCACGACCTGTTCTTGGATGATGTGGAACTGGTTAGTGTCGGCGTTGGCGAGTAAGGCTACGGTAATGCTTTTTGATGGCTCACCATCTTATCCTGGATGGGACACACTTTGGGAATTTGCTGAGGCCGAAAAATTCACCTTATTTGGTACATCAGCAAAGTATATTGAGGCGCTGCAAAAGGCGAACTTCTCGCCGAAATCTGGACACAATCTTGAAGCGCTGCGTGGCATGGCCTCAACGGGATCGCCGCTTTCGGCGGAGGGTTATGATTTTGTGTATTCTGAGATCAAGGATGACCTGCATCTCGCGTCGATCTCTGGGGGTACAGATATTGTCTCATGCTTTGTTTTGGGCGTACCGACCCTGCCGGTCTATCGCGGTGAAATACAAGCGCCTGGGCTTGGCATGGATGTGCAAGTTTGGAATGAGGAAGGCAAGCCGGCTCTTCAAGAGCAAGGTGAGCTTGTTTGTGCGCAATCTTTTCCATCACGCCCAGTATTCTTTTGGAAGGATGAGGGTGGTCAGAAATACTATTCTGCCTATTATGAGAACTTTGAAAATGTATGGGCTCATGGAGATTTTGCGGAAATTACAAAGCATGGCGGCGTTGTGATTTATGGGCGTTCAGATGCGGTTTTGAATCCTGGAGGTGTGCGCATTGGTACGGCTGAGATTTACCGTCAAGTAGATAAAGTTGATGCTGTACTTGAGAGTATTGTGATTGGGCAGGAATGGGACAATGATGTTCGTGTTGTACTTTTTGTGAAGATGCGCGAAGGGCGAGAGCTTACGGACGATCTGATTAAGGAGATTAAGTCAACTATCCGCACAGAGTGTACGCCGAGACATGTCCCAGCAAAGATATTGGAAGTTGCAGACATTCCGCGAACAAAATCCGGCAAAATCGTAGAGATCTCAGTGCGTGATGTGGTTCATGGACGCAACATTAAAAACAAAGAGTCGCTTGCAAACGCTGAGGCGTTAGAATTCTTTAAAAACCGAAAAGAACTCTTATTAATTTGAGTTATCTAAACTAATTCTCCCTTATGAAAATAGTAATAGCTCCTGATTCATTTAAAGAAACGCTCTCAGCATTTGAGGTCGCCAGTACAATTGAGTCAAGCTTTCAAAATGTTTTTCCAGAGGCAGAAATCATTAAGATCCCAATCGCCGATGGTGGCGAAGGCACAGTCGAGGCAATGGTAACAGCAACAAATGGAAGTTTTATGTTTTCAGAGGTCGAAGGACCAATGGGTGAGGTTTCAAGAGCTAAGTGGGGCATGCTTGGAAACTCAAAAACAGCAGTGATCGAGATTGCAGAAGCATGTGGTTTACATTTAGTCTCTGCAGACAAAAGGAATCCAATGGCTGCATCCAGCTTTGGAGTCGGACAACTTCTAATCGCTGCACTAGACAAAGGAGCAGAAAAAATCATTATTGGTCTTGGAGGGAGCGCTACTAATGATGGAGGGTTTGGGTTTTTAAGGGCAATAGGTGTTCAATTTTTAGACTCTAGAGGCAATGAGTTGAAAGGTCATTTTGAAACTATAAGTTTGTTGTCTGATATTGACCTAAGTCATATTGATTCACGGATAAAGCAGACATCTATCGAGATTGCCTGTGATGTAGATAATCCACTTCTCGGAGATCAAGGCGCCACTAGAGTTTTTGCAGCACAAAAAGGGGCAAGCCATAAAATGATTGTAGAGCTAGAGTCAATCATGACTCACTATTATGGGGTCATCTCAAGTCAGTTAAACAGTCAGTTACTTGACCAGTCTGGGTTTGGCGCTGCCGGTGGATTAGGCTTCGGTATTAAAGCCTTCTTAAATTCAGAACTTAAAAGTGGAATTAACATTGTCCTAGAGACGCTCAACTTTAATCAATATTTAATGGATGCAGATTTAGTCATTACTGGAGAGGGACGGATTGATAGTCAAAGCGAGAGGGGTAAGGCTCCAATAGGCGTTATTAATTATGCAAATCAATTCAACTGTAGAGTTTTTGTCATTGCAGGCTCAGTTGATGATCCAGAAGCTTTTAATAAAAAGTTCAAAGTAACTAATTCTTATGGCATTGTTAATGAAAAGTTTTCAATTGAAAAGGCTTTTGAGGACCCGCATGGATGTCTTAAAAATGTCTCTCAAAAAGCTGCAGAGGATTTCAGAGTCTTAGTAACCTAATTCAGGGTTAACGAGATTATTGAGGGTCTCATTCGCAATGTATCTTCGCATATTCATCATCACCAAATCGAGTGTAAGCGGAATATAGGTATCACCATCATCAGCAGAGATATGAGGCATAACCATAAGGTTGGGCGTAGTCCATAGCTTAGAATCTGATGGCAGTGGTTCAGAGTCAAACACGTCAATGATTGCCGCCTTAACGTGGCCAGAGTTTAAGTTGTCAACAAGCGCATCATAGTCCATTGTTGCAGCCCTCCCAACATTAATGATTCCTACGCCAGGCTTCATTAATGACTGACGTCTCTTGTCCAGAAGGTTCAAAGTTTCCTTTGTGTTTGGGATTGACATAAATATATAGTCAGCAAGAGGCAGCACTTCATCGAGCTCATCTTGAGTTACCATTTGGTCAACATCATCAAGGTCTTTTCCGTGACGACTCACACCAATCACATTCATTCCAAGTAGCTTGCACTTTTGAGCAGCTGCATAACCAATATTGCCAACTCCAATCACAAGTAAAGTTTTCCCCATTATGGGAGAGGAGTAAAGGGACTCCCAGTAATTACTCTGTTGGTTTCTAACTATTTCAGGAATATGGGTGTGAAGCATCAAGACACTCATGAGCCCAAATTCACCGGCTTTGGCGGAATGAACTCCTCTATTATTAACAACAGAGACATTTTCAGGTACCCAGTCCATCGGGCATAGATGCTCAACGCCGGCACCAATAATATGGATCCATTTTAAATTAGGCGCAATTTCAGATAGATTTTCAGTTGGAAAGTCCCAACAAACAAGTACTTCTGCTGTTTTCATGGATTCAAAAAAGTTATCGAGATCCCAATCAAAGACAGGATCAATCTTATCTTTTAGGTCTGGGTAGCTTTCAACTACCTTATTAAATC
>CABXNH010000033.1 GCA_902513495.1 uncultured Gammaproteobacteria bacterium
TGAAGCAGGCTTAATAACAACTGGACAACCTGCAGCTAAGGCAGGAGCACACTTTCTGGTAATCATTGCAATCGGAAAATTCCATGGCGTTATTGATGCAACAACACCAATGGGCTGTTTTATAACAAGAATTCTTCTGTCATTTGCAGGTGTCGGGATAATATCACCATAAGTTCTTTTGCCTTCTTCTGCAAACCACTCAATAAATGATGCGCCATAGCCAACTTCTCCTCTGGCTTCAGCTAATGGCTTGCCTTGCTCAGCAGTCATTAATATAGCAAGATCTTCTTGGTTTGCCATAATCAGATCAAACCACTTTTTAAGGATAATTGCTCTCTCTTTGGCAGTTCTGCCTCTCCAGTCTGGCCAGGCTTCATTGGCAGCATTAATGGCTTCATCAGTCTCTTTTTTACCCATATCAGGCAAAGTGCTAATGACTTCATTAGTGTATGCATTTGTAACATCAAAGCGTGACTCTGCATCATCACCAACCCACTTGCCATTGACATAGCCGTGCTTTTTCAAAAGGCTAGAATTTGTTAACATAATTTATCCTAATTGCTGAGTTATTTAAAGAGGCTAATTATAAAGCCCTATTGGCTAAATGTGTATAGCAAACTCATTAGACTTTTATGATGTTTTGCTTTTGTCTTCTTCCAATGATGGATGCACTAATAACGCCAAGCGTAACGAGACCCACTAGAATAGTTGAAACTGCATTGATTTCAGGTGTGACGCCGAGTCTTACCATTGAGTAGATCTTCATGGGTAGGGTGGTTGATCCTGGGCCTGAAGTAAAGCTGGCAATTACTAGATCATCAAGAGATAAAGTAAATGATAAAAGCCAGCCAGAAATAACGGCTGGAAGAATTATCGGCAGTGTTATCAAAATAAATGTTCGAAACGGAGTGCAGCCTAAGTCTAGGGCAGCTTCCGTAATGCTGTCATCATAACTAGACATTCTGGACTGTATGACAACAGCAACATAACACATGGAAAAAGTAATGTGCGCAAGTGTTACCGTGAAGACTCCCCTGTCAACTGCTAAAGCAACAAACATTAATAAGGTGGATAGTCCAATAATAACCTCTGGCATCACCATTGGCGCATAGATCATTCCTGAAAAAAGAGTCCTGCCTCTAAAGTTTCCAAAACGAGTCATAACAAGGCCCGCGATAGTCCCAAGAATTGTTGCTACGGTTGAAGAAACAAATGCGACCTTGATTGTTACCCAAGCTGCATCTTTGATGCCTTGATTTTGCATCAGTTCGCCATACCATTTCGTAGAAAAACCACCCCAAACGGTCACCAAACGTGACTCATTAAAACTAAACAAAATAAGCAAGATGATTGGGATATATAAAAACGAAAACCCAATTACTAGAGCTGCAATGTTAAAGTTACCAAACTTTTTCATGAGATTGCCTTTTCTTGGGATCTTTGATAAAGCATGATAGGAACTACGAGTAAAGCTAGCAAGATGATGGCAACGGCTGATGCAACTGGCCAATCGCGATTATAAAAGAACTCAGTCCACAAGACTTTTCCAATCATGAGAGTCTCTGAGCCTCCTAATAAATCTGGGATTACAAACTCACCCATTACTGGAATAAAGACGAGAAAACAACCCGCTAAAATGCCAGGAAGAGAGAGCGGAACAGTGACCGTCCAAAACGTTTTAAAAGGTCTGCATCCAAGGTCAGCTGCAGCCTCCAAAAGGCTCATATCCATTTTTTCTAAATTGGCATAGAGCGGCAGAATCATAAATGGGAGGTATGAATAAACAATGCCAATGTAAACGGCTAGGTCAGTGTTCATAATGATTAAAGGTTTGTCGATTAGTCCAATAGTCATCAAGGCCAAATTCAATAAACCCTCTGTTTTTAAAATACCAATCCAAGCATACACCCTGATAAGGAATGAAGTCCAGAACGGAAGAATGACAAGCATTAGTAAAATTCCTCTCCATCGCGATGGCGCTCTTGCAACGCTGTAGGCTATTGAATATCCAATGATGAGGGTTAGAATTGTTGAAATGATGGCAATTTTAAGGCTAGAGAGGTATGCCTTAATATAGAGAGAGTCACTAAAAAGAAATAGATAGCTATCAAGGCTTGCCTGGATTGATGGAAGCCAAGAATCTCCCCAATTAAGAAGAGCAGTATAGGGCGGTATCGCCATAATTGGCTCAGCAAGACTGATCTTAAGAACAAAGATGAAGGGAAGTAGGAAAAACGATAAAAGCCATACATACGGGATCGCAATGACTGCAAACCTGCCACTCAATAAAGATTTGAAGGGGCCTGGTATTTTTTGCTTATTTTTCATTAGGAGTCAAGAAAGAAGTACGACTGCTGAGTGAGGCGCCCATTGCAAATAAACTTCATCTTCCCAGGTCAGATGATGCTCTTCAGTTCTTTCACGGTTCGCACGAATTGCTTTTAAAATTCTGCCATTTTGAAGTCTCACATGATAAGTTGAAAAACTTCCGCCATAGGCAATATCCTCAATTTTACCTCTTAAAATATTGTGATCATCGGACGGCTTCTTTTTAGAGATTTCAAGTTTTTCAGGTCGAATAGCGAACCACATCTTATCCCCAGGAGAGGCATCAACTTCTTGTGTTGCAAAAACAATTGAGTTTGAGTCCTCAGATTGTAATTGGGTGCCAACTTCATTTTGGCCTTTATAAACGCCTTGTAATATATTCACATCACCAATAAAGTCAGCCACATCTTTATTAATTGGTGCTTCATAAATTTCTGTAGGTGTCGCTACCTGAACTAGGTTTCCTGAGTCCATCACCCCAATTCTACTGGAAACGGTCATTGCTTCCTCTTGGTCGTGAGTCACAATAACAAAGGTGACCTCAAGTTTTTCTTGAATGTCCATGAGTTCAAATTGAGTTTGCTCTCTGAGTCTTTTATCAAGCGCTCCAAGGGGCTCATCAAGAAGTAGAAGTTTTGGGCGTTTAGCTAGGCTTCTAGCCAGAGCAACACGCTGACTTTGGCCACCAGAAAGTTGGTTAGGTTTGCGTTTAGCAAAGTCAGTCAGCTCGACCAGCTCAAGCATCTCTTCAACCCTTTGCTTGATTTCACTTTCAGGAAGATTGTCTTGTTTCAAACCAAAGGCAATATTTTTTTCGACTGTCATATGCGGAAAAAGGGCATAGGACTGAAACATCATATTGATGGGTCTAAGGTGAGGTGGTATTTCAGAGATATCTTCTCCATCCAGAAGGATTCTTCCATCAGTGATTTTCTCAAAACCTGCTAGCATTCTGAGAAGGGTTGTTTTGCCGCAGCCAGAGGGTCCCAGTAAAGAGAAAAACTCATTCTTGTATATATCTAGTTTAAGATTATCAATGGCGGTAAAGTCACCGAATTTTTTAGTGACATTTTCGATTTGAATATAAGGCTTTTCAGACGAATCAAGCCACGGTGAAGCTGTCAAAGTTTCAGACATAATAATAAACTTAAAAAGAAAAAACCTTCATGATGCAAGGCACCATGAAGGTATTATTGGTACTACTACTGACCAGTAGTCACTTTAGTCCACGTTCTAGTAATCACTCTTTGTGATTTTGCATCATAGGTAGGGCTAATGTATAAGCCTTCCATGACCTCAGGCGTTGGATAAACGGCTGGATCATTAAGTAACTCTTCATCCAGTAGTGGCTGAGATGCTAAGTTACCGTTTGCATACCAAACATAGTTCGTTGCTGTCGCAATCTGCTCAGGATCCATAATCCAGTTGATATACTTGTGTGCGTTGTCAGCATTCGGCGCATCCTTCGGAACCGCCAATTGATCAAACCACATTAGTGCACCTTCTTCAGGGATTGCATAGACAATCTCAACACCATTTTCTGCATCCCAGGCCGCGTATTGCGCCATGAATATATCACCAGACCAGCCAACTACAAGGCAAATATCTCCATTTGCAAGGGCGTCAATGTATTGTGATGAGTGGAATTTTTGAATGTGTGGACGCACTGCAGTGAGAACAGCTTCCGCTTTTGCAATGACATCCTTGTCTGTACTTCTTGGATCTTCACCAAGATATGCAAGGGCTGCTGGAATGATTTCAGTCGGCGCATTTAGCAAATGAACACCACAGTCTGCAAATTTAGAAACAACATCTGGATCAAAAACCATTGCAAGAGATGATGTCGGCGCATCTTCCATCCTTTCGTTAATCATTCCTTCGTTGTAACCGATACCAGTTGTTCCCCACATGTAGTTGACTGAGTAGTCATTGAGAGGGCCAAATTGCGCAACCTGATCTTCGATGTCACTCCACATATTGCCAATATTTGACAATTTTGACTTATCAAGTTTTTGAAAAACACCGGCTTGAATTTGTCGGGCTAAGAAGCTGCTTGATGGAACTACAACATCGTATCCTGAACCACCAGCAAGTAGCTTAGCTTCAAGAACCTCGTTAGAATCGAATACATCATAGACAACTTTAATACCAGTTGCTGCAGTGAAATCCTCATTAACCTGTTCATCAATATAATCAGACCAGTTAAGAACATTAACCACGTCTTCTGCAATCACTGCTTGAGCTGAAAACGTGAGTGCTCCAGCTATGAGCAGCTTGTTTATCTTATTTTTCATTTTTACTCTCCTTTTATTTTTTACTTTTAAGTTATTGGATTATATTAAATTTTTATATTTAAAAATCACCTTTTTTTAAAATACAGTCCATTTGATCATAGATGACGCAAATATGAATTGTATTCAAAATCTGTAATTGTGCTATCAAACCTATTAATCTCGGATTCTTTAACAACTTGATAAGATTTTTGAAATTTCTCACCAAAAAATTCCCTTACAACTGAAGATTGACTTGTTTTGTTAACGGCCTCCCTCCATGTGATTCCTAATTCAGGCTCATGTTGAGCGTGAGCATTGCCAATCGTTTCTTTATCGAGTGCATCTTTGTTTTGAATTCCTGAAAGAATGCTTGAAAGAATAGAGGCAAAGACAAGATATGGGTTTGCATCTGCACTCGGTAATCTGAATTCTAATCTTGTTGCTTCTTCAGAGGCCTCTGGCAATCTAATTAGAGCGGTCCTATTTTCATTTCCCCAGCTCAGAGTTGTCGGCGCATGATCAGCATTGTGAACGAGTCTTCGATATGAGTTCGCACTGGGTGCATAAAACGATAGAAAGTCTGGTGTTGATTTTAAAAGACCAGCTATTGAGTTTGCAAAGATATCTTTGGGTTGCTTGTCTTTATCTACTTCAAAGACATTTTTGCCGTCTTTATCAATAAGACTTAGATGAGCATGCATCCCATTGCCCGCATGTTCTGAAAATGGTTTTGCCATAAAAGTCGCATTAAGATTAAATTTTTTCGCGCTGTTTTTGATAGAGCGCTTCATTAAAAAGGCTTGGTCTGCCATTAATAAAGCGTCATCATGATGCAGTAGGTTAATTTCAAACTGTCCAGGAGCACACTCTTTTATAGCAGTTTCAGCAGGTATCCCTAGTAAGCATGCACTTTTTTCTACCAGGTCAAAAAACCCTTCGAAGTCATCCATTTCATTTAAATTTAGAAGTTGAACCTCTTCATATCTTCTATTGGTGCCAGGAATGAGTGGCATTTGGGGGTGACCGTTTTTTTGAAGTTTTTGATCAATTAAATAAAACTCCATTTCAGGCGCAATAACTGGCTTAAGTTCTAGCTCTTCGAAGCGTTTCAAAACTGTGCTGAGGATATGCCTTGGGTCAGCGTAAATAGGATTCCCATCGCCATCTTCCATACTGACCAGGCACTGCGCATTTTTACGAGAACTCCAAGGGGTAATGGCGAGAGAATTCTCAACGACTCTGCATATGGCGTCGCCATCGCCGGACATGACCAGTCCTGTCCCTTTTGGATTGTCTCCCCAAACATCGAGAACATAGCTTGAGATAGGCATTTTTAATCTACCTTTGGACGCTTTAATCAAAGTTTTAGGAGAGGCATTTTTACCTCTAGGAATGCCATTAAAGTCAACATAGATAAACTCAACTTTCTCAAGATCAGGATTTTCATCAAGAAATTTTTCTGCAAAATTCTTCATAGATTGTTTTTGAAAATATTGTTTGCTCACATTAAATGTGAGATAATTCTATCATATTTGTGATCACAAATTAATAATATAAAAAAAATATTAGAAAATATTTGAAAAGATTAGTATGGATATTTTATCGAAAGTTGAGCCAAGGGATTTAAAGCTAAATGCAAATGAATGGGTGTACAACTCTTTATGCCAGTTAATTCTTTCTGGAGAATTTGTTCCTGGTATTTCTTTTACCTTTAGAGGGATTGCTAATTCATTTGGAGTTAGTACTATGCCTGTGCGTGAGGCTGCAAATAGACTAATTTCAGAGGGTGCTCTTGATATGTCTGAAAAACGAAGAATTACTGTATCGCAAATGACTCAATCTAAGTTTGATGAGTTGAAAGTTGCTAGATTAAATTTAGAGCCACATTTAGCAGGTCTTGCTTTAAATCATATAAATTCTAAAAGACTTAACCTACTTATAAATATAGATAAAAATCTTGATTATGCTATCTCAACTGGAAATGTTGTAGACTACATTAAATACAATTACCAGTTTCATTTTGGTATTTATGAGGCTGGATTATCACCAGTATTGCTTCCTCTTGTAAGGACTTTATGGCTTCGTTTTTCACCTTTTTATAGAATTGTTGCAGGAAGAGCAGGGACTCAAACTATGAAAGATTTTCATAAATCAGCTATCGATGCTATTAAAGATAAAGATTCTGTTGCATTGATCAATGCTATCCATAGCGACATATTAGAAGGAATGGAAATGCTGAATGAATCGCTAAATGAGTAAAAATGATTTAACTTAATTCTATTTGCACATAAGCGTGAAAATTTCTTGCGTTTATTCTCTTTTCTCTATATTATTATCTGTGATCACAAATTTTTTTAAACCAATTATTTACATTTAAATGAGGAATACAATGAATATTAGTACTTCTGCTCTCCAAGAAAAAAATGCAAAGCATTTAATTCAGTCTTTCAGTGACTTAAGTTACATCAAAAAACCCGAGTCGACCCACATCATCAGCCGTGCAGATGGCGTATATATTTACGACAATGATGGCAAGAAAATTTTAGACAGTATGTCTGGATTATGGTGTGTCAACATGGGCTATGGCCAGCAATCGATTATTGAGGCTGTGAATGAACAAATGAAGGAGCTTGTCTACTACAATAACTTTTTTGGATCGAGTCATCCATCAGCCATTAAGTTGTCAGAGATGATTGCAGATAAAACGCCTGAAGGAATGAACAAAGTTTATTTTTGCGGCTCTGGTTCTGAGGCAAATGATACTGTTGTCAGGTTAGCAAGGCATTACTGGGCTGCTCAAGGAAAGCCCTCTAAATCTGTCATTATTAGCCGCACAAATGCCTATCATGGCTCAACTATGGCTGGTGCTAGCTTAGGCGGAATGAGTGCCATGCACGCACAAGGAGGTTTGCCAATAGCTGATATTGAACACGTAGACCAGCCCTATTATTATGATGCTTGCGTCGAGGCAGGAGGTAAGATTGATGCTGATGAATTTGGAATTAAGGTTGCTCAAAGCCTAGCTAAAAAAATTGATGAGCTTGGTGAAGACCGAGTTGCTGCATTTATTGCAGAGCCAATTCAGGGCGCGGGAGGAGTTATTATTCCGCCTAAAACTTATTGGCCTGAGATTAGTAGAATTTGTAAGGAGAGAAATATTCTTTTGGTGGCGGATGAGGTGATCTGCGGCTTTGGAAGAACCGGTGAATGGTTTGGCTCGGGCCACTTTAATTTTAAGCCAGATTTAATGCCTTTTGCAAAGGGAGTCACTTCAGGATATCTTCCAGTTGGAGGCGTTATTGTAAGAGATGATATCGTCGATGTTTTGGCTGCTGCCAAACAAGAGTTTGCTCACGGTTATACCTATTCAGGGCATCCAGCTTGTATGGCTGCTGCCGTTGCAAACCTCGAGCTCATGGAGAGCACAAATATCTTGCATCAAGTCAAAAATAATACTGCTCCATACCTTGGCGGCAAGTGGAAGGATCTTGAGAGCCATTCTTTGGTTGGAGAAGCGAGACATCTTGGAATGCTTGCGGCCATTGAAATTGTTGAAGATAAAGAGAACTTTAAGAGATTTGACAATAGCGCTGAGATTGTTGGAAGGTGTCGAGACTATTGTTATGAAAATGGCATCGTAATGAGAGCTATTAAAAACAAGATGGTTATCGCGCCTCCATTAATATGCAATAACGAACATATTGATGAAATTATTGAAAAGGTTTGGAAGTGTCTTGATTTGACAGCTCAGTCAATAAAGTAATTTAAATTTTCGCGTGCAATCATATTATCAAGCTAGTAGAAATACTCAGATAGATCAGCCAGAACTGATTGGTGACCATGTAGCCGATGTTTGCGTTATTGGTGGGGGCTATACCGGCTTATCAACCGCTCTTTATTTAGCAAACGAAGGCGTTAATGTCTTTCTTATTGAGTCAAATCAAATTGCATCAGGCGCCTCTGGGGCAAATGGAGGGCAGGTTTCCGGCGGAATGCGAAGAGATCAATTTTATTTGGAAAAAGCTTTAGGCGTGGATTACGCCAAAGTTCTATGGGGAATTGGAGAAAAGTCCAAATACCATGCCAAAGAGCTGATTGATAAATACCAAATCCAGTGTGACTATAAAAAGGGGATTGCCCACCCAAACCACAAGCAGAAATATTGTGAAGAATCAAAGCAATATGTTGATCATATGATTAAGAACTATGACTATAAGGATATGGTCTATCTTAGTGATGATGAAATGAGGGAGGTTACAGGCTCGGATACCTATTATGGTGGAAGTTATGATGAAGCTGAGGCCCATTGCCACCCTTTAAACTATGCTCTAGGCATTGCAAAGGCAGCGCTATCTGTAGGTGTAAAAATCTATGAAAATAGTGCCGCGACTAGTTATAAGGTTTTCGATGATCATGTCAGGGTAAACACTAAGAATGGCTCAATTAAAGCTGACCGAATTGTTCTTGCTTGTAATGGCTATCTTGGGAATTTAGAGAAGAGCTTAACGTCTAAAATTTTACCAATGAACAACTATATTGTTGCAACTAAGCCACTTGATGATGAAACGGTTCAAAAGATAAACCCTAAGGATATTGCCTTTGCTGACTCAAGATTCGTAATCAATTATTTTAGAATGAGTGCAGATAAGCGTTTACTATTTGGAGGTGGTGAGAATTATTCACAAGAACTATCAAAGAATATAGTTCCCATCGTTACTAGACCCTTAGAAAAAATTTATCCATTTCTTAAGGGGATAAAGATTGACTACGCCTGGGGCGGAAAACTTGCAATAACAATGAATCGTCTTCCATTTTTTACAACCCTTTATAATGAAAAGGTGTTGTCTGCCCAAGGCTATTCCGGTCAAGGCGTTGCTTTAGCAAGCTATTCCGGCAAAATAGTTTCAGAGAAAATAACAGGCAGTGGCGAGACTTTTGATATTATGTCTAAGATTCCAAGGCAAAGTTTTCCTGGAGGAAGATTTTTACGAAACCCAAGCATGAAGATTGGTATGCTTTATTATTCATTATTGGACAGAATATAAAGAGAGAAATGTATGAGTATTGACGACTTTGAAGACATGAAAACGGACCAGGCTTTTACTAATAAAAGTCTTTATGGAAGAGCTAATGAGATGACCTATGGTGGCGCTCTAAGTTTCTTAAGACGAAAATACACAAAAGATCTAAAGGGTGTGGATATTGCAGTCAGCGGTATCCCTTATGATGCTGCAACTAGTTTCAGGCCAGGGGCAAGATTTGGCCCCAAAGCCATTAGAGAAGCCTCAGTCCAGCTGGCTGAGTTACTAGCTTTTCCTGATGGAATAGATCCGTTTAAAACGTTAGCGGTTACAGACTATGGAGACTGCGAGTTGGATTATGGCTTTCATGGAAACATCGTATCTGAAATTGAAAATCATGCAAAAACTATTCTGGACTCTGGTGCAGAGATGCTCACGTTTGGTGGTGACCACTTTGTGACCTACCCACTCTTGAGGGCTCATGCTGAGAAACATGGTCCTATTGCTCTCGTTCATTTTGATGCACACACCGATACATGGCCTGATGAAGATGGAAGGCTTGACCATGGAACGATGTTTTCAAGAGCTATTAAAGAGAACTTAATTGATACCGAGCACTCTATACAGATTGGAATTAGGACTCATAACAGCAATACCAAAGGCGTTAAGATTCTGGACGCTCCATGGGTCCATGAAAATGGAGTTAATGAAGTTATTACAAAAATCATTGAGACTGTCAAGGACCGACCTGCTTACCTTAC
>CABXNH010000034.1 GCA_902513495.1 uncultured Gammaproteobacteria bacterium
GACCTCTTTAACTAGAGACATATCGTGTTCAATCAAGATTACAGTCATGTTTAAGTCTCGCCTGATATCCTCAATCCAATACCCCATTTCTTCTGTCTCTTCGGGGTTGAGACCTGATGAGGGTTCGTCTAGCAATAATAACTTAGGCTCAACACAAAGCGCTCTTGCCAGCTCAACCTTCTTTCGAACGCCATAAGGTAGGCCAGAGATTACTTGGTTTCGGTAGTGGGCTAACTCCAGAAAATCGATTACTTCCTCAACCTTTGCTCGATGTTCGAGTTCCGCCTCCACAACCCTACCTGTGAATAATACTTGACGCCACCAGCTTTGAGTGTTGTGCACATGTCTACCTACCAAGAGGTTTTGCAAAACAGAAGCATGCTCAAACAACTCTAAATTTTGAAAAGTTCTGGCGATACCTAAGCGCGCGATATCTTTGGCTTCAAGTCCTAATAGGTCGTTACCGGCAAAGTTCAGATTTCCTGATAGAGGCTCATAGAAACGGCTCAATAAATTAAAGATGGTGGATTTTCCAGCACCATTCGGTCCGATGAGTGCGAACACCGAACCCTCTTCGACAGCAAAACTTACCTCATCGACTGCTTTAACGCCGCCAAAGGAAATGGAGAGGTTCTCAATTTCTAGCAAACTCATCTTAATCGCTCCGTTTTCAGGTAGGCCCTCTGGCGTTTAAAGCTTTTACGCCTATAAATGGGGAAGAATTCCATATAGCTGCGAATCTTGATCCAACGGCCATAGATGCCAGTCGGCTCGAATGCGATTACGCTAATTAGTATGACTCCAAAAATGAATGGTTCTATTCCTGGTAAACCGCCAATCGAAGATGGCAGGACATCTTTTGAAATTGATATGCCAGTTTCCAGTACGCCTATCAATACAGCTCCAAAAAAACACACCGTGTACAGTACCAAGACCTCCTAATACAATCATCAATAGTAGCTGAATGGACAATAAAATTCCGAATATTTGTGGTGTCAAATACAACATATAGTGCGCCAAGAAGGCGCCTGCCAGACCTGTTATGGCGGCAGATACGGTAAAGGCAAAAACTTTAATTTTCATTGGGTTCACACCCAACGCCTTGGACGAGATTTCAGAATCTCTTACCGCAATCATTGCACGGCCCAGCGGAGAGCGCAATATATTCAATACTAAGAGAGTGGCAACGACCAAGATACTCAAGACAAACAGGTAGAGCTCCCAGGATTGCCATATTTTATAGCCAAACAACATTGGAACGTCAACCATCATGCCGCGATTACCACCAGTGATGCCGGTGAGATGACCAGCAAAATCCTCTACAATAATTGCAAAGGCAAGTGTTGCAATTGCCAGATAGATGCCCGACATCCGCGTTGCAGGGATCGCTACCAGTAGACCTCCTATCATACTAAGTAAGGCAGCCATTGGTAGCGCTACTAAGGAAGAAAACCCCTGAGCTAGAAACCAAGCATTTGTGTAGGCTCCGATTGCCAAGAATGCTGCATGGCCGAGACTGGCCTGACCTGTAAAGCCAGTTAGAACCATTAAACCCAAACCTGCCATGGCATAGATCAGCACACGCGTTGCCTCGCCAATATAATAGCCATCAAGCATCAATGGTGTAGCGAACAGAATGAGGACCAGTAAACCATACCAAAAGCGGTGTCCGCCATGTTTTGCTAGATTCAAGTCTTGCTTATAATTAGTTTTGAATAGGATTCTCATATCAAAGCTTCTTTCTATGAATTTGAGCAAACAATCCTTGTGGTCGTAAGGCTAGCACAATCAGCATTACAATGTAGACCATACTACCTTTGACTCCAGGAACATATGCAGCAGCAAAAGGTTCTATTATGCCAACAATAAGCCCGCCAAGAATAGCGCCAGGCATAGAGCCGAAACCACCAATTACGGCAGCAGCAAAAGCCTTAATACCCAATAAACCGTTCATTGGTTCAATCAGTGTGATTGGCGCTAATAAAATGCCAGCTAAAGCAGAAATTGCAGCGGCAACAGCCCAAACAGCAGAGATAATAACTCTCACAGGGATGCCAGAGTAATATGCAGCCAGTTGGTTTTGAGACGCAGCCTTCATGGCGATGCCCCATTTAGAGTAACGGAAATATGCCCATAGAATAACTATCAATAGTGCTGTTACAACAATAATTGCTAATCGTTCATTGCCTATAACAATTCCGTAAAAGCTACTAAAACCTGAAATGGGGCTATCAATAGTCAGTGGTACCTGACCCCAAATCATTCCTGCAGCCGCACGAAAAACAATGCCCAGCCCAAGGGTAAGTATGACAACGGCGAATTGAGGTTGACCAATCACACGCCGCACTATCAGAATGTCAACAAGAGCTCCAAACAATGCCATGATAATCAGCGTAGCGGGAACACCGAGCCAAAAAGGCATGCCCAAATCCATTATTAACGTCCAAGCGACAAACGAACCTAACATCATCATGTCGCCTTGGGCAAAATTAACCATCTCGGTAGCCTTGTATATCATCACAAAGCCTAATGCCATCAAGCCATATATGCAACCTTGACTAATGCCAACTATAAGTAATTGTAAAAACTCATGCATTGACTTTAGTCATAGCCATTAACTTAGTTATTCTTAATCCAACAATCTCACTCACTTGCTTTTCAGATGATGGACTTGTTTTCATTGCTTATCTCGACTTGCTGTTTTCTGCTTCACATAATGCATTTGTTCACTCTTCGAGAAGTCCTTATAAGCAATTATTCAAGTTTCGAAGGGTGGAGTAATATAGAGTTAAGAGTTGGATTTAAGCTCCCTTCTTAAAACTTTACCGACATTAGTTTTTGGAATTTCTTTGATAAACTCGATATGCTTAGGGACCTTATAAGCTGTCAATTTTTCACGGCAAAAACTAATTATTTCTTCTTCACTAGCAGTTTGACCTTCATGGAGAACAATAAAAACTTTAACAAGCTCTTGTGATTCTTCTCCCTCAACTCCAACACAACCACACTCAAGAACTGCTGGGTGTTCATTAACTATCGCCTCCACCTCATTTGGAAAAACATTGAACCCTGAAACAATAATCATATCTTTTTTTCGGTCAACAATGAAAATGTTTCCAGTTTCATCAATTCGGGCAATGTCTCCAGTCATAAACCAGTTGTTTTCATCAAGACCTGAGTTTTCAGAGTTCCAATATCCACTCATAACTTGGGGCCCTCTGACACACAGCTCTCCAACAGCATTCGTCTCTGAAAGGGCATTTCCGTTTTCATCCCTAATCTCAATTTCTGTGAAGGCTGCAGGAAAACCCACAGAGCCTGTAAATTCAGTCTGCTTGTAGTCATTAACACTCACCAATGGAGATGTCTCAGTTAAACCGTAGGCTTGCCAGATTACCGATTTAGTTAGCTCAGCCCATCTTTTTGCTGTTGTATCCAATGCCGCCATACCACCACTCAAAGACATAAGTAAATTACTAAAATCTAACTCCTTAAAGCCATCATAATTTAATAGTGCCTCATAAAGAGTATTCACGCCTGAAATCATATGAAATTTATGTTTTTTCATGATTGAAACAAAAGTCTTTAGATCTCTCGGATTGGTAATCAGAACACTCCTTCCACCAATATGGAATAGCATGAAGTTATGAACAGTCAAAGCAAAAATATGATAAAGAGGTAGAGGACAAATAGCGATTCTTTGCTCTTTTTTTGAGTCATCATACATTTTAGGGTCAATGGTAAAAAAGGCTTGGATGATATTAGCAAGAATATTTCTGTGAGTCAAAACAGCGCCCTTAGAAACACCAGTAGTTCCTCCAGTATATTGAAGAAAAGCAGTACTCTCAATTGGAATATCAATAGCGACTGGCTTAGAGCCTGCATTCTCATTTAAAACCTCAAGGAACATTCTTGAGCCATCAACGTGGTATTTAGGCACTAATTTTTTTACTTTTCTAGCAACTAAATTAATAATCTTACCCTTGAAGCCAAGAAGGTCGCCAACAGTCGTGACCAACACTTTCTCGACACTAGCAAGGTCTGATTTTGCGGCAACGTTTGCAACACCCTCCCATATCATCAATAATTTAGCTTCACTATCTCTAAGGACATGCTCAAGCTCTCTTTGAGTGTAGAGAGGGTTAATGTTTACAACAACAATACCTGCTTTCAATGCGCCATAAACTATGACTGGATAAACCAGCATATTAGGCATCATAACGGCAACCCTGTCGCCAACTTGAAAGTTACTACTCAGCCATGAAGCAAAAGCATTGACCTGTTTAGATAGATCATTGTAGGACATTTCGACCCCAAAACTTTCGAATGCTGTCTTTTCTTGATGCTCCCTACAACAATTATCAAAGAACTCTACTAAGTTTCCATGCTCTTTAAAAAATTCTGTTTTCTCAAGTTTATTTGGTATGTTGACTACCATTAGAACCCCTTTATTTTCTGTTAACTTTTTTCCAGTTTGCCTATTAATATTTCCTTGTATTGATTATAGACCTCTCCGTCTCTCTTGAAAGCAAAACATGAATCTACAAATTTCTTTTCTATTGACTTTGCTTCCTCGAGAGTGGTGGATTTTGCCTCACCCCCAGTCTTCTCTTTCCAGAGTGTTTGATAAGCAATTGTTCCTGCATAGGCTAAAAGGTCTGTGATGTGTCTGCAGCCCTTTTCGCCACCTAGAGCTTTGACAACCTTTCTATTAAAACCCGCAACAACATGCTCACCTTTTAGTTTTTGGCAATTTTTAACCGCTTGCGGGCAAATATTGTAGGGGGATGCATTGATGACTGCTTCTATATCAATAATTTTTCTTTCATCATTTAAAGTCAATCTTAAGGCCATATCGTGAAGAGGTTCGCCGGCACTGATATATTCTCGATGCATATTATTAAATGAATAGGTTTTGCTATCAATAAGAAAAACCTCTATGTCCCACAACCCATCTTCTCTTCTAAAACCTTTTCCATCAATCGTTCTATTGTGCTTCAAATCTCTTCTTGCTGGCTTGGATAACATAGTTTAATCCTTATGAAATTCGATTTTTTGATTCAGTATACTGTCGCTCTAACTCTAGCACTAGATCCTCAACACTAGGCACATTTGAAATAGAACCGACGCCTTGGCCTGCCGAAAAAATATCTTTCCATCTCTTGGCAGTGGCCTTACTGACATCAAAGTCTACCTTAAGTTTCTGCTTGATTAGGGGCATAACCATTTTCTTAAAATCAGAAATGGTTGATTGAATTCCACTTGCATTTGGAGTGATTCCAGCATTTTTAAGGGACTCCTCAAGCCAGTTTCCATTAACGCCAGTTATTTTGTTAGACTTGATAATATCACTCGCTGACGCATTTAAAATCATTTGCTTGTAATCTTCTGTCGCATCACTCTCTTGGGTGGCAATAAAGCGAGTCCCCATATAAGCCATATCTGCACCCAGAGCTTGAATTGCTAGGACCGAATCACCGGAGCTTATACTGCCTCCAACTATAATGGCTCCATCAAATATTTGCCTCACTTCTGAGACAAAGGCAAATGGGGACAAGTCTCCCGTATGGCCACCTGCACCATTGCAAACAAGAATAAGGCCATCTACTCCAGCACTAATCGCTTTTTTTGAGTGGTATAAATTAATCACATCTGAATAGACGAGGCCGCCATATTCATGAACTTTTTTAACAACCTCTTTAGGGTTTCCAAGAGAGGTAATAACGATGGGGGGTTTGTGCTTAAGAATTAAGTCAATGTCATCATTGCTCCTAGCATACATTTTACTAACGATGATATTGACAGCCCATGGTTGCGCGCCTTCACCTGAGCCTAAAGCCTGAGTTATTTCAGTGAATGTTTCATCTAAAGCTTCAAGGGTTCGACAGTTGGCGGTAGGAAAAGAGCCGACAATGCCTGCCTTTGATGATGCGATTACAAGCCTTGCATTAGACACAATAAACATCGGCGACTGAATGATTGGCAATCTAAGGCGATCAATGTAGTTTTGATTTGTCATAAACTATTTAGCATCGTTTAATGACTCCAGCAGCGCCCATTCCGGTTCCAATACACATGGTTACCATTCCATAATCAATCTTTTCTCTTTGCATAGACGAGATCAGCGTTGCCACTCTGATTGCGCCAGTCGCCCCAAGAGGGTGTCCAAGTGCTATAGCACCCCCAAGTGGATTTACCTTTTCAGGATCAAGTTTTAATTCTTTAATAACAGCAAGTGATTGCGCAGCAAAAGCCTCATTGAGCTCTATCCAGCCAATATCATCAAGACTAAGATTTAAAGAATTAAGCACCTTAGGCACTGCCTTGACTGGACCAATACCCATAATTTCTGCCGGGACACCAGCTACTGAAAAGCCCATAAACTCGGCCTTAGGGGTTAGATTGTATTTCTCGACAGCTTCTTCACTGGCAACAAGAACAGCGGCAGCTGCATCGGACATTTGCGAGCTGTTGCCTGCTGTAACCGAACCACCTTGAGCAAACACCGTTCTAAGTTTAGCTAGAACTTCTATGCTTGTGTCTTCTCTGGGCCCTTCATCTTGAGAAACAAGATTGGTGTTTTTTATATATTCATTAGATTTAACTGAATAACTGTCATCGACTGTTGCTATTGGAACAATCTCATTTTCAAATAAACCGTTATTATTCGCCTGAATAGCCTTTTGGTGACTTTCATAGGCAAACTGATCTTGCGCCTCTCTAGAAATATTATATTTCTGAGCTACTTTCTCAGCTGTTAGTCCCATGCCATATGCAATAGAAATATTTTCGTCTGACAAAATTTTAGGGTTCATAGACGGCTTGAAGCCGGTCATCGGAACACTACTCATACTCTCTACACCGGCAGCAATGACCAGGTCAGATGAGCCAGACTTAATTAAATCGGCTGCATTAGAAACAGACTGAAGCCCTGAAGAGCAGAATCTATTGAGCGTGTATGCTGGGGTCGAATCTGGTAAACCAGCAAGCAAAGTTGCTATTCGAGCAATATTTAATCCTTGCGGCCCTTCTGGCATTGCACAGCCAACAATAATATCATCGATACTGTTGTTTATTTTTTCACTAGGATCTGATGCCTTGAGCACACTCTGTATAGCATGAACCAATAGGTCATCAGCTCTTGTCTTTGACAGCAATCCTCTGGCTTTACCTACTGGAGTTCTTTTTGCATCAATAATATAAGCCTTTCTCATCATATTCTCCAGTTAGTTGCGAAGGGGTTTGCTTTTTCTCAGCATAAACTCAATTCTGTCTTGAGTTTTTTGAGTGCCCAATAGTTCAACAAAGTATTTTCTCTCTAGATCAAGTAGCATCCTTGAGTTCACTACGGTATTCTCCTCAACCAGTGATCCAGTCATCACTTTGGCTAATGATGAGATGCAATATTTGTCATGCTCAGACATAAAATGCCCCTCAAAAAGATTCGCAACTTGCGCCATAATGTTTGCATAGCCAGCCTTACCCACTACTTTAAATGTATCATCCAGTGGGGACCTGAAACCTGACTCAAGCATAGCTAAAGCTTGCCTTTTTGCAACATAAAGCAATTCATTTGGATTAGCAATAATGACATCATCTCTCTTTAGATACCCCATCTCTCTTGCTTCCAGTGCACTTGCTGAGACTTTTGCCATTGCAATTTGCTCAAAATGCTTAGACAACAAAGGAAAAATATCATCCGACTCTTTATTTAAATAAGCCCTAAGAGCCATCTCCTTGCTGCCACAACCAGCTGGAATTCCTCCAATACCGACCTCCACAAGACCGATATAGGAGTTCATTGAGGCAACAACTTTATTACAATGGAGTAAAAGTTCACAGCCGCCCCCAAGTGCCAATCCATCAACCGCAGCTATTGTTAATATTTTGCCGTGCTTAAGACGCATCAACAAATCTTGCAGCATACGAACTATCTTTTTAATAGAGTAGAGCTTTCCAAGCTTTGGTAGCTCGGGATGCATCACCTCAAAAGCCTTCTTCTTTGCTTTGGAAGCTACACCAGGATCTTTCTCAAGAAGCCCCAACTTAATTGCTGAAATAACCTCATAAAGGTTCGCGCCGGCACAAAAATGCTCCTGCTCCTGTCTAAAGACAAGGGCATGAAAGCCATTGCTTTCCAAATAGTCAAGGCATTCAGGTAGCTCAGTTAAAACGCTAGAACTTAGAACGTTCATTTTTGTCTTAAATGAAACGCTAGCAACACCATCACCTATGTCTATTAATTTAGTAGACTCGCCATCCCTTAAGACATCTAATTGGTTTTGCCTCTCTCCACTTAAAGGAGCTTTATTTAATTGCCTGTCATAGACTGGATGATTAGATCTTGGAATAAATTGGTTCTTGTTTGGATCAAAAGCCCCTTCATCAGAATACACAAAAGCTTGATCCATGACCCATCCAGGCAAAGCTTGACTTGAGAGGGTCTTTCCACCCTTTATGTCTTCATTTAGTAACTCTCTTACCTTCGACCAGCCGGTAATTTGAACTTGCTCAAAGATCCCTTTCTGCCAAGCAAAACCAGACTTCAAGGCTAAATCGACACATCTCGCAGTTTCAGCAACATGCTCTAGATGGAAGGCTGTATAGTGAAATACATCGCGGTGCACTGACCACAAAAATTGGGCCTGAGGATCCTCGCATTTAGAGAGTTCGAGGAGTGCATTTTCTATACCTTTACTATCTTTTATAATTTTTTTAACTTTGGAGCTAATCGTTTTGTCAGAGAGCCTGTATTCTCCCTCTTTTGGGTCAAAGACATGGATATCTTTTCCAATTTTTTCGTAGATACCCTTTCTTGTTTTGCTACCTAACGAACCCTTTTCAATCAAAGCATTAATCCAATCCGGAAGTTGAAATAACTCAATCCATGGATCATCTTTCGCATTCTCATAAATATTTTTAACAACATTCGCCATCACATCAAGGCCAACAACATCCAGAGTTCTAAACGTAGCACTTGCAGGCCTTCCGATTCTTTTTCCAGTCAAAGCATCGACCGTGTCAGCAGGAAGGTTAAAGTTTTCGGCGTGCTTCAAAACAGCCATAAAGGAGAAAACACCAATCCTGTTTGCAACGAAAGCCGGACTATCTTTTGCATAAACAACCTCTTTTCCAAGGGCTGAAGTAATAAAACCCTCAGCCTTCATTAAAAGACTCTCATCACTGTATGAAGTTCTAATGAGTTCAACCAGGGGTAAATATCTTGGTGGATTAAAGAAATGCACACCAAAAATACGACTCCTTAAACTTTCTGGCGATGACTCAGCTATTTTTTGAATCGACAATCCAGATGTGTTCGTAACCAAAATAGCATTGTCGTTGACATGGGGTGATATTTGCTTGAAAAGCATTTTTTTGATATCTAGATTTTCTACGATGGACTCTATGATGAAGTCACAGCCTGATATAGCAGTTAAATCATCATAGGTTGATGTCCTTATTAATCCAGGCACTGAAGGACTTGCAAAAGGAGTAGGCTTTAATTTCTTCATCATTGCTATAGACTTTGATAGCGCTTCTTCACTTGTATCAAACATCAAAGTTTCAAAACCTAAATTGGCAAAGTGGGCAGCAATTTGTCCGCCCATTGTTCCTGAGCCTAATACAGCAATCTTAGTAAAGGCCTTATCAAAATATTGTTTCATAGTTATCCCAAATCTTTATTTATCAAAACTCTCGTAATCGTCAACCTTTAGCGCTTCGAGAACTAGATCGTTCAATCTTAACCAATCTTCTTTATCTTCCATCGTTAAAGTCTTATTATCAACAAGTCCTTGAAGCCAAAATTCCAATGTAATACTTGGTTGGTAACTGTAGCCTGCTTTTTTTACTTTATCTCTTAAAACTTTTAGCTCTTTACCAGCCTCAAAACCTTGAAAAAGAATGTTGAAAGGGTGGTCAGGCTTGTCTTTAAGGTTGGCGCAAATGCAGGTTGAGAGGTTGTTTTCAATCCACTCTGTATCAAGAACAGATTTTGAAGTATTGATAATCAGCTTGTCATCAATTTTGGAGGTCGAAACTGAAAATGGAAAAAACAAAAGTCTCAATAACCATTTAGCAACTCTGTTGATTGGCATGCTTTCAATATTATTAAGCATTGACGTATCTGCCTCTTC
>CABXNH010000035.1 GCA_902513495.1 uncultured Gammaproteobacteria bacterium
TGCTTGTGATTTCTTCAGGAAAATTAGATATGGCTCAGCAAAAAAGTAAATGGTTTAAGACTCTTGATAGTCATGGTATTGTAATACAGCACTGGGAAGTTCAAAGCAATCAGCTTGTAGGCTGGATTTTAAATAATATGACTCAACTCGGTTTAAATTCTAACAGTGATGTTGCAAATGCAATAGCTTACTGCACCGAAGGAAATCTTTTGGCCACAATGCAGGAGATTCAAAAACTAAAAATTGCCTATCCTGATGGCAAAATCAAACTTCAGGAGTACTTAAATCAGATTGATCAGCAATCTCAGTATTCAGTTTTTGGAATGATTGATTCGGCCCTTCAAGGTGACAGCGAAAAAGTCAACAAAATTTTTAATTCACTTGTCGAAGATGCCACGCCACCAGTGATTCTAATCTCATCGCTGTATCGAGAAATTAAAAACTTAGTGACGATGGCTATTGAACTCAAAACCAACCAGACCATTGAAACTGTTCTTAATAATCACCGAGTCTGGCAAAAAAGAAAACCTTTAATATCAAATGCGCTCAAAAAGCATAGCTATCAGAAACTACAAAAGCTCCTCCTAACGTTAGGTCGTATTGACCGCTCTCTCAAAGGTATGGATAATCTAAACGTTTATGATGAACTACAAGGCGTAGTTGTTTCTTTATCTGGAAAAAATAATGGACTCAATAGCTGAATTAATCGAAAAAATAGGTCAAAAGGCTAGGTCTGCCTCTGGGTCATTAAGAATTGCCAGCACTGATCAAAAAAATAATGCATTAATCAGCATTGCAAATCAAATCCAAGGGAATAAACAATTAATCCTAGATGCCAATGATTTAGACCTAGAAGCTGCTAAGAAAAATGGTATTGATGACGCACTGTTAGATCGCTTAATGCTTAATGATGAAAGACTCGATAGCGTGATTGAAGGCCTTCATCAAATTTCAACCTTGGTTGATCCGATAGGCCAAATTTCTGATTTTAATGAGAGACCTAGCGGTATCAAAATTGGAAAGATGATGGTTCCTTTGGGCGTTATTGGGATGATTTATGAATCTCGCCCAAACGTCACAGTAGATGCAGCAGGACTTTGCATTAAATCTGGAAATGCCATTATCCTTAGGGGTGGCTCTGAGGCCATTCACTCAAATATAGCCTTCTACGCTTGCATCGAAAAAGGCCTTGAGGACGCAGGACTTGATCCAAACGCTGTCCAGCTAATTAAGGTGACTGATCGCGAAGCAGTCACTGAGCTCGTTAGCGCGAGTGATTATGTTGATGCTATCATTCCAAGAGGCGGAAAAGGCCTCATCAAAAATATTAGTAAAAATGCCAGAGTCCCGGTTATCAAACACCTAGACGGAGTGTGTCATACCTACTTGGATAAAGACGCAGACGCTCAAAAAGGGGTTGATATTGCCTTTAATGGTAAAACCCGTCGATACGGCGTCTGTAATGCGACAGAAACACTATTAGTTCATAAAGATTTTGACTCAGAAGCGCTATCTAAACTCATCAAGCTCTTGACTGAAAAAGAAGTAGAAATAAGGGGCTGTGAAAAGTCACAAATGCTTTCAAATGTTATCAAAAAAGCATCCGAAGCTGACTGGAGTGAAGAGTATCTAGCACCGATTCTTTCAATGAAAATTGTTGAGTCAGTTGACGAAGCGATATCTCACATTAATACATACGGGTCTGCCCACACTGATGCAATTGTGACTGAGAATGAGGTGAATTCGAAAAAATTCTTATCCGAAGTTGACTCATCCTCTGTTATGGTTAACGCTTCAACAGGTTTTGCGGATGGATTTGAATACGGGTTTGGCGCTGAAATAGGAATCAGTACAGGTAAATTTCATGTCAGGGGTCCAGTTGGACTTGAGGGACTCACATCACAAAAATACATCGTCATGGGTGACGGACAAATAAGACCATAGAGAGCATTTAAAATGACAATAGACGAAACATTAGCAATCATTCAGAGGGGAACAGATGAAATACTTCCTCTTGAAGAGCTCAAGAAAAAACTCGAAAAAAATAAACCCTTAAGAGTCAAGCTCGGCATGGACCCCACAGCTCCAGACCTTCACTTGGGTCACACTGTCGTCATCAATAAAATGAAGCAGCTTCAAGACCTAGGCCACGAAATAATTTTTCTGATAGGAGACTTTACGGGCATGATTGGAGATCCAACAGGAAAGAATGTGACCCGAAAGCCTCTGACAAAAGAGGATGTTCGTGAGAATGCCAAGACCTACACGGATCAAGTCTTTAAAATTTTGGATAAGGATAAAACTAGGATTGCCTTTAATTCTGAGTGGATGAGTAAAATGAACTCAACAGAAATGATTTCTCTTGCATCCAAGCATACCGTTGCAAGAATGCTTGAGCGTGATGACTTTTCAAAGCGCTACAAAGGTGGTCAAGCAATCTCAATACATGAATTTTTATATCCCCTTGTTCAGGGCTATGACTCTGTTGCCCTGAGAGCGGATATTGAGCTAGGCGGCTCTGATCAAAAATTTAATCTTTTGGTTGGCAGAGAGCTTCAAAAACAGGCTGATATGGAGCCTCAAGTGATTCTGACCATGCCAATACTAGAGGGCTTAGATGGTGTTCAAAAAATGAGTAAGTCACTAGACAACTACATTGGAATAGATGAAGATCCCGACAGTATGTTTGGCAAGATTATGTCAATTTCAGATGAACTCATGTGGCGCTACCTTGAGTTATTAAGCTTCGAATCACTTAAAACCATTGAGTCTTGGAAGCAAGAAGTTGAGACGGGTGAAAACCCAAGAAACATTAAGTTTCGATTAGCAGAAGAGATAATTACGCGTTTCCATGACGAGGCTCAAGCAAAAAAAGCACAGCAAAACTTTATTGACCGGTTTGCAAAAAACCAAATTCCAGATGAAATGGATGAATTCACCTTCCCTAAAGGAATCAAGGTTGCCAACCTTCTTAAAGAGGCTAATCTTGTCAGTTCAACGTCAGAGGCGTTCCGGATGATTAAGCAGGGCGCTGTTAAAATTGATGGCGAAAAGCTTAGTGATAAAGACTTTACTCCTGATGAGGGAACAAATGTATACCAAGTGGGTAAAAGAAAATTTGCTAGGGTGACAATTAGCTAAATTCAATTAATCAAGCGTATAATGTAAGCATCTGGGGATGACATGGCTTCGACGAGGAGTTGGATTTCAAGGATGCATGTCGAGGACAAAGATTGCTCGTTAAAACGTTCTTTAAATAATAGTTGCAAACGAAGACAACTACGCTTTAGCAGCATAATGCTAACCGTTACTTAGGAGTTGTCTGTACTTTTAGGATAACGGTCGCTAACAGACTCGCCACTATTATTATTTTAGGGTAATAGGGTTAAAACCTAATCTAAAATCGCTTTTTACATCCCTGTGGGTCGGGTGGTAAAAAGTTAACTCAATAGACCTTTACTAAGCATGTAGACTTCTTGACTGAAGGTTTTCGGACGGGGGTTCAATTCCCCCCATCTCCACCAAATTCATTTCTTACAAATCCTTTCATATCGACCTCTATAGCTAATATATCCTTTATTATAAGGCTTTAAGTCGATATCTTAATATTACTTTATTTGAACATACTGTCTTATATATTCCATAGCATCTCACTTTAATGGTAGTAGAAATGGTGGTAGAATGATAACTTTTCTACTATTATAAAGAAATCTACTACCATGCTTAATGATACACAAATTAAAAGCCTAAAACCTAAAGAGAAACTTTACAGGGTTACTGATGCACTAGGATTACGCATTGAGATAAATCCTAATGGCACCAAGATTTGGAGATATGTTTTCAGATGGGAAGGGAAATATACAATGCTTTCACTTGGTCATTATCCCAATACCTCTTTACGAAAAGCTAGACAGCTTCGAGATGATTACAAACAGTTGCTTCAAGAAGGTATTAATCCAAAACATAACAATACTAAAAATGATTCTAAGCAAAAACAACCAACGTTCAAAGAAATATTTGATATGTGGCATCAGACTATGTCAAAGCAATGGTCAGATGAGTATTCAATTGATACTCAACAAAGAGGCGATATGTATTTACTCCCTCAACTTGGTAAGTTGCCTGTAACTTCAATCAACATTGGACTGATTAGAGATTTATTACTTGATATTCAAGACACAGGAAAACTTGATACGGTTAAAAAGATTAAAGGTATTGTTACAAGGGTGCTTGGTTACGCAGTAAGTAGGGAAGTAATTGAAATTAATGTAGCTTTATCACTATCACCTGACTTATTCATCAAGAAACCAGAGAAACATTATGCTCATGCTAAAACACCTCAAGAATTAAAGTCGTTGTTGTTAAAGTTAGAACAAGTTAGTAGTGGTCTATCTGTCAAAACAGCAGTTATGCTAGTACCTCATCTCTTGTTACGACCAAGTGAAGTAGCTGAATTGAAATGGGAGTACTTTGATTTTGATGAAAGGATGATTACTATTCCTGCTGAAGCAATGAAAGTAAAAAAGAAGATTCATCATGTTCCTTTGAGCAATATAACCTTTAAAATATTCAGTAATCACAAGAATAAGAGTGTAGATTCTCCTTATTGTTTCCCTTCACCAATGAATAAAAGCAAACCAATTGGTACTGAAAGTTTACTTCAAGCCATTAGAAGAGTTGGAGTTTCTGATGATGAATATACTACTCATGGAAATAGACATACAGCTGCAACAATCATTGGTAATCATTTGCCACATATCAGAAGAGATGTTGTAGATGCTCAATTACATCATAAGCTTACTGGAGTTAGTGGAATTTACAACCGAGCAGACTACCTTGAAGAGAGAAAAACTCTGATGGAAGATTGGTCTAACTATTTAGATAATCTTCAAGGAAATTCGCCTTCAATAGAAACTTCCGATATAGATGAAAACATTGAAAAACTTAAAGCTAATATTGATAGACTAACAAGGAGATAGAAAATGGAAAAGAGTAAAGAAGTAGAACTACTAGACGCTATTCATACTAGATTAGGGTGGATAGCATTTTGGTTATTTTTAATAGTATGTGGCGTAGGTCAGAGTGTAATTTTATTTTAATCTACTAGCAGAATAACACTTTGTTTGAGGGTTTCTATAACCCTTAGTACTTGTCTTAGCAAGATAGGATAATCTCTCAATAACATCAGCTCTTAACTCCTCCCAACCTTCTTTGTAAGTGTCAATGTAGTAATACATATTTTCAAAATAAGGTACGTGACCATGCTTCCATTTAGCTCGGATTTGAGCTAAGAGCTTTTCCGGATGTTGTATTTTCTTACCATCTATAAAAAAACTGCCATGATAGTGAAGTTTCTTTGCACTTGATACCTCTCTTACCCAAGAGTGGCCAATGTCTTTAGTATTGTAGGATCTTTGTATTCTGCGTTTCTGTCTACGAATAAAGTCTTCCATTCGTTTATTATTAGGTGTGTATTCATCAGCATGTAAATCGAACCTTAGTACAAAGACTCGCTTAAATCTATCTATACAAATGTCTAATTGCTCTATATAGCGTTCAATAATCTTTGGATAAACACCAAGCTGTTCAGATGAATTAATTTTTAGTTCTTCACCATTGATATTTATCAACGAATTAAAGTGTTTTTGTTTGTATTCTCTTTGTTTGGTTTTAAACATATAAGATAATAGTCTTTACCCCCAAGATTTAGTAATCATCAAGACTCTACTTTTGTTGCTGTAGTAAAGCCTCGAGAGGTTTCAAATATTAAAATAAGGGGGGACGAAACCATGTCTTAAAATCAACTGTTTTTTAAACCACTTCTACACTATCTGTTGAAGAGATAAAATCAAGTTCACTATTTGTGTTATCAATAAGTGACTGAATATATCGCTCTAGTTTGAGTGAAGATTCTTCAATTACAGAGGAATACGAGGGGGTTAGAGAAGACTTATCTAATAAGTCAACATCACCCTTTACTAAGAACACTCTTAGATAGTATTCCACTACGAAGTTGGAAAGTAGTTTGATAGTTGGGAAGTAGTGAGGCTTAACTTTCTTCCCTTTACTTTTCTCTATTAATATCCAATTGTATTTATCAGCTGAGACAGAGAATTTATCATCAATAACTAATTTATCATCAATAACTTTAGACATTGGCAACCTCTTCATCTCTTGCTACAATCTTTTTTTCTAACCAGTCATTGACTTCAGATTCTATCCAACCACTAGCGTGTTTACCTAATTTGAGAGGCTTAGGAAATAAACCTTGTTTAGCTAATCTGTAGATACTGGGAATACTATACCCAACTACTTCTTTAACTTGTTTTGCACGTAAAATTTTATCTTTTAGCAATTAAATCTCCTAAAAAGTTAAATAGAATAACCAGGAAAAGAGAGTCATTTTATGGTTCACAATAAATCTTTTCGCCTTAGTTATTATTATAATTTATAATTTAACTTTTCTTATTTTTGCAAAGACATTTAAATGCAAAATAAATTATTAGTGAATGTAAAGCCATTGATTTAACTACAATTTATAGAGATATAAAAAATCACTAAAAAGTTTAGTTTTAGAAAAAACCTAGATGCTAATCTGGTTCTGAAAATTGACTAAATTGCTTTAGTATATCGTTTAAATGTCTAGTGTTCTTTATCTCTTTTTTTTGAGTAATAAATTGTATTTAATGAGAGTGAAAATTAAAACCAAATACAAGCTAAAAGTGAGATACTCAAATAATGAGTGAACAGCTATTAAGTCAAAAACAAGTAAGTAAGATGGTTTCTTTCTCCAGATCTTACATATACGAAATGATTGTTAAAGGAAGATTTCCAAAACCCAAGAAGTTTGGTAGGGCTAGTAGGTGGTTTAAAGGCGACATTGAACAATGGCTAATAAAGGAGAAAGAAGAGCATGATAATGAGCAAGGATTATTCACTCATGTTGGCAAAGCAATTGATGATTTATTGAGTTAATTATCTACTGGGAACAAGTGGGAAGTTTGAACGCCATAGCCCCACCCTGTGGCCTTTGTAGATGCTTAGTAAGGTGTTTGATTAACTAAAGAATAAAGTCTTTAACAGTACCGACTTATGACGCTCAAATCTTGTTGTTTTCTTGTTGTGTTTCTTGTTTAGTTAACAAAGAATACAAACTTTATTTCTTCATTAAAGACAGAATCATTAGGAGCAGATGGTAATGGTGATGACTTGTAAACTGCTCTTTCTAATGAGTTTTTAAATGCTTGTGCTTTACCAGTATTAGCACCAAGGTTTTGGCATCTATCAACATCTACGGCTAACACTTCTCCATTTCTTTTTTGGAGAACATACACCTCACACCACCAATCATCTTCAGCGCCTTGATAACGCCAGTTTGCTCTAACTTTTGCTGAAATATCTGCTACCCAACCAGACTGAATATTCTTTTGTTGTTCTGTTAATTCAAAGTTACTGCTATCAGAAGTTGTTTCAACATCTCCCCAATCAAAACTTTCAAATTCAGCAATCGTCTCCAATACTAAATCCTCATAATCACTATCGGAGTAATACTTTGTCAGTGAGCAAACTTCTTCTAAGTTCATATAACCAATACTATCAGGAGGTAGATATTGCCAAGACATTATGTCATCAAGTTCAACAATACCACCACCAAGGCTTTCACTTTCACCTACGCCCATTGGCTCTTCGTATTGAATTAATGATAAGACTTTCATACGGGATAAATTACAATCGCCTTCCCAGAACATTTTGCTACTCATAAACCCATCATTGCCTTCAAGGTTATCCACCATCCCCCAAAAGATAACATTCCCATTATCTAGTTTTTTAATGGTTTGAAAGTCAATGTAAAAGGAATCACCGTCAGTATCTTCACTTGTTTTAGTCCACTCACCAAAAGAATTAAAGGAGAGCATTAAAGAGAAGAGCAGTAGGATTAGTTTCTTCATACTATGATTGTATATCAGCTTGAACTAAAGTCCAAATTTCGTTTGATGTGTGAGGGAGGTTATATTAATACATAGCCAAGAGCAATGAGCCTCCCCCCGTACCTACAAGCCAAAGTTTAAGAGAATAAGGGAAGGATAGTGGTTATTTCCTTCCAGTTAACTCCTTATAAAGCTCGGGATTACCCCAGACAATCGTATCACCAAGCGCGTAGATTGTACATTTACCATTAGTCTTAGTATTCTGCTTACATCGCCTAAGGGCATTGCCTTCATTGGCTGACCATTCATAATGACAATCCTTGCCGTTACTATCGAGAGATACAAAGAGATAAGTATTTTTCTTAGTTCGGCTATAGTAATCGCCCGCATAGAATTCTTTTGAAATAGCGTTACAAACTGCTAAATTTCCTTGAGTCTGTAATAGTTTTAACTGAGGTTTAAAATTACGAGATGAGAATTTAAAATTATTTTTTTTGTTTTCTCTTTCCTTGGCAAGCCTCTTAGCTTTTTCCTCTTCATTTTTCTTTTTGAGTGCTGCCTCTTTAGCAAGCTTATTTGCTTTTTCTTCTCTATCGGCAGGAGACTCAATTATGCCATTTTGCCCTAGCGAGCTATATAACTTGTAAGCCTCAGGTGGTATTATTAATGAAAAATTAAAGTCGCCCTGATTTAATAAAACCATACCATTAGTCTTTGGTGTCCCACTCGTTAAATATAAATCAATATCACCATCTTTATCTAAGTCTCTAAATTTAATCATTTCAATAAAATCATTCCACTCATGTCCTTCCTTGGCAGTTTTAAAGTTAGATGGAGCCTCAACTAAAGGAAATATTCCGTGGTCTTTAAACTTTTTATTGCCCAAGTTTTCTATGATTTGTAAGGCTGTGCCTACATATAAAACACCCGCTCTGCTGTATACAATATCTAGGTCACCATCATTGTCTAAATCGGCAGCTGAAACTTCTGGCACTGTTGCCCATTTCTTTTTATGTTGGGGTAAGGGGGTATTATTATGTTTATTAAAGTTCCCCCTACCATCATTCCAAACAATGCCTGTGAAGTCTATACTTTGTTCGTATTCATGCGCCCCCAATAAGACATCTAAATAACCATCTCCATCCATATCAGCAAGTTCTAGTGCAAATGCAAAAATACCCCCGCACTTACGTTTATTTAAATATCCTGTACCGTCATTCATTAAACACCATAATTTTGTATTGGTACCATTTGATGATGGACCAGTATTAGTAATCACAACATCCATATCGCCGTCATTATCAATATCACCCGTAGCGCCGCCGTGGTCAAATACTACAAAATTGGAGTGGCTTAGATGTGTTTTTGATGATTCAACCCAAGTGCCGTTGGATTGGCTTAAAAAGTAGCTATCTCTCACTCCGTATTGAGAACCAATTCCGTGGTCAGCAACATAAAAATCAAGAATGTTATCGTTATTATAATCAGCAACAAGAAGCTGTCTTCCCAATGACATTCCACTATCTTCACGATTATCGATAAGGAGTTCTGGTACGTATGTAAGCTTGCCTTTTGCGTCACCTAAGTAAAGTGATGGTAATGGTTTATATCCTTTACAAACTTCACTCCCACAACTTGTACCAATATCATCAGTATTGAAATCAATGTTATCTGGATTCATAGCGCCTATGTAAAGTACATCACTATATCCATCCTTATTAAAATCTGCCATCTGCCACATCCTTCCGTACCGGTATACCTCTCCTGTTGGATATGGTTTTGGTAGTGGTTTGAAAAAATCAATATTAGGGTCATTTTCAATATCAATACCAGCTAATGCTTTTGTGTTTGAATTGGCAGTAGATGAATTAGCAGTAGACGAAGAAGATGATTGCCCCCCGCAGTTGTATACAAAATAAGTACCATCATCAGAAACACTCTTTACTGGCTCACTGCCATCAGGACACCCTGCTGCGAGACCTTGAGTTGAGAAAAAGGATAGTATTAAAAGTAG
>CABXNH010000036.1 GCA_902513495.1 uncultured Gammaproteobacteria bacterium
GGAACAACAAAATCTAAAACAAACTCTTCTATTGTTAAAACATCTGATCCCTTTCCAACTATTTTTTCACCTATTGAAAACGATCTAAATCCAGTCTGAGCTGTTTGGTAGTATGTTATTTGGTTCGTTTCTGAATTATAAGAGTCAACAATAGCCTTTACATTGCTAGAACTCATGATTTCATCACCCTGACTGAAAGAGCCTGCTCCTGAAAGTCTCATGACTGAGGTTATATTATCTTCATCAGTAATATCACCCTCAAGCTGATCAAAGCATGGATTAAATTCATCCAACATGACCATATCTAGCTCCTCTTGAAGAGCTGAAATATCATCACCGCCAGCGTGGCCAACGTTAGAGATAAAAAATATCAAAAATAGGATTGAAAAAAGCTTAATGTTATTTTCCATAAGAAAAGATTATAGATAAAAAAACCCAGAGCAAGCTCTGGGTTTTTGTTTTCTATCAAAGTTCTGCTCTACTAAAAGTTAGTAGAGTGATAACTCAAAATTAGAACGGGTTCACATAGTTGGTAACGCAGTTAGCATAAGCATCCCATCTTGAGGCTCCGAACTCTGTTCCATTGGCACTTTGAGGGCCCTTATTAAATAGAGTTCCATCAGCCAGTGCGCTCTCGAAAAGAGCAATGTTTGCCTCTGTCAGACCTAAAGCATGCTTACAAGCCTCATGAGCCGCTTCAGTCACCACTGGCTCTATTGATATTTCTGTTGGTTCAAGTCTAGCGCTTTCTGCTTTTTGTGGGGCTTTAGGAATGATTTGGTTAGGAGACGTTGGACTCATACTTGGTATTTTTACTGGTGGATTAATTGGATTAAGTAATGGGCTAATTATTTCTTTACTTAAGATTCCATCATTTGTTACTACCTTGGCAATGCTAATAATCGTTCGTGCGACTGTAATAATTGTTTCTTCTGGAGCTGCAATCTATATTACCAAAGGTAACATATCTGGTTCTGGTTCAAATATCACTTCAGTAACAGCGCCGTGGCTTCTTTCAATGGGCAAGTTTCCTGCAATTTTTATTATTGCCATTGTTGTCTCTATATTGTTTTGGGTACTATACGAGAGAACTGCATTTGGACAGCAATTAAAAGCCTTAGGAGGTAAAGAAGAGGTTTTACGCCTTGTAGGAATCAATGTCACTTGGTTTAAGATTAAGGTTTTTGCATGTGCAGGTCTAATGGTTGGGCTTGCAGCTTGTGTCAATCTTGCACGAGCTGGAGCTGCGACACCACAAGCAGGAATGATGATGGAATTAGATGCAATCGCTGCTGTAGCCCTCGGAGGAACCCCTTTGACTGGTGGTTATGGCAGTGTTGTTAAAACAATAATAGGCGCAATGACATTGACTATTCTTCGGAATGGTCTCACTATTGCAGGAGTTCCTCCTTCTTGGAGCCAAATAGCTCTGGGGGCCTTATTAATTGTAGCAATAGCAATATCATTAAATCGAAGTAAGATTGATGTGGTGAAGTAGACATTCAAAACAGTTCATTAATTAATCTTAGTTGTATGAAAATCAATAATATTGAAGGTGAAGTCGTTAAAGATAATGATGTTTATATTCTTAAAGACAACACTGATTTAAAGAGTCTTGTTCTAAGCTCAACTTTACTCCACCCTGGAAAGTCTACTCGAGGTCATAGTCATCCTGGACAAGAAGAAATTTATATGATTATGGATGGTCAAGGAAAAATGCAGCTCGATGATAAGACAGTATTAGTTAAGGAAGGAGAGGTCATCCTCATAGAGGATGGAGTTTTTCATCGAGTCCATAATACAGGAGACAAGCCTTTGTATATGGTATGCGTATTTAATGGCAATCGAAATCATTAAATTTAATTACTCATTCAATATCTAAATGCCCAAGAGAGCATATTGTAAAATTAAGATTTGAAATTTCAAAAATAACTTTTTAACTAAAAATGATCATTTGTGCCGGCGAATCCTTAATAGATATGGTCTCTTTTCGGGGGGAGCCTGAATACACGCCTCATGTTGGCGGTAGTAATTTCAATTCATCCATTGCGCTTGGTCGTTTAGGAGCCAATAGCTATTATTTTGGCGCTGTATCTAATGATAGTTATGGAGAGCTTATTGAGAATACTTTAAGACATTCGAAAGTTAAAGAAGACTTTGTAATTAAGACTAATAGGCCCACGACTCTTGCCTATGCTGATGTAGTCGATGGCATAGCAGAATATACTTTTGTTGATGAGCATTCAGCGGGTAGGCTGTTAGATCAAACGAGTCTCAAACCTTTTGTAAATAGAGTGATGAAGGCAAAGGCATTATTGGTTGGAGGGATTAGTCTTCAAGCAGAGCCTTGTGGGTCGAGTTGGCAGTGGCTTGTTGAACAAGTTTCAGGTCACTTGCTTATTTATTTTGATGCCAATATCCGTCCTGACTTTATAGAGAATAAAAGAAACTATTTTGATCGTTTTGTTGAGTTAACTACTAAAGTTGATATTATTAAAATCTCTGAAGAAGACTATCGCTACCTGTATGGCGCACAAGACTTCAATAAGGTCAGTAAAGTGTGGCTTGATAATGGTGTTAAATTAGTCATATTCACTTTGGGCTCAGAGGGTTCAAAAGTTATCTTTGATAATGGCAAGGAAGTTTTTGTTAAGAGTCAAAAGGTTGATGTTGTCGATACTATTGCTGCCGGTGATACCTTTAATGCGGGCTTTCTTTTAAATCTGGATGAGCAGGATTTGCTTGATAGAGAAGGTCTAAATGCTATCAATAATGATCAGCTAACTAGAGCACTAAATTTTGCGAATAAAGTAGCGAGTATTACTGTTACGAGAAAAGGGGCTAACCCACCCTGGCATGAAGAGCTTTAAGCTAAGAAGAACTAATTTTTATCTGACTGCTTGAAAAGAAAAATAATAAGCTCTATATAGTCGTTCAGAGAAGAATATAGTAAGTACAATTTACATCTTCTTAATTTCAAAAAATTTAGATTAGATAATGGATTCAATCATTTCAATTAAAGGCCTATCAAAGACCTATAATTCAGGTTTTGAGGCACTCAAGACGGTGGACCTGGAAATTAATCGAGGTGAGATACTTGCCCTATTAGGTCCTAACGGTGCTGGAAAAACGACATTAATTTCAGCCATTTGTGGCATTATTTCTCCCTCATCTGGATCTGTCACTGTTGATGGATATGACATTATCAAAGACTTTAGAAAAACAAGATCAATGATAGGGCTTGTTCCACAAGAGTTGACCCTGGGCGCATTTGATACGGTTTGGAGTACAGTCAGGTTTAGTAGAGGTTTGTTTGGCTCTAAGAGAGATGATGCCTACCTTGAGCAGCTTCTTAAAGATTTGTCACTTTTTGATAAGAAAGATTCTGAAATTAGAGCTTTATCAGGCGGCATGAAAAGGAGAGTGCTCATTGCCAAAGCACTTTCACATGAGCCTAAGGTGTTGTTCTTGGATGAGCCCACTGCAGGCGTTGATGTTGAACTCAGAAAAGATATGTGGAAGATTGTCCATAAACTGAGTTTACAAGGTGTCACTATTATCTTAACAACGCACTATATCGAAGAGGCTGAAGAAATTGCTGAGAGGGTTGGCGTAATAAGTAATGGTGAACTTCTGCTGGTTGAGAAAAAAGACGAGCTAATGGAGAGCCTTGGTAAAAAACAACTACTCATCGACCTGAAAGAGCCAGTAAAAAAGATTCCTAGCTCCCTTGAGAAATACAATATCGAGTTGAGTGATGATGGTCTGCAGATTTCATATACCTACGTTGTCAAAGATGAGGAGGTCGATGTATCTGTGGTCCTTCATGAAATTACAAATTCTGGTTTGTTATTAAAAGACCTTAAGGTTGAGCAGAGCTCATTGGAAGACATTTTTGTTGGCCTGGTTAAGGAGGAGTCATGAACTTAAATGCCATTAAAGTCATCTATTTCAATGAAATGATGCGCTTTTGGAAGACTCTTTTTCAGAGTATTGCTTCACCAGTGATTTCTACCGCCCTGTATTTTGTAGTCTTTGGCTCAGCAATTGGATCTAGGATGGAGAATATTGAGGGCGTTTCCTATGGCCTATTTATTGTTCCTGGACTGACCATGCTATCAGTACTTACCCAGAGTATTTCTAATGCTTCTTTTGGCATTTTCTTTCCAAAGTTCACTGGAACAATCTATGAGCTTTTGTCTGCCCCTGTCTCTTTTTATGAGACTTTAATTGGCTATGTCGGAGCCGCGGCAACAAAGTCACTCATTTTGGCCACAATCATTCTTGTAACCGCTAATCTGTTTGTTGATTTGAATATTGCACATCCATTTTGGATGCTCAGCTTTCTAGTACTAACATGCGTAGCCTTCAGCCTTTTTGGATTTATTATTGGGCTTTGGGCCGATAACTTTGAAAAGCTACAAATTATTCCACTGCTCATTATTACGCCTTTGGTTTTTCTCGGCGGTAGTTTTTATTCGATTAGTATGCTTCCTGAGCTATGGCAAAAAGTGACTCTATTCAATCCTGTTCTTTACTTAGTGAGCGGTTTTAGGTGGAGCTTTTTTGAAGTGTCTGATGTGAGCGTGGGAATCAGCTTATCTATGATCTTTTTATTTTTAGCTATTTGTATTGCTATAGTTGCCTGGATGTTTAGAACAGGTTACAAGCTTAAGCAGTAATATTTTGGAGGAGTATGGCTCAAATTACTGATCTGTATATCTACCCTGTAAAGTCACTCAAAGGGATTACTCTAAATGAGGCCCATACTGGGTTAAGGGGCTTTCAATATGATCGTGAGTGGATGATCACGGATAGTGATTATCATTTCATTTCACAGCGTGAAGTTGAGTCAATGGCCACCTTAGAGACAGCTATTGATGTGGATTCGTTGATACTTCGTTCAGATACCAATCAGTTCAGTGTTCCCCTTGAGTCACAAAAAGTAAATAAGGTCAGAGCGACAGTTTGGGACGATATCTGTGACGCTTATGATGAGGGTGATGAGGTCTCGAATTGGCTGACTGATGAGCTAGGGGAGTATAAAGGGAGTTCGCTTCGACTTGTGAGGTTCTCTGCTGATGGCGAGAGACCTGTTCCAGAAGAATATTTAAATGGCGTCAAAGCGCAAAGCGCCTTCTCCGATCAGTTCCCTTATTTGATTACCTCATGGGAGTCTCTTGGCAAGCTTAATCAGGGCCTTAGTGATAATAATTCTAAAGAAGTATCAATGAACCGCTTCAGGCCTAATATTGTGGTTAAAGGTGTGGACGATTTAGAGAAAATTACCTCTAGTGATTTATCTTGTGGTGAGTCTAGTTACAGTTTTGGTCTCAGAAAGCCATGTAAGCGCTGCAAGATTGTGACCATTGATCAAGATACTGGAGAGATCATGGAACCTAAAGAGCCTCTAGCGACACTTGTAAAATTAAATTTTAGTGATGCTATAAAGGGGGCATTTTTTGGTCAAAATGCAATTTTACTCTCTGATGATTGTGCGATCAGGGTAGGCGATGAGCTTAACCTCAGTTCTTAAATACTAGAAAAGACTGGTCATTAATTTTCCAGAGAGATGGCGCCAAGCTTGATCTCATTTTTCCAAGCATGCCCATAAATGACCTCATAAGTTGCTGGAATCTTGCCATTATTACGATAACTCTCATACATCTGAAGCATCTTTTGAAATTTTGTTTTGCCGGTGAGTGATTTGGATCTATTCTCAACACTTTGAGCACCAATTCCCTTAAGGTCATGCATTAAATCTAAGACCTTTTCATAGGTCAAAGTTAATTTTTCCATTTCCATGATAGGGCTTTGAAACCCAGATTGAACCATTTGGTCGCCAATATCATGCATATCTATAAACTCATTTACGTGAGCCTCATTATCAACCACTGCCCAGCTTCTTTTCAACTCAGTTAGTGTTTCTGGACCAAAGGTCGTAAATAAAATTAATCCTTGCGGCTTAAGAACCCTGAAACACTCATTAAAAAGTGTTTCTAGATCTGGACACCACTGCATCATTAAATTTGAAATAACAAAATCAACACTATTTGAACTAAATGGAAGTTGGCAGGCATCCGCACAAACTTTTAAGTTTTGAGAGTTTTTTATTAAGGACTGCTGCGCGAAATCGACACAAAATAAATGCGCATCTGGAAATATCTCTGCTGTCTTGTCACTCAGGAATCCAGTGCCAGAGCCTAAATCAATGATAACTTCTGGATTAATCGAAATAACTCTTAGTTTTTCAGATAGCCTGGTCGCAATTTCATTTTGAAGAAAAGCATTTTCATTGTATTTTTCAGAGGCGCTATTGAATGTTTTTCTTACTCTAGACATGATCTGATCTGACTTGATATTTGATTCATTATATTGAAGTATAGATCTGGCCCTGGTGAAAATTCACTGCCTAAAATATCAATTTTAGATGCACTTAAAGCTAAGCCTTCAGACAGGGCTTTGACTTGGCTAGGGCTATTATCGATGCCATAAACTAAACAAGATATATTCAAATGCTTGATCATTCTTTTTGCCTCTAATGTTCTTTTGACACTCAAACGAGCGCCGTGGTAGGGAGTAACAATGACCGGCCTCTTTAGCATCTGTCCTTTTTCAAAATATTGCAGCGTGTCATCAATGACAGCAATTCTTTTTGATTGAATTGACTTTAGTTGCTCATCTAGGGCTAGATTAAGCTTGTCCATTTTTGAATTAAATTGCTCTAAGTTTGCGACGTATGTCATCTCGTTAGATGGGTCTAAGTCTTTAAGGCGGCTAGCTATTCTATCAGCAATCATCAGAACATTTTCCGTGCTGAGCCATAAGTGATAATCTAGGTTACTATGGCCATGCTCTTCATCTTCTTCAAAAATAGAGTCTCTTGCGCTATAGATTTTTAGGTTATCTATGTCACTGACATACATTAAAGAATCCGAACTAATATTTTTTAGGGCTTTCTTTAGACCAATTTCAAAATTTTCATCAACTGTAATAACCAGATGGGCTTCAGAGATCATACGAATTTGTGACGGCTTCAGGTGGAATGTGTGAGCAGAATTATTAGATTTAAGAAGTAACTCTGGCTGACCTGCACCATCCATAAGCGATGATACGATACTGTGAATTGGTTTAATACTGGTCACAACAATTGGAGATGATTGTGCAAAAGCATTTCCAATGGATAATAGTAAAGTTAAGCAAATTAAAAAACGATGGTTCAAAGCCTATCCATATGTAAAAACGAGACTAGAAAATTATACGCTAATCAAATAATTCACTTAAAGCTTAGTTATTGCAAATAATAATGGCACGGGTTGGGGCAGGGTAGCCTTCGATTGTTAAGGATGGGTCAGAAGGATCAAGAAAATCTTCTAATGATGCTGGATTGTCACCGATCCATTGCGTTTTTCTCTGTTCTTGAGGTGTTGTTTTAGATATGTCTATCACTCTTATGTTTCTATATCCAGAATCAATTAGCCATGATTTAAGAGTGTCAATCGAAGGCAGGCAATGAACATTTCGCATATTTGCATATCGCCCCTCGGGAATGAGTGAATCGCCTTTATCACCATCAATGATTAGTGTTTCAAGGATCAATTCTGAGTTTCGAGTCATCATTTCTTTAAGGGTAGATAAGTGAAGCATATGATCTCTCTGATGATAGAGTACGCCCATAGAAAATACGCTATCAAATATAGGCATAGAGGGCATTTCTTCAAGCCTTAATGGAAGCAACATTGAGCTTGATTTTTGCTTGCATAAAGCGTTAATTGCTGCGTATTGATAATTAAATAATAAAAAGGGCTCAATTCCAAGTGACTTTTTGGCTCCCTCAAGTGCCATCCTTAGTGTGAAATATCCGTTACCCGCCCCAACATCAAGAACTCTTCTATTTTTTAATGGCGTGATATTATTTTTGAGGCGTTGCCACTTCAGGCCACCCTGCCACTCACTCTCTAATGTTAAATCATTAAAAATGAAAGGGCCTTTTCTCCACGGTAAGAGCCTCTTTAAATTTGATTCAATCATTTCAGAGGATGCCCCTATATCACTTAGAGATAAATAGGGTTCATTTAGTCCTAATTGACCCTCAGATAAAGCACTAAAAGCTTCTAATGCCTGAGTCCATTTTGGGATATTTCCATTTTTAACTTGCAATGCTTTAACGCTTTTTGTAAGGCACTCATCCCTGAATTTTTGAAGCGCTAAATCATTGAAAAACAGATCAAATCTTTCTTCTAACAATTTCATAAATTAAATCAGTTCCCAAAATATATCTAGTATAAAATAAGTTGTAGATACATATATATGTTACTTTTAACTCTTTTGGAGATTAACGTGATTAATAAATCAATTAAATTTTTTGCACTACTTTTTTTGACTCTCAATGTCTATGCGGGTGGTGATGATAGAGACCAAGTTTATTATGAAAACCTTGATCAAGAGCTAGCCGCTTTTGAAGCCCAACTGGCTGAGGATCTTGCACAGGCAGAAATTGA
>CABXNH010000037.1 GCA_902513495.1 uncultured Gammaproteobacteria bacterium
TGGTGCTGGCTCATTCTGGACTGGTATGGTAGACTTTACCAGTGGTCAGAGTGCCTCTGAAGTGGCTAACACCATTCAGAAAAGTTGGGATGCTATAAAGTAGTAAGTTTAAACATTTACCTCCTAGAAAACGGGCAATCCTTGGGTTGCCCGTTTTTTCATAAAAACTAATTAAGGAGTATTTTTTGTTAGTTCAGTTAGTACAATCGATTTTAGTAGTGGTTTTAGCGGTTACCGTTTCAGTTGTATATTTCATTGCTGGAAACTGGATACTCGATCGCTGGAGTGCTAAAAGTAACACTCCTAAAGCTGAAAAAATAAGGCCTTGGATTTTTCTTTTTCCGGCACTCTTCTTAATTAGTCTATATCTTCTCTATCCGGCCTTTGAAACACTCAGACTAAGTTTTTTTAATAACTCTGGAAGAGAGTTTGTAGGCATGCAGAATTATTTGTGGCTCTTTCAGGACGAACAAATGCGGACAACCCTAAGAAACAATTTCTTATGGCTAATTATTGTCCCCCTCCTCAGTACTTTTTTTGGCTTAATCATTGCTACACTTTCAGATCGAGTTTGGTGGGGAGCATTTGCAAAAACTCTAGTATTTATGCCAATGGCTATATCTTTTGTTGGTGCCAGCGTTATATGGAAATTTATCTACGATTTAAGGTCTACTGACGCAGACCAAATTGGACTTTTGAACGCAATCGTAGTAGCACTTGGCGGTGAACCTATGGCCTGGATAACAATTCCATTTTGGAACAATTTTTTCTTAATGGTGGTATTGATCTGGATACAGACAGGCTTCGCAATGGTCATCCTTAGTGCCGCTTTAAGGGGTCTTTCAAATGAAGTTATTGAAGCCTCAAGAATGGACGGTGCTAACGAGTTTCAAATTTTTTACAAAATAATGGTCCCTCAAATTTTGCCTACAATCATTGTCGTTTGGACAACCATAACCGTTATCGTCCTCAAAGTATTTGATATTGTTGTTGCGATGACCAATGGCCAATGGGATACGGGTGTGTTGGCTAACTTAATGTTTGATTGGATGTTCAGAGCTGCTGACTTTGGAAGAGGCAGCGTTATCGCGTTGATGATTTTATTGGGTGTTATTCCAATTATGTACTTGAACATAAAGCGCCTAAAACAAGAGGATGAAATATGATGTCTGGATTACGGAAATTGTATTTAGCGTCTCCTTTACGAATGTTAACTCATTTGCTTTTACTTTTCCTTGTGGTTGCATGGACAGTCCCTACTCTTGGCTTATTTATCAGCTCTTTTAGAACAGCTGATTCGATAGATTCAACGGGTTGGTGGACATCACTTGCAGAAAGCTCTCAAAACAAAAGGATTAGGCTTGCAGAGGCCAACGAACAACAAAATATTGGTGGACAATTTTTGATCGAGGGAGTGCTATTTGAAGACGAAAAAATAAAAATAGTTAGCTTTGGTGAATCATTTAAAACTTTCACTGATACCTCCGCGGGTGATTCATTAACTCTTAAGAATGGCACTGAATTAATTATCAGTGAGGATGGACATTATCAGTGGACCTCAGACGAAGTCTTTATGCACAAAAGAGGAAAAAGGATATTTGTCAACGTTTTGATTCCTCCAACTTTTTCTTTAGATAATTATCACTATGTTTTGTTTTCTGAAGGACTAGGGAAGGCCTTCCTCAATACACTTACAGTTACTATTCCAGCAACTATTATTCCAATACTCTTTGCCGCCTTTGCGTCCTACGCATTCTCCTGGATGCAATTCCCTGGGCGAAAAATTCTCTTTGTTATTGTTGTCGCATTGTTTGTGGTCCCTTTACAATTATCATTAATTCCTTTATTAAGTCTGTATAGCTCTATTGGAGCCTATTTAGACTTTTCTGCTAAATCCTATCCTGGTGTTTGGCTTGCACACACTGGTTTCGGTTTGCCACTTGCTATCTATATTCTTAGAAACTATATGATAGGAATTCCTAGAGAAATTATTCAGTCAGCAAGAGTTGAGGGGGCAAGCCATTTTCAGATATTTGTCAAACTGATCTTACCTTTATCTCTTCCGGCTCTAGCTGCATTCGCTATTTTTCAATTTCTATGGGTTTGGAATGATTTATTGGTAGCAATGGTCTTCTTAGGTACCTCATCAGACCAAATTGTTATGACCACTAAATTAAGAGATTTAATGGGCACCTATGGGGGTGATTATGAAATTTTAACAGCCAGTGCCTTTGTCTCTATAGTCGTTCCTCTGACGGTATTTTTAGGACTTCAAAAGTATTTTGTAAAGGGTCTTGTTTCGGGCTCAATTAAGGAGTAAGCAATTGATTCAAAATAACAAAAAATCTAGCTCTAAATTAAATCACTCAGCGCTATGGTGGAAAGGTTGCGTAATCTATCAAGTATATTGCCGTTCTTTTTACGATGCGAATAACGATGGAATTGGTGACTTAAATGGGGTAACTTTAAAGCTTGATTATATTAAATCCATTGGTGTTGACGCAATCTGGCTGACACCGTTCTTTAAATCTCCAATGTTAGATATGGGTTATGACGTTGAAGACCACATCAAGGTCGACCCACTATTTGGCTCAATGAAAGATTTTGATGAACTATTACTCAAAGCTCATAAGGTTGGATTAAAGGTTATGATTGACCTTGTACTGAGTCATACATCAGATCAACATAGTTGGTTTAAAGAATCCTCTTCAGATGCAAATAACTCAAAGTCTGATTGGTACGTATGGGCAGACCCAAAAGACGATGGAGCAGAACCCAACAATTGGCTGAGTTTGTTTGGGGGTAGTGCCTGGAAATGGTCTGATACAAGAAAACAGTATTATTTGCATAATTTTCTAGAATCCCAGCCTGACTTAAACTTTCACTCTGAGGAGGTTCAAAAAGCTCAATTAGAGGTTATCGATTTTTGGTGCAAAAAAGGGGTAGACGGATTCAGATTTGACACCGTTAACTTTTATTTTCATGATAAAAAGTTACGCAATAACCCTGAATTAAAAAATGCCACTCAAAATCTTACAGTTCCTGGAGTTAATCCCTATGGAATGCTGGAGCATCTTTATGATAAAAGTCAACCTGAATCTTTAGAGTTCTTTAAGAAAATAAGATTACTCCTTAATCAATATGAAGGATTGGCTAGTTTAGGTGAACTCGGTGAGGAGAACGAAAAATGCTTCGAGCTAATGGAGGAATATACCTCTGGAAATGACTATCTAAACATGTGCTATGCATTCGACTTGCTTGGTGGTCAATTAAGTTCCAAAAAGATTAAAGATTACTTAAATTCAATTGATAGACTCTCGCCTAACGCTTGGTACTGTAATTCATACTCAAACCATGATGTCATCAGGCATTTGTCTCGATGGACCTACAACAAAGACTACAGAGAGCAATATGCAATAATGACATTAAATCTGTTGCTAGCCTTAAAAGGAACCGTATGTCTATATCAGGGCGAAGAGCTTGGACTTTTAGAGGGAGATATCGTATTCGAAGAGTTGAAGGATCCTTATGGTATGGCGTTCTGGCCCCACTTTTCTGGAAGGGATGGTTGCAGAACACCAATGCCCTGGGAGGCTAACGGTAAAAATCTAGGCTTTTCCACCCATGAGCCTTGGCTGCCAGCTCAAAATAAACATAAGGATTATGCTATTGACCTTCAGCAAAAGGACAGCAACAGTATGCTGAATCAATATATTTATTGGATCAATCAAAGAAAATTAAATTCTAGCCTGATTGAAGGAACACTTGATATTCTTAATTCTCGAGAAGAACTCATCGTCTTTCAAAGAACGCTGAATAATACACAAACAATCTGTGTTTTTAATTTAAGCGATAAAGACGAAATTTATATTACAAATAGTGATAACCTAGATAGTGACTTTATCGGTCAAAACTGTCGTTTTGAAAATGATACTTTTCATCTGACAGCCTATGGCTTTGGTCTTTTAAGTTTAACAAATCGAGAATGATATGTCGTCTATAAAACTTAACAACCTCTACAAGGATTATGGTCAAACAAATGTCATTAAGGGAGTTGATGTTGAGATTAACTCTGGTGAGTTTGTAGTTATTGTAGGGCCTTCGGGGTGCGGAAAATCTACCTTGCTTCGTATGATTGCAGGTCTTGAAAAGATAACCTCTGGAACGATTGAGATAGATGACAAGGTCGTTAATGATATTGATCCTGCCAAAAGAAATGTCGCCATGGTTTTTCAATCCTATGCACTCTATCCTCACTTAAGTATCTATGAAAATATTGCATTTGGATTAAAGATTGCAAAAGTAGATAAAGAGATTATTACTCAAAAAGTTTTATCTGTTGCCAATACTCTAGAGCTAGTTGATCAATTAAACAAACTCCCCAAGCAGCTATCTGGGGGGCAACGACAAAGAGTTGCCATAGCCAGAGCACTAGTAAGAGAGCCGAAAGTTTTTCTATTTGATGAGCCACTATCCAATCTGGATGCAGGTCTGAGAGTCAATACCAGAATTGAGCTCGCTAAATTACATCAATCTATCTCCGCAACGATGATTTACGTTACCCATGATCAGGTCGAAGCTCTAACGCTAGCAGAAAAAATAGTAGTTTTAAATGAGGGAGAAATTGAGCAATTTGGTACCCCAATGGAGTTATATTTCAATCCGAAAAACAAATTTATAGCTGGCTTTATAGGCTCTCCAAAAATGAACTTTATTAAAGCATCAATACTTAATGTGAATAAAAACGATTGCAAAGTAATGGTTTTAGACAAGGTTGTTGATCAATCATTTCCTATATCAAACGTCAAAACTAATGAAGATGTTACTCTAGGTATAAGGCCTGAGAATCTAAAAAGCGTGACCCTTGAGCAAAGTCTTTGTAGTGGTGGGGTTGAATTAATAGAGTCTTTGGGTGAGTATGACTTGATTTATATTCGAATTCCTCAACATGAGTTACTTTGCATGAAAGTAGAAATAAAAAATGAAATAAAAATGAAAGACGTTATTCATTTAGGCGTTGATTCAGAAAATGTTCATATATTTGATGAATCCAGTATGTCAAAAAAATGGCCATAGAGTATGGAGAAACGACTCCTATTCTTATGAATAAGTTTGAAACACGAGATAGACTATAGCTTGAGGACAATTCCCATGATAAGCGATGTAAAAGCACTCATTTTTGACGTATTTGGCACCGTGGTCGATTGGCGTACAAGCGTGGCACGAATGTCCAGAGAGTTTGCCAAATCTCACGGCATCCCCGAAGCGGATTGGGTACAATTCGCCTGCGATTGGCGAGACCTTTATCAACCTGCCATGGAAAAAGTTCGAAGCGGTGGACTTCCATTCACAAAGCTCGATACGTTGCACCGCATGAATCTTGACATAATCGCAAAAAAATATGGCCTCTCAAACCTTCCAGAGGAAGCGCTTGACGAGCTTAATCTTGTTTGGCATCGTCTCTCGCCTTGGCCGGATTCCGTCGAAGGTCTGACGATGTTGAAATCGCGCTTTATCATCGGTACACATTCGAACGGTAACATTGCGCTCATGGTCAATATGGCGAAAAACGCTGGCTTACCTTGGGATGTCATTTTAGGAGCGGAAGTCGTCCGGCAATATAAACCCATCCCGGAAACCTACGACCGTTGCTGTGACGTCCTTGGCCTAGCACCAGAACAAGTCATGATGACTGCGGCCCATAACACGGACCTTGTGGCGGCACGGGCACGCGGTCTCAAAACCGGTTTCGTCACGCGTGCTAACGAGTACGGCCCCGATCAAACGACCAATTTGAAGCCAAGTGAAAAATGGGATATGGTCGCAACCGACTTCATAGACTTGGCCCGTAAAATGGGCTGTTAGTCTGATTTGTTATTCGTCGCGGACAACAGAAACGTCTTTCACAAGATTGGAGTTGGGAATGGGATTCATACGAACCTATGAAACCATTAATATAAAAGGTTTTATTGAATTATGGATAAAATTCTACTCACAATTCTACTCATCAAAGTTAATCGAGAAATTTTCTCCATCTTGGGGTAATTGGGTCATATTTATTTTGAGATTCGTTAAAAGGAATGCCATCAACAATTGACTTTAGAATTTTTAGAGCTGTAGCATTATCAGTTGCTTGATTGCCCAATTTAAATGGAGGACTACCAAAAACCTTTTCATGGGCCTCAGATGCTATTTCAAATAAACTCCTTGAGTCATAAATCTTACTTATTTCCTTAAGTATTTTTTTTACTTGATCATTTTCTTGTTTAATATCATCAGTGAAATTCTTTTCATGCCAATTTTTGGATAGTCCTCCACTTATTTTTTGATGAAGCCTTATAGCTTCTAAATATAAACTTGCCCTTGTTTTTCTCATAATTAGACTATATGTCAATTTGAAGTAGGTCGACGATATTAATTGTTCTTTCTAAGCAAAATAGATAGCACTTAAAACTCGCAAATAGTTTCTATATTACACAAAGCCTTCCAGCCTTCTTTATCCTTACTTTTATCTAGGGTCAGAATAGCTTTGCAAGTTACTTTGGATTTAACTTCATCTTTCATTTGATGCATTAAGCCTGGAGGAACAAAAATACTCTCCTTTGAGGCTGTTCGAATAAAGCCAAAATCTTTTTCTGGAACCTGCTCTAATGTTCCATTAAATTCTTGCAACAATCCATCAATTAAAGATTGATCTGTCGTCTTCCAACGTATTGGAGAACGAGACCCCTCTTCAAAAAATACATTGATGACTGATCCAATTCCAACACTACTGATTTTAGGAAATTGATGGTGCATTAATACCACACCATCATCTAAACCAAAAGATACATATGCTAACTTTTTAATTTTGTTTTGATTTTCAACAACTCCAGTTTTTAGAACTAAATCATCTTCAATATAAATAATATCAATAATTTGATTGCTTACATCAAGCTCTTTAGGTAGCTCAGTGTTTAAGTGCTCCTTGTACCAATTGGTATTAATCATTTGACTTAAATCATTCGAGATTTTATTGCTACCTAGTTTCTTTCGGAGCTCTAAAGCTTTATTTATTTGAACAACAGCCTCAGGATGCTGGTTTTCAAGAGCAAGTAATTTAGCAAGTTTTTCACGTACATTTACAACTGCAGTAGGTACTCTTGATAAATTAATAGCATGTTGATAGCACAAGATTGCTTTTTTTGAATCATTAACAGAAATAATGTCACCTAAAATAGACCAGGCCCAAAATTCTTGACTCTTTTTCTTCATGATTTGTTTTATTAATTTTAAGGCACCCTCTGAGTCTCCTTTAAGAATCATTAACTTGCAACTATATAAAGGAAGCCATTGGTCATCTTTATTTTGACTTAATATCAATTCTAATTGCTCTTCAGCCCATACTTTGACTTCATGATTAATATTAGAATATTGTGAACAAAGTGTCCTACCAACACGATAATAAAAGCGCAAATTTAGGCTTGTTAATTTTTTTCCATTTTTGAGTTTCAGCGGTTTTAAGTCTTCCTCTCTAAAATTATCAACTCCCCACCATTTGGCAAAACCAAGAAACCTATCCCAGTTATCAATCTTTAATACTTGCGTCAAAATCATAGAATGCAACAAATCGGGTTTATCAATTAAATTCAATTTTGCATATAAATTAATATAATAATTTAACAAAGAAATCGATTTACCAGGAGTAATTTTTTTGGCTTGTAAATCCTCAGGTATATTTTTCAATCGAAAATAGATAACCCATCCATATGCGGACTGGAAAAATTTATTGTCCAAATTCTCATCAAATTCACTAGACGCTAATTTTTCTGCTTCATCTAAATTGCCTTCTTTTCTTAGTGCTGTGATTTGTTGAGATATATGCATCTTTAGATAAGTCAGCTATTTCTTAAACAGCCCTTCTAGTCTCTGTTTTAAACCATTGCTGGAGCCGTCACCTCCAACCTCTTGAGCCTTAGTCCATTGCTTTTTATTGTTATAAAAGAAGTCAATTTGTGATTTATGCCCCTCTTCATCAAACTCAATTCGATAG
>CABXNH010000038.1 GCA_902513495.1 uncultured Gammaproteobacteria bacterium
AATCATTATTCTAATTGATCCTCTAATAGCACCAATGGCATTCTGACCCTCAGAAGTACCTTCGTGAAAAAGAGTTGTTTTATTTTGATCGGGATCATCAACTCTGTTATATTCTGAATATACCCATTTATCTTCAAGCTTGATATACCAATTCGTTGATTTCATTTTTTTAGCCATCAATTGTATCGATTTCAATCTTTAACATTTCGGCTCCCTTATCGTCCAAATAACTGTTGTAGGTTAAGCGACCATTTCGATACATAAGTATGGCATCTGTTATTCCTTTGTCGTAGCACTTAACCCCATGTCTCCATGTTAATAAGGCGCCTATTATTGATGCGGAAATTATTAGTGTGGTCATAATATATTTAATAGAAAAATGCGTAAATGATTAAAAATGCAACTGCAGATAACACTGTTGGAACGGAAATAAACATCATAACTCCCATTGCATCTGTGTGCTCCATCATTGGCATATGTTCGCGTTCCTTGCAGGATTTTTCTACAGCATAATAACTACCAAACAGCCACACTGCATAGACCAGAAAAGTCCATCCGCCAATAATTTCTAATAGAATTACTGGAACAAGTACATACATTGAAGCGTATACAATTACTAACATAATTAATATCCTTATTTATAGGTTAACAACATTGCCTTTAAAGGCTATAGAATTCGGTTTTAAGCCATTTTTAGCTAATCGTTGAGCTACCTTTGGAAAGGGCGTAATTCGCTCTTTTTCAAGAGATTTCAAGAGGCCTGGATGTAGCTCAAAGAGTTTTTGCTCAACGCTTCGTATTCCATCATCGTCGCTGAACGAAACCATCACGCAAGCGTTGCAAGAAACTCCAGCATCAATGAGATGTTTAAGCGCCCTAAAAGGAAGCTCATAGCTCTCAGGAATGGCGTCCGTTAGCTCGTGATACTCTTCTTGACTGGTACCCTTAATGGATACGCGTACGTGTAGGTTTTTGTAGGGTGCCAATTGTTCAGCAAACACATTGTCATTCCCTAGCGTCATCCCGTTCGTCTCCAGAATATAAACGTACTTCGACTTCTCAACCAGATCCAGCAGCTCAAAGAGATGCTGTCTTCCGAGCGTCCCTTCAGAGGCTGACGCTGAAATGAGTTTGTGTCCATAATGCTTTGCACTCTTGTCGAGTGCCTTGAAGACCTCCTCAGGCGTATAGAACTTGCCGGTTGACTGCGGCCTAAAGACCGGCTTATCAGAGAAGCAAAACTTACACCTGAGATTACAGCCCACCTCTACGGCAGAGGTAGTACCGCCGTAGAATCGTAGTGGACGAGAGAGCTTTGCGTACTTCCGCTTGTTCCCGTCTACCACAATGGACTCCATCTTCTCAGTCAGCTTAATAGGGTCGTATCCCTTCATCGACTTAGTGTTTAGCCTTAGTGTCTGATTTACCATACAGAAGAGCGTTCTGGGTGTTCATGATGGAGCGCGTTACACTCTTCTTGACATCGCCCATGAACGTTTTACCGCCACTCTTCTCTGCGTGATCCCACTCGTACTCGATCAAATCCTCTAGAAATGAGATCGGCGAGGCGCCCTTCTCGTTCTCGACACAAGCCCTATGAAGACGCTTGATGGCTCTTGATTTGTCCTTGTCACCGAGCTTGGATTTGTCGACCGAAGTTTGAAGCATGTCGATCGTCTCGTCCATCGCCTTGGTGTCGATCGGGTGTGGTCTTCCGTCCTTACCGCCAATGGCAAATGAGAACCGAGCTGGATCCTCGAATCTTGACGCGTCGCCATGAACAACCTCTGAGACCATCGCTAGTGATTTCAGAGTCCTTGGTCCCACTCCCTTCATCATAATGAGATCCTCAAAGTTTTCTATGTCGCTGTTGTAGGCCATGTTAAGGACAGATCCTAGTCGAGTCATGTTGACGTCTTGTTCACGAACGTCGTGCCTGTTAGGCATCACAATGTCTCGGTAATGACCCATCACCTCAGAGGGCTTCTCTTTGGTGAGTCCAACCATATTGGTTCTGAGCATGTCTGCCTTTGAGTCTGTCAGATTGAGAACGGGACTTCCCTTCTCTCCAACAATTCCTGTGTGAGGCGCTTCAACGAATGACTTGACGGTTGGCGAGTGCCAGTGATACCTGCGAGCTCTCCTTGTCCCCTTGTCCATGCCTTGAGTGATACTTGTCCATTCGCCCTCATCGGTCACTATGAAGTACTGTTGGTAGAGGTTGTAACCGTCTTGAACGACATTGTTGTCCACTCGGCTAGTCAGTTGTGACGACTTGGCGAGGTCATCTCCATCCAGGTTGTGCTTATCCGATATTCGTCTTACTTGGCTCGGGACTGACCACCCATACTTACCCTTACCGCCCAAAATGTAGAGTCCCAAATCGTTCGCCTTGGGGTTGATCTGAGGTTTGAGTGAACCTAAAACAGCAGCAGTGACCCCTGACGAGTTCCACTGCATACCCATGACCGCGCCGAGCGCTTGAAACCAGTTCGGGTCGCTCATCCTTGTGAGCACTTCTGATTTCCCGTAATTATCCACAACCGACTCTACAATTGCGTTTCCCATTAGTCCCATGCGCTCTGTGAACCATGATGGCATTTTGCCAAAATGTAGCGGTAGACCCATTGATCCTGCATTAATCATCTTTATTCCTCCGTATTATTGTTTTTTGATTAGCTTTTTAAGCCTTCTAAACAGCCTAGATAAATAGCCTGTTATTCCTGTGTTTAAGCCCTCAGGCATCACACTTTTTTGATAGCTGACTCCTGTAATCAGACCCATTCCAATCAGCCTATTGGTCATCGCCGTTAAAGAGACGTTGCTGAACGATCCTGCCTCAATAACTCGCTTTGCAATCGATCCGAGCATATAGCGCTTCTTAAAGTCCATCTCAAAGACCGTGTCGTCACCTCCAAAGACTCCAGTAAAGGCCTTCATCACTTGATTTTTAGGCATCAAAAGGTAAGCTGCAAAGAGGTCAGCTTGCCTCTCAGCAATCGGCTTCTCGCCAGCATCCCTGCACATAATTTCGTCGCCCGAGGTCATCTCTTTAAAGGCCTCTCGATGAAGGCAGTGGTGTCCAAGCTCGTGAGCCAGAGTAAAACTATATCTGCCATCATGATCCTCGATCGACCCGTTAACCTGGATGAGCTTGTCATTGAAGTGGATTCCTCCCAGAAAATCTGGATCTTCAAAGAGACCTTCGTTGGTGATCTCGATGTCATACCCTAGATGCTTTTGAGCTATCCTCTCAACAGGAACCGGCATTTCATCGTTCCAATTCGACTCACTCTGGTAACTCACAATAAGGTCGTTCGCCTTGTTTTCGATAACCTCGTCAAGTAGCTCTGGAAAGTTGTCTAAATCAACCATATTTACTCCTATTTTTTAGTCTTTGACATTTTGATTGCTGCCTTCTCTAACTCTTCCCACTGCTCCTTTGTAAGGCCCTTAGCAGACCTTAGGAAGCTGGGAACAGCTGATGGGCTATCCTTGATGACATTGATCACCTCAGGATCGACCTGGTTAGCCTTAGCAAGCAGCTTATCGACATCAACCTCTAGAACCACTGCGATCTTTCTGAGCAATTCTGGAGATGGTGTATTCTTATCCTTCTCAATGCTTGATATATGCACGCCAGATACGTCAACTGTTCTACCGAGCTCTCTGACACCTATATCCCTTTTGTTACGTAGGCTTCGGATATACATGCCTAGTGTTGTTTTAGCCATTATTACTCCTTATTTAAAGTGTTCGAGAATGACACAATTGCAGTCATTAATCTTCCACAATACAGTGTTAGGAAGGCTTTTGAAAGCCTGTACAAAACAGGGTCCTCTATGTTCAACCGATTAAAACCTATAGCGATTGTGTCATTCGCAAACATTCTATTGATTCTCGATAAGTGACTTAATGCTACTCATCAGCTCTTTCCTCTCTGAATCACTTGATTCATTGAACTTCTCGTAACCCTTCATGAGAGTCATGACGTCATCTGGTGTGAGACCAAGCTCCTTTAACCCCTTTAACTCTTTTATAGCTGAGGTAATCATGTCATTGTCTGTGTTCATATTGATCATTTATTGCTCCTATTTTATTGTAATGTGTAAACTATCAGTTAACAGTTATGGCGTCATTGTAAACTGTCAGTTAACAGTTGTCAAGTCTAAATTGAAAAATATATATTTATACTGCTAAAATTTATATATGATGCCGCCAAATATAATCCCATAGCTCATATTCATCAAGCAATTCAGCAGCACGTTCACTCCCTTGCCTATGGGCTAAGTTAAGCCAATGTGCCGCTTCTGATTTCGACTCAGGCACACCTTGCCCTTTAATATGCATTAATCCCAAATTACATTGGGCATTAGCATTGCCTAGCCCTTTTCTAGCATCTTGACAACAAGTTAATGAAGAATTTGAAGCTATTAAAAACCACGTAAAAGCCTCTTCATAATCTATATCAACTCCAATTCCATTGCGATATATCACTCCTAAGTTATTCTGAGCAGAATCGTGCCCTTTTTCAGCCGCTTTATTAAACCAATAAATAGCTTTTTCGCAATCTTCTGAAGTACCTTTTGCACTCGCATACAAGTAGCCTAAGTTGAATTGACTGGATATATGACCTTGAATGGCTGCAAGTGAAGTCCACATAAAAGCTTTTTCATAATCTTTAGTGACACCGTCACCTTCATAATACATATTGCTTAGATTCCACTGAGCTTGCATATCGCCTGCCTCAGCTTTTTCTATTATTTGTTGAATATTCATTTGTTATCCTCCTTATTTGGACTGACAACACTTTTATCTTTGCTTGATTTTTTATCTTTTTTAATTGGTCTTCTGACCGTTGCGATTACCCAACCACCTGTAAATAGTGGATGGTCTGCCGGTAAGACGCTAGTAGTTACTTTACCCATTTTTCTACCTCCGTTTTAGTGCTTTAAGGGAAATCCTAGGGCGACAATAGGAACAAATGCCCAGTTCGTGAGGTGAACTATTCCTTTACTTAAATTGAACTATATGACAACTTAATATAGTTATTTGTTAAAAATATAATTGGTGTTTATAGTTGATGACATAGTAACCCATTCAGCTTTAATTACCTTCTGAAAGTACTCCCTAATCATCTCAATCATTTTTTCAGTAAATCTCGTTATTGATATGGGAGTACCCTCCAAGTCTTGAATATAATCTTCATAAAATATAATGACTGGAAAAAATCTACCATCCCTTTGTGTAAACCCGCTAAAAGGTTTTGCAACTCTAACATCATCACCTAACATTGTAGAAAGCATAAAGTCAATATGACTCATATAATGCGGTGCTATTTGAGTGGTGCCTGCTTCAAACTGTTCTCTAACATAATCAAACCATACATCTTCTTCCATCCCTCCTTGGTCTTTAGCCTCTTGAGCGATAACAGTTTGCATTTCTTTATTCGGGTTGCCAATAACGACCGTTAAATGGCTTTGATAAGTGTGTGACATAATAACCTCCGTTTTAGTACTTTAAGGGAAATCCTAGGGCGACAATAGGAACAAATGCCCAGTTCGTGAGGTGAACCATTCCAATTTCTTAAAAGTATAGATACACTCTTTTTGAGAATCAATAGTGATTATTCAATCTTCATCAAAAATACACTAAATTTCATAATTTTAAGGTGCTAGCAGGCACATTGAGTACTCACTAGCAACTTATATTAAACAGCTTCTTTTTCTATAGGCGTAAATCCATAAGAAATAGTGACATGAACCCAGCTCACATCCAATAGATAAGTGATTAAGTATTGGATTTGTTGCCTCCTAGGAGAGTCAAATTTCCTGATATTAATTGGATTTCCTTCACCATCCAACAAGTTTTTAGACCTAAAGTTTAAAGCTGGGGCAGTATATTTCTGCCTTTCTTCAGGATTTTTGATTCTAGCCATTAGCATCCCATTGGCAGAAAAAGCCCCAAAGTAGTGACTTAAAAAGTAGCCCTCAACATAAACCTCCTCGCCAAGAACATCGGTGAACAAATTAGTAAAACTATTGAAACCATTTTCATTGGGTTTCATGAGATTATCAGCCGTGTTTTCTAGACACTTTGACCAAGCCTCATCAATGGTCATGTTATGCTTTTCTGCATAATAATGAACAGAGTCAATGAGTTTCTCTTGTCCTGGTGGACCAATGATAATATCTAGGTGATCTTTTTCAGATTGATTTGGGTATGACATACCTACCTCCTTTTTGAGTGCTTAACTGGAAAACCCAGGGGCGCACAATACGGATCAACCGCCCAGTTCTTAAGGAGAACCATTCCTTTATTCATTTCAAAGTATACGCCTACTTTATTTGATGATTGACCATTATTCATCAAAACAATAAAAGAGTCATAGTCGCATAATTAAACTTTGGGGGATATCAGAAATTTACTCTCTAAATATCCCCCTAGGCTATTGATTAATTTCAGCCATTTAAATTTTTTTTAAGACTATCATTTGCAGCTTTTCTAATGCGAGCTTCTCTTATCTCTTTCTTTATTTTTCTTTCATCAAATGCCTTCTCATTTAAGCTATAAATATAATCGAGTTGATTTTTACTAAGTGAATCACGGACTCCATCCCAAAGCTTTGATTTACCAGCCATCTCTGTTCTACACTCATCAATCGCCTCTTCATTTTTATCATCAATCGCTTTTTTGTATTTGATGGAAAAACTTGCAATATCAGCTTCAAGTTTTTTTTCATTCTTTAGAAGCTCCTTTCTTTGGAGTTTTGCATTTTCAAGCTCCTTCTTACTTTCAAGCTGATTATTTGAGAGATAGCCCATCATTCCCAAAACTCTACATATAGCATTTGTCTCAGCGTATTCGAGATGTGAGGTTTTACTGATATTACTAATACCTTTTGTTTCCATAGCATGAGATGTTGCTTTAATTAGACCATCAACAACTGCATGAGCTTTAAAAATAACTTCTCCATTAGATTCATTGTCTTTAACTATCTCAGTTAGGATTTGACCACTCGGATGATCTAATCTAAATGCCTTAACTCTTGATTCGATAGTTGAATAATCCGCATCTCTTAGGTTTGTTACTTCATTTATATTTAATATATTCATATTATCCCTCCACGTGATTAACTACATTCCAGCAAAAGCCGTGCTTATAGAGCTCTTCCTTTTTGACTTTCCCGTTCTCGCGCCAAGTCATGCTTAGGCCATCGAGCAATCCATCCTCGTAATTGTCTTCAAAGTGCTTTTGACCGTTTTCAAACCAACCGATTGACTTACCGTTTTGCTCGCCATTTTCCCAGTGTGACTCTCTTCGCTTTGAACCATCCTCATTCCAAGATAGATATAAGCCCTCTCGCTTATTATTTTCAAAGTAGCTTTCTGAGTGCAACATGCCATTTTCATGCCAAGTTACAACCTTTCCATGAGCCTTACCATTTTTATAATTGATTTCTGATTTCAACTGGCCGTTTTCATACCACTCAGGCCACAAGCTATACTGCTTGCCATTTTTGTAAGTGACTTCTTTTTTCTTTTTGCCGTTCTCATAATACTCAGGCACTGTTCCATCTATTAGATAACCTTGCATACAGTTCTCCTCTGATAACTAGTGGTGTAGTTAAATGATTTATTGGTTATAAAAACCAAAAGCTTATTGTGTGACAACAGAAACTGATTTAGTGGCTTTGCGCGCCGATTCCCAGTTCACATTGGTGAAGGGATTATTTGTGCGTTTCTGAGGGGGATATTATACAACATTTTGACTTAAAAGTCAAGTGCTATAGCTCCTAAGCCTCATTGGAATAGGG
>CABXNH010000039.1 GCA_902513495.1 uncultured Gammaproteobacteria bacterium
TTCCTCTATTTTAAATGAATCTGGTAATCAAATCACTGCCTCAGTTCAGATTAATAAAAGTGGTTTTAAACAAACATTTACAACGATCAATACTTTAAAGCCATATCAATCAATTAAGATGAAACTACTGGATGGTCCTTTTGATAAGCTTTCTGGAGAATGGCGATTTGAATCGCTTGGTGAAAATGCTGCAAAAGTATATTTAGAACTTGAATTCAGTTTTAAATCAATGCTGCTTGATATGACAATCTCCCCTGTATTTAAAAGTATTGCTAACTCACAATTAGAGGCTTTTGTTGATAGAGCAAAAAATGTTTATGGCTAAAATCATAGGCTTTAACAAACCATTTGGAGTGATATGCCAATTCAGTGGTGATGGTGACACATTGGCAAATTATGTAGATATTCCAGATATATACCCAGCGGGTAGACTGGATAAAGACTCTGAAGGTCTAGTCATACTTACTAATGATGGTAATCTTCAAAATCGAGTATCTAACCCAAAGTATAAAAAAATTAAAACTTACATTGTCCAGGTTGAAGGTGATATTTCAGAGAGTGCAACTTCTGCTCTTGAAGTTGGAGTTCAACTAAAAGATGGAATAACAAAACCAGCTGGTATCAAAAAAATTAAAGAGCCTGATTGGCTTTGGGATAGATCAACCCCAATTCGAATTAGAAAAAATATACCAACTTCTTGGATTGAAGTTTCGATTAGTGAAGGAAAAAATCGTCAAGTTAGAAGGATGACTGCAAGCGTTGGTTTCCCAACTCTAAGATTAATCAGAATAAAAGTTGATCGATGGAAACTAGGTAATATTAAAGTTGGCTCATATGTCTCTTTTTAAGCAAGCCTATGATGCTCTAATCTGCAATGATGTAGATGAAAAAATTAGCTTAACGAATAAACTCATTAGTTATCAGGGCCGAAAAGATATGGGCCCAAAATTCAAAATTAGAAAGATACCGATTCCAGGCAGGCCCCTAAAGCCATCCTTAGTTAACTTTAATGGAGCCCCAAAAAGAGATAAGTCTGATATAGGCATGATAAAAAATATTCATGCAATTTGCCATATTGAGTTTAATGCAATAAATTTAGCTCTTGATGCAATTTACAGATTTCAGAGGATGCCTATTGAATATTATTATGACTGGATTAAAGTTGCCATTGAGGAATCCTATCACTTTACACTTCTAAGAAAATATCTTGATAGCCTAGAATATCAGTATGGAGATTTTGATGCACATAATGGTTTATGGCAGATGACAGTTGATACTGACTATGACGTGTTAGCAAGAATGGCCCTAGTCCCTAGAGTTTTAGAAGCAAGGGGATTGGATGTTACTCCAAGCATAAGAAAAAAATTTAGCGGTTCAAAATACAGCAAAATGGTTGACATATTAGATATCATTTTTGAAGATGAAATTGGTCATGTAAAAATTGGTAACTCTTGGTATCAATATTTATGTAAAGAAAGGAGAATTGATCCAATTAAAACTTTTGATCAGTTAATAAAAAAACATATCGGAACAAATTTGCGAGGACCATTCAATATTGAAGCAAGACTTCTTTCAGATTTCAGTCAAACTGAATTAGATTATTTGGAGCATCCAGAACTATTAAAGGATTAAGCGAGTTCATCCATGGCCTGATTTGCCAAAAGATCAGCCATATCATTTCCGGGGTCATCACTATGACCTTTAACCCAGTGCCAGTTCACACTATATTTTTGATTAAGAATATCTAGCTGTTTCCAAAGTTCAACGTTCTTTACTGGTTTTTTACCAGATGTTTTCCATCCTTTAGATTTCCAACCATCAATCCAATCATTGATGCCCTGGATAACATACTTAGAATCTGTATATAAATCGATTGTTATTTCAGATGCTTTTACTGCTTCTAAGGCTTTTATGGCTGCAGTTAATTCCATTTTATTGTTGGTTGTATTAAGCTCTGCGCCCTTTAATTTTTTATTATGATTTTTATAACGAAGCCATACACCCCAACCACCAACTCCTGGGTTGCCTCTACATCCGCCATCTGTATAAATTAAAATGTTTTCCATAATTTATTTGTCCACATTAATTTGAAACCAATATTCAAGTAATGCTAGGTGCCAAAGCCTAGAGCCATTTAAAGCGGTCATATAATCCCTTGGTGAATCAATAATCTTATTGATATTTTGTTTATCAAATACACCTCTATTGTTGCACGCACCTGATAAAAGTATATCAGACATAAATTCCAGAAATTCCCCCTGAATATACTTCAACGCTGGCATTGGAAAATACCCTTTTTTTCTATCAATAACGGAATCTGGCAAGAGCCCCCTTGAAATATTCTTTAGCGGATACTTACCCTCTTCTTTCATTTTTAGATCTGGAGGGATAGATAATGCCCATTCAACAAGCTCAGTATCCATAAAAGGAACTCTTGCCTCTAATCCCCATGCCATAGTCATATTGTCAACTCGTTTAACCGGATCATCAACAATCAAACGAGTCATATCAGTCCTAAATACCTTGTCTATAAAAGAGTCAGCGCCAGGCTTAGAAAATTCTTTATTTAGCCAGCTAAGCGTATGATTTTCTCCGTGATATTGAGATGCTACAGTTTTTAAATACTCTTCATGTGGTCTATCAACATAATGCTTTGAGAAGCGTTCAATCTCACTACCATTTTCTTTTGCCATTCTTGGATACCAAAAATATCCAGCAAAAGCTTCATCAGCTCCTTGTCCAGATAATACAACCTTAGTATGCTTTGAAACCTGTTCTGACAGTAGGTAAAAAGCTACGGCATCTTGACCAACCATAGGTTCAGCCATATTCATAACAGCCTCTGATAACCTTGGAAGTACCTCTTGGTTGCTAACCTTATACTTTTTATGCTGAGTCTTAAATCGAGAGACAATTTGATCAGAATATTCAAATTCACTCCCAGTCTCATCATCAATATCTTCAAAACCAATCGAGAAAGTTCGAATATCTTTATGGCCAGCTTCTTTAAGTAAAGCTACAATAAGAGAAGAATCAAGACCACCAGAGAGCAAGACCCCAATTGGAACATCAGATGCGTCCATCCTTTTGGTAACTGCTGCAGTCAAAAGTTCATGTGTTCTTTCAATATACGTCTCTTTGCACTAGGACTCCAGTACGTTTTTTCCTGAATATGCCCGTCAGCATTTAAAATAATATATGTACCTGGCTTTAATTTTTGAATACCATTAATAATTGTATTTGGAGCAGGAACAACCCCATGTAAAGAGAGCTGTTGTTGAAGAGCGACAGGGTTTATACTTTTATCGAGATCCTGCGTGAGAAGTGCCTGAGAGTTAGAGGCAAATGTAAATGCCTTACTAGTAGCATTAAAATAAAATGGCTTAATTCCCATTCTATCTCTTGCAACAAAAAGTTTTTGAGTGGCTTCATCCCAAATTGCAAAAGCAAACATTCCATCTAAACGCTCAAGACATTCGTCACCCCAATAATGGTATGCCTTTATTATTACTTCAGTATCAGAATTTGAAAAAAAAGTATAGCCGCAGCTAATTAGTAAATCTCGAAGTGATTTATAGTTATAGATTGTTCCATTAAAAACAAGTATTAAACCAAGCTTTTCATCAACCATTGGCTGAGAACCTAAACTTGATAAATCAATAATGCTTAGACGCTGATGTCCAAAACCTATTGATCCATCAATCCACACACCACTTGAATCAGGGCCTCTTCGCGCAAGTTTGGACATCATTAAACCTAAAGACTTTGAAGAAACTTTTTCGCCATCAAAACGAAATTGGCCACAAATACCACACATAAAATTTAACCTTAAAGCCTAAATTAATTTAATATCCTACATATAGTCACTTTTGATTATTTCTATAATGAAGGTTATCTTAGAAATGTAAAATAGTCATTTTATCAAGTATTGCTACCAATAATGCCTCAAACACTCTACGATAAACTAATGAGCGCCCATAAAGTTCTAGAACAAGATGGCTCAACGCTTATCTATATTGATCGTCAACTCATCCATGAAGTCACATCTCCCCAGGCTTTTGAGGGCTTGATCTTAGCAGGCAGAAAAATTTGGCGTAATAAGGCAAATCTAGCTGTCCCAGATCATAACGTTCCAACAACTGAAAGATCGAGTGGCGTTAGTAGCATTACTGATCCAATTTCTAGATTGCAGGTCGAAACTTTAGATAAGAACTGTGAGTCATTTGATATTAATGAAATTCAAATGAACGATATCCGGCAAGGCATAGTTCATGTAATTGGTCCTGAGCAGGGGGCAACTTTACCTGGTATGAGTATAGTTTGTGGTGACTCACATACAACTACCCATGGCGCACTGGGCGCCTTAGCATTTGGGATTGGAACTTCTGAAGTTGAGCATGTCCTAGCCACTGGATGCCTGTGGCAAAACAAAGCAAAAAATATGAAAATTGAAATCAATGGAAACTTAGGTGTTGATGTTACTGCTAAAGACATTGCCCTCTATGTCATAGGGCAAATTGGAACTGCTGGGGGAACAGGATTTGCTATTGAGTTTTGTGGGTCCACAATTAGGGATATGACTATTGAAGGGAGAATGACGCTTTGCAACATGTCTATAGAGGCAGGAGCAAAGGTTGGACTAGTCGCAGTGGATGATAAAACAATTAATTACGTTGAGGGCAGGCCTTTTGCACCAAAAGGTGAAAACTGGCAATCAGCTCTTAAGTATTGGCAAACTCTTCATAGTGACAGAGAGTCTCATTTTGATGAATCCATATTGATTGATGCAACTCTTATTAGTCCTCAAGTTACTTGGGGAACATCTCCAGAAATGGTAGTCGACATAAACGGTTCAACACCTGATCCTAAGCTTGAAAAGGATGCTATAAAGGCAGATAGTATTCGAACTGCTCTAGAATATATTCACTTAAAACCAAATACTGCAATGAGTTCAGTAACAATAGATAAAGTGTTTATTGGCTCATGTACAAATTCTAGGATCGAAGATTTGAGAATTGCAGCTTCAGTTGTAAAGGGAAAAAAAATTGCTAATAATATTAAATTAGCTCTAGTTGTTCCAGGCTCTGGACTTGTAAAAAAACAAGCGGAAGAAGAGGGTCTTGATCAAATCTTCAAGGATGCTGGATTTGAATGGCGAGAGCCAGGCTGTTCAATGTGCCTTGCTATGAATGCAGACAAATTAGAAGCTGGTGAGAGATGCGCAAGCACATCAAATAGAAATTTTGAAGGCCGTCAAGGACAAGGCTCATTTACTCATCTTGTAAGCCCTGCTATTGCAGCAGCTAGTGCAATTGCTGGTCATTTTTCAGGAGTAATTTTATGAAAAAATTTACTTCCATCAGCTCTATTGCTATGCCACTTGACCGCGCCAATATTGATACAGACGCTATCATTCCAAAACAATTTCTAAAATCAATTAAAAGAAGTGGCTTCGGTCCAAATCTATTTGATGAATGGCGCTATCTTGATCATGGCGAGCCTGGTATGGATAACTCAAACCGTCCAATTAATCCAGACTTTGTTTTAAACAATTCAATCTACTCTAAGGCACAAATATTATTAACAAGGCGCAATTTTGGATGTGGCTCTTCGAGAGAGCATGCTCCTTGGGCCTTGGAAGACTACGGCTTTAGAGCAATTATTGCCCCAAGTTTTGCCGATATATTCTATAACAATTGCTTTAAAAATGGCATTCTTCCAATAGAGTTGAGCAGTGAAATTGTTGATAACTTATTTAGTTATTCAGGTCAAATAACTATTAACCTAAAAGAGCAAACTGTAAAGACTGATGATAATTCTTTTGAGTTTGAGGTTGACCCTGAAAGAAAACGAAGACTCATCAACGGACTCGATGATATTGGTTTAACATTGCAGAACGAGAATCAAATTCGCTTATTTGAAGCAGAGTATTTTGTGAAGTACCCTTGGCTATGATTGGACATCTAAACGGAAAAATTATCAGTAAGAATCCGCCAGAAGTTTTACTTGAGGTTGGTGGAATAGGATATGAAGTACTTTGTCCCATGTCGACTTTCTATCAACTTGATAATTTGTCAGAGGATGTTTTATTATTTACTCATCTCAGTATTAAAGAGGATGGCCATACTTTATTTGGATTCATCACCAAAGATGAAAAAAATGTTTTTAGAGAACTAATAAGAGTTAATGGTGTCGGACCAAAGGTAGCACTTGCGATACTATCAAACCTTAGTGTCAACTCTCTGGTTCAGTGTATCTCTACAGAGGATGCCGATTTACTTGCAAAAACGCCAGGAATTGGCAAAAAAACTGCACTAAAGCTCATCGTTGAACTGCAAGACAGACTTAGCAAGTTGGAACTTATAGGTAGTAGTCTAGAGCCTTCAAAAGAACTTAAACAGAGCTCTAACCCTAACACTAGGCAGGCCATTGAAGCGCTACAATCACTTGGATTCAAAGCAAAGGAAGCCAACAAAATGGTTTTAAAAATTGATGATCAAGACCTAAGCACTGAGCAGATAATTCGACTGGCTCTTCAAAACAAGTAATTATACTGTTTCTTTTTTCCTTGAAAATCTCGCTCTAATTCTACCAAGCATATTAATAAAGTCATAGTTCATCAGATACATACAGGGTAAAAGAATCAGAGTTAAGACGGTGCCAAATATTAGACCATAACCAAGCGCAAGAACCATTGGTTGAAGGAACACATCTGTACCTCCAATACCATAAGCAAGTGGCAATACACCGGCCATAGTTGTTAGCGTGGTAAGCACAACAGCCCTCAAACGATCTCTCGAGCCTCTTGCAATCCAAACTTTTTTATCTTCTAATTGTGCACTTTTATCCCTAATATAATTTAAGTGACTGACCATCACTAGAGAGTCATTCACAATCACGCCCATCAAAGCTAAAGAGCCTGTTAATGCAAAGAAACTCAAGGGCTCACCATGAAAATAAAAAGCCCAAACAACTCCAATTAGTGAAAACGGAACAGCAGCTAGAACAAGCATTGGTTGCGAATAGGAGTTAAACAGTATTGCAAGCAGAAGAAAAATTCCAATAATAGCAACTACGAACGCTCTTAAGAAGTCTTGAAGAGAGTCAATTGATTCTTGGGCTCCACCTGATGTGATAATAGAAACTTGCGGATACTCAACAGAGGCATCAAGTTCTTTCAAAGCTTTGGCCAATATGATTGTCTTCGATGGTGGTGGCCCTCTTCGAGAGGACTTAGCTTCGTCAGATTTAAGCTCATCAGGCTTGATGTTGAGCGTCTCGTTTTCTTCAAGATTTTCATCAACTTTAGTTGGCCTTCCCTTAGGCCTTCCATCAGCAATACTTGCAGTCACTTTAATTGAACGATCACCATCCAAGTGATTGTAATCTGGCTCACCTTCGATCTCTCTTAGGGTTGAAAACTGACTCATCGGTATCAGGTTACCTTGACGATTTTTAATAGCAGTATTTTTAATGAAGTTTTCGGTGAAGTCATTTTCACCAATATAAATCCTGACGTCTTCTTCTTTGCCCGCTATCGTAGCATCTGTCACGTAAGAACCTGAAAAAGCAGTTCTGAGATGTCTATAAACAGATTGATATTCAACCCCTAGACGAGCCATTTCATCAAAATCAAGGACTGTTTCAATC
>CABXNH010000040.1 GCA_902513495.1 uncultured Gammaproteobacteria bacterium
TAATTTTTATTCCTAAATTAATTTATGCCGCTGATTGCTCTAATGTTAATGGAGCCACTACAACTATTTCATCAGATTGTTCAGGACGATTAGAAGTAACTGGTGATGGTTCTAATATAACCATTGATTCTGGAGTTAATGTTTCTGGACAAACCAGCAATGAAAGATTTGCAATAGAAACTACTGATGGCACCAATACCACTATTACAGTCAATGGAAGTATAGGTTCTAGAGCTACATCAGGTAATCTTGAGAGATATTCAATTTATCACCATACTGGTACAGGTAGCATTACAGCAATTAACAATAATGGAACGATGGGGGTTTATGAGAATGGCGCCTCCAGTACTGGTACCGTAATATGGAATAAATCCACAATTGGTCATATAAACAATGCAGCTTCGGGAACAATGACGTCAAGTGGAAGAAATACTATTGCCAATGGTGCTGGCGGAGTAATAACTAAAATTGATAATGATGGCACAATAGAGTCTGATAATAAATGGACTATCAAAAACATTACAGGTCATATTGGAGAAATAGATAACTCAGGAACTATTGAAGCTGGAGCTAATGGTACTAACATAAGTGATCAAAATTCTGATGCGGCAATTAGAAACTATGGTGGAACAATTACAACGATCACTAACAGTGGGCTAATCAGTGCTAATGAACAAACCATTCAAAATACAGGTGGAGCTGTAATTGATACGATCAATAACACGGCAAGTGGAACAATTAGAGCAAAGGGAAATCATCAACAAGCAATTCGAGTAGAGGATACTGGCAGCATAATACGAACTATAATTAATGCAGGAACTATAGAATCCACACGAAACGATCAGTACGCTACTCGTGCAACAATTAAAGTTTTAAAAGGTGGTGAAATTACAACGATCACAAACTCAGGAACTATTTCCGCTCTTGGGGCTCAAAGTGAGGGTGCAATTTTGGTGGATCATGAAGGCACGGGAAATATAATTGGCACAATAACAAACTCAGGAAATATAACGTCAAAAAGTAAAGCAGGTACAATAAATAATCATGATACAATCACAACAATAAATAACTCGGGCAATATTACAAATACTAGCTCTGATGCAGAATCTGCTGGGATTAGAAATGCAGACTCAGGAACGATTACAACGATTACAAACACAGGAACGATTGCAGGCACTAACGTAGATATTAGAAACGCAAATCAGGCTGGAAACAGTGGAAATATAATAACATTAAACAACTCTCAAGGAGGCAATGATGCACTGACATATTCACATGCGCTTCCAACCAACTACAACGTTATTGTCAACAGCGCTGATTTTGGTAAGGCGACGTTTAGCAGTGTCTCAGGTGCAACTAATTTTGGAATCTATTCAACTTCGACTTTAACAGGAAGCACAACCTATAGCTCAGTTTTGAGTGGCTTGAGCAGTAGTAATATAGCGAGCGGCACGTCCGGAAGTTATGTCTCTGGTTCAAAAAGAAATGACTGGACTCTCTCAAACAGCTCTGGCACTTTGTGGGATTTAGTCGTTGCTGCTGACCAAGATATAACTCCTGACACCAATACTACAGTACTAAACGTCAAAGACGATGTCATCCTAGGTTTTAACGATTTGAACTCAGTGACCCAAGTAAACTTTGCCAATATGAACACCTACGACTGTGAATTGTTTGATAAAAACAATATATGTCTCTCTCTAGGCAGCAGATATACCTCTATTAACAGTCCTAAAACAGAAACCAATAGTACAGTTTTGGTAGGTGGTTACAAATTGTCAGATACTCTCAGGGTGGCAGGTTTTTATCACAGCAACTTGAGTCATAAAACCCCTGCGAGTATCAAACTTTCAGACAAGACGCCAATGACGGGTGGACTTATTGTGTGGAATCAGAATCCAAACCATTTAGGTTATCAGTTAAAGCTGGCTAACGCTTATCAACAAAAAAACGCCACGCTCACACGTGAGCAAGTCGGCACTTCAGAGGAAGGCAAGGGACAGACAGTGATTGAGGCAAAGAGCTATGTGGCTGAACTACAGTATGGTTATCAATATAGTAATGACACTGTGCTCCATCCTTATTTCGCTGCTCGCTCGGCAGTCATCAAACAAGACGCTTATACAGAGACAGGTCTCAGTTCACCACTTACTTTTAATGAGATTAAAGACAAGTCAACGACCGTTTTACTGGGACTTAAGTTCAATACCGACCTGAATCAAAAATTATCCTTAAGGGGCAGTGTCGGAATCGAGCACGACATCGAACACTCGGTTGACAAGTTAGCACCGACTGGTATATCAGGACTGAGTAAGGTCAGTCTAACGGATAGCTTTAATAAGACACGACCTGTAGTTTCATTAGGCTTTGATTATGCATTAAAGTCCAACCATAGACTCTCAGGCATTCTCCAATATCAAGAGCTTCCCTATGACTCGAAGACAGAGAGTAATGCCTATCTTTATTACACTATTGGTTTTTAACGCCTCACATACAAAACGAAATTAGTAAATTTCATATCTTATTCAATTTCAGGTATAGAATTTCAATTAGATAGGACGAAATACATACACCTTTCCATTGAGCCAATTATCTCCCTCTTTTCTAAGTCTTACATGTTGAGAGTCGATTAATTCAAAAATTCCAGAAGTTTGCTCCATGATGTATCTGTCTGAATGTGCGTAGCGAGAACTTTTTAAAAGAGCGTAACCATTCTCTTCTTGTATCTCAACAGAAAAAACAAAAAGAGAATCTGGCATACAAGAATTGCGAACTGCTTGAAAGGTTGATTCTGCATCTCCAATATATATAAGCACATCAAGGGCAATCAATAAATCAAATTTGTCTTGAGATGCATTTAACTTTTCAGCTATATCTCCAACAATTAGAGTGTCGTAAATATTTAGCTTTTCAGCTTCAAGGATCATATTTTCTGAGATATCGATACCTGTAAGATTGCTGCTTATATTCCTTAAGCTTTTTCCAGCTAAACCAGTGCCACAACCTAAATCTATTACATGTTGATATTCAGATTTCTCACTGTTACTTTGAAGTATCAACTCCTTAATAATAAATGGGAGACTGTATTGAAGATTATTAACCAAAGCATCATTAAATCGATAAGCGTAGTCATCAAATAGATTTTTTACATACTGTTTCGGTGGCTCTTTGCTTGTATGCCCAGTCAAGGAGTTAAGCATATGTTTAGGGATAGCATATTCTGGCTCAAACTCAAGAGCCTTTTGATAATTTGCAATCGCCATCTCAGGCTGCCCAATGCTTGCAAAGCAGCCACCAAGCATATTAAAAAGGAGTGCGTCCGTTGGATTTACCTCAACAAGTATGTTAAGTGTTTCCAGTGCATCTTGAATATTGCCCTGAGAGAAAAAATAAATAACACTAAGAATTTTATTATCACTTGATAAAGCGTAATCAGTGTCAATGGCCACCACTTTTTTATAAGTTCTTACTGCTTGATCTAATTTGGCGAGTTTGTGCTGTGCCAAACCAAGGTTATTTAAAGCATCTACAAAATCAGGCTTTAATTCAAGCGCTTTTTCAAAAAAAATTAATGCCTCGTTAAATTGATTTTTATTTAATAGAGCAATACCTTGGTCATTAAAAGACTCATATTTCATAAATTGTGTAGATAAATTATTTTAAATGAAAGTATAGTTCACAACGATTCATTAAGTTTGCATCTTTATAAAATAATCTCTATGATTGAATTTAAAAATTAAATCTTATTGGTATACTAATTTGAAAGTTACTTTAGATTTTTAAATGAATACTTATAAAGTCCTTCAACACCCCACTAAAAAATTAAAAGCAGTTAAAACGGGTTTTGCTTGGCTAGCCATCCCTTTTGTAACATGTTTACCAGTTTTTCCAATGTGGTTCTTATTTCGTGGATTGTGGAAAATTTTTATTGCCTACATCCTTACGATTCTCATATTGGCCAGTATAGATTATGAACTTTATGGGTATCTTGGCTTTTTTAACTTTTCAACCGCTGATGGTCTTCAGATCATCATCATCATAGCTGAAACAGTTATACTGACTCTGCCAGCCTTTAAGGGGAACGAATGGACCCTAACAAACCTTACTGATCAAGGCTATAAGGTCTCTTACTCTGTTCAGGCTTCTAGCAAAAAAGAAGCCTTAGAGCTGGCACAAAATAAAAATATTGGTTGATTTACGTTCAAAAAAAATCCCATAAAAAAAAACTATTTTTATGGGACTATAAAGCATTACTAGAGAGTTTTAAAAAATACTTGTTACAGCTCCCCAAATACTACCGACTACATTTCCAACTCCATTAACTGCAGCAGCAGGTACAGCCATAATCGTATCCATACAGCCACTTACAAGTAATGCTAAAACAGCAATAAATAAAAATCTTAACTTCATTTTTAAAACTCCTTCAAATATTCGAAATTTCATTATAAAGTAGTTTAAATTAGTAATCCAACCAAATTTAAGATTTTATTCTATTCTGCAAATTTTCCTATAATTCTCAATAATGGGGTATATTGAACCATTAACATACCATTATAAAGTGATCATGAATATTTATAACTATAAGACTTTAACATTAATAATGCTATTTTGTAGTTTTTGCGCAAATGGATCTAGTTTATCTGACGATGCTATTAATAGAGGTATAAATGAAACCTGTTATTCCTATCTTAGTCAAATTGAAGAATCATATAATTTAAAAGGCTTAAACATTACATTTGCGCATCCAGAAAACCCATCAGTACTCCCTTCTCTTCATGTCTCATCTCAGAGATATAACAATGGAACCTCAACATTTTCTGCAACTTTATCACCTGATAAAGAATACTGCTATGTTTCAACCATTTTAGTAACCACTATTAATAACCAATCCTGCTCCGAGATTGCGCAAATAAAAGGTGAAAATGAAAATCTCCAATTATCAAGCTATGCAGATGGTGGATTTTTAATACTTACTCCTGCTGATAACTCTTATCAAATAATTCTAACTTCGTCAGATGAAAAAAACTGCACGATGACTGAAGCCCGAATGATGTGGCCTGGAAGGTAGTTTTTTTTGATTTAAACTTGAATTAGAAGCTAATCCAAAAATTCACTAATATTATATAAATAACTATATTTATTTATATAATATGTTCAATTAATTAATTTAATTCAAGGAAAGCATGCAAAGAATATTTCTGTTCTTATTAACCAATATTGCAATCATGGTAATTTTAAGTATTACTCTCAGAATTCTTGGAGTAGAAAGCCTTCTTATGCAAAATGGAAGCGACTTAAATATCAACGCCCTTGTCATTTTCTCTGGCGTCTTTGGATTCGGTGGTGCTTTTATATCACTAGCTATTTCGAAATGGATGGCTAAACGAATGACGGGTGCGACTGTTATTTCTTCTCCAAAAAGCAATACAGAGAAATGGCTTATTGAAACAGTAAAAAAACAATCTGAAATTGTTGGTATCAAGATGCCTGAAGTGGCTATTTTTCCTTCAAGCCAAATGAATGCATTCGCTACTGGGGCTAGCAAAAATAATGCCTTAGTGGCAGTTTCTCAAGGCCTTCTTGATAATATGACTCAAGGTGAAATTGAAGCTGTAGTGGGTCACGAGATGAGTCATGTTGCTAATGGAGATATGGTTACGCTTACTCTTATTCAGGGAGTTGTTAATACCTTTGTAATATTTTTTTCTAGAGTTATTGGTCACATAGTAGATCGAGTCATCTTAAAAAATCAGAGAGGCTATGGTATTGGTTACTTTGTCACCACTATTTTTGCCCAAGTGATTCTTTCAATATTAGCCAGCGTTATTGTTATGTATTTTTCACGAAAAAGAGAGTACATTGCTGATACCGGCGGAGCAGATTTAGCGGGTCATCAAAATATGATTAATGCCTTAAAACGTCTTGGTCAGAAGGAGCCAGAAGCTTTACCGGAGCAATTGGCTGCCTTTGGGATTGGCGAAAAACCTAAATCTAATCGGTCTCAGCTATGGTCATCTCACCCACCACTGGAAGACAGAATTAAGGCTTTAGAAGAAAGAGCGCAACAATCTAAATAAAGCATGTCTATCTCAATTAAATCGCCAGACCAAGTCGACAAGATGCGCATTGCTGGAAAGCTTGCATCGAGCGTAATTGAAATGATAGGCGAACATGTTAGAACTGGTGTTACGACGGAGAAGCTTGACCAAATCTGCCATGACTATATTGTAAATGATTTAGACTCTATTCCTGCACCACTCAACTACAACGGCTTCCCAAAATCGATATGTACATCTGTCAATAATGTGGTTTGTCATGGCATCCCGAGTGAAAAGAAACTCAAGAAAGGTGACATTATTAATATTGATATCACTGTTATCAAAGATGGCTTCCATGGTGACACATCAAAAATGTTTATCGTTGGCAAGCCTAGTGTTAAAGCCTTAAAAATATGCAATGTTGCAAGAGACTCGATGATGCTTGGCATAGAAAAAGTAAAGCCTGGTATTCACTTAGGTGAAATTGGTAAGGCTATTGGTGCTTATGTTAAAAGCAAAAACTGCTCTGTAGTCAGAGATTATTGTGGTCATGGTATCGGCGAGGCCTTCCATGAACTTCCTCAAGTGATCCACTACGATGATGGCAAAACTAATCAAAGCCCCATTCTTGAGCCTGGAATGACCTTTACTATCGAGCCAATGGTCAATTTAGGTGGGTATGAGGTCATTACATCAAAGGTTGATGGCTGGACTGTTACTACCAAAGATAGATCACTTTCAGCTCAGACTGAGCACACAGTTTTAGTGACTGAAAATGGATACGAGATCCTAACACTTCGAGAAGAGGAAATTAATTAATCACCTTTATATATTAAGCTCTCGAGGCTCATATTGACAATACAGCTTGTGTTAAAATAACCCTTTTTTAGGATTTACCATTAAGTTCAGTGAAGCGCTTAAGAAATTACTTTATATCCGGGCTTTTATTTTGGATTCCACTTGCTCTAAGTGTGCTCCTTATCAAGTTCTTTTTAGAGGTTATTAATAATCTTGTCCCGGCAAGACTCCTACCCGAATCACTTCTCAATCTAGATACCACTATTCCAGGCTCTGGAATAGTCTTAGTTCTTCTGGTTATCCTAGTTACGGGTGCGTTTGTGACAAACATCTTGGGTCGCAAACTCGT
>CABXNH010000041.1 GCA_902513495.1 uncultured Gammaproteobacteria bacterium
GATCAAATAAATCAAGCGTTTTAAAATTCTAATCATTTATTTATTCTATATATGAAATTTGAACTCATAAATACAAATGATAAGGCGCGTCTTGGTAAGCTAACTTTTGATCGTGGTGAAGTCAATACCCCTGCTTTCATGCCTGTAGGTACTTATGGAGCAGTTAAAGCAATGACAGTTGAGGAGGTGAAGGGGCTTGGTGCTGAAATTATTTTAGGTAATACCTTTCATCTAGCTATTACCCCCTCAACAGAGGTCATTGAGGCTCATGGAGATCTTCATGATTTTATGAATTGGCAAGGTCCAATATTGACTGATTCAGGTGGGTTTCAGGTATTTAGTCTTGGAAAAATGCGAAAAATAACTGAAGAGGGTGTGGCATTTCGTTCCCCTAAAGATGGATCGTCAATTTTTATGGGACCAGAAGAGTCCATGCAAATACAACATAAGCTTGGCTCAGATATTGTCATGATATTTGATGATTGTACTGCCTATCCAGCAGAGAAAAATGTTGTTGATCAGTCTATGCAGCTCTCGTTAAGATGGGCAAAGCGCTCCTTAATTGAACATAAAAGACTAAATAATAAAAACGCTCTTTTTGGGATTGTTCAAGGCGGTATGCACAGAGAGCTTCGAGTTCAGTCGGCCGAGTCATTAATTGAGATGGGTTTTAATGGTTATGCCATAGGCGGTCTTTCAGTTGGTGAACCCAAAGAAGAAATGATGGGGGTTCTGAGTTATCTACCTGACCATATGCCTAAAGATAAACCCAGATATTTAATGGGTGTTGGAACACCCTTGGATTTGGTAGAAGGTGTAGCTTCAGGGGTGGATATGTTTGACTGCGTCATGCCATCTCGCAATGCAAGAAACGGCTACTTATTTACCTCTGAGGGCGTAGTAAAAATTCGTAATGCAAAATATAAAAAAGACACTGGCCCACTTGACCCAGACTGTGGATGTTCGACTTGCAGTAATTACTCAAGGTCATATCTTCATCATCTTCAAAAAACTAACGAAATTTTAGGCTCCCGTTTAAATACACTTCATAACCTTTTTTACTATCAAGAATTAATGCAATCAATTCGAAGTGCAATTAAAATGAATACATTTTCTAGTTTTAGGAAAAGTTTTTTAGCTTCTCAAGCAAACTAAGCAGCTTGCTATAGTTTTTCAGATTCAACAGGATTCTTTATAAAGTACTCATCTAGTAGTGATCTAGCTAATGGCGCCGCTTTTGAGCTACCACTGCCAGCATTTTCCACAATAATTGCTATCGCCACTTTTGGATTTTCTATTGGTGCAAAGCCTGTAAAAAGAGCATGATCCCTTAACTTTTCGTCAATATTATCAGCAATATATTTCTCCTCTGGATCAAGACCAAAGACTTGCGCTGTTCCTGTCTTTCCCGCAAGGGTATAGTTCAGTTTATTGTTCAATCTCTTGGCTGTACCCAGTTTGCCATAAACAGTCTGTCTCATTGCCTTTTCAATTAAATTCCAGTTGCTAATATCTTTAATTGGTATCTGTTTTGACTGGGCCTCAGACCCAAGATAAGATTCCCCATTTTTAGATTGAATATGCATTAGAACTCTTGGTGTGTAAAGTTTACCTTTGTTTGCTATTGCTCCTGTCGCCAGTGCTAACTGAATTGGACTTGCAGTCATAAACCCTTGACCTATTCCAGTGATCAAAGTTTCACCGCGATACCACGGCTCATCTTTGTTTATTTTTTTCCACTCTCTTGATGGCAGAATACCTCCTAACTCACCTGGAATATCAAGACCCGTTTTCCTGCCGAATTGGAAAAGTGATAGACTATCGTGTATTTGGTCAATTCCCATTTTATAAGCTAAGTCATAAAAAAAGACATCACAAGATTGAGCGATTGCCTCAATAGTGTCAACCTTACCATGGCCTGTTCGCTTCCAATCATTAAACTTTCTAGAATAATTTGAGAGCTTATAAAAGCCTGGGCAAAAAGTTGTATGCTTTACTGTTATATTTTTTTGTTCAAGTCCTCCAAGTGCTACCATTGGCTTAATAGTTGAACCTGGCGGGTATAAACCCTTAGTACTCCTATCAAAAAGAGGTAGATCTTCATTATTTTTTAGCTCATCATAACGCTTAACTGATATTCCATTGACAAACCAATTGGGATCAAAAGAAGGGGTGCTAACTAGGCTAAGAACTGATCCATCTGTAACATCAATAAGAGCAATAACTCCTCTACTTTCGCCTAGAAGGGATTCTGCTTTCATTTGTAACTCAATATCAATATTTAGATAGACATCCTGACCAGGGATAGAGGGATTAATTACTTTAGAGTCTACAACCCTTCCAGCAACATTTCTTTCAATCTGTTTCATGCCTGATTGACCATGGAGCGTATTTTCATATTGCTTTTCAATGCCAATCTTTCCTACAAAGTTTGTACCAGCATAATTAATTTTGTCATATCTACTTTTGTCTTCCTTGCTCATGGCGGCAACATAACCAATAAGGTGGGAGCTAGAAGCACCATAGGGATAAACGCGATGAAAGTAGGGCTCAATTTCAACACCTGGCAATTGGTTGTTAACAAGAAATGATGAAGCTAAGGACTCAGATAGGTTGAACTTAATTGGAATATTATGAAATTTTTTATAGCGATTTAAGTCCTTATTAAATTTCTCAATATCTTTGCTATCAATATAATCATTAATCTCTAATTCCACCAGTGTGTCATTTAAATTAGTTACTTTCTCAGGTGTTATAGTCAATCTATATCCGAATTCATTCGTCGCTAAAATTTTTCCATTGCGGTCTAAAATATCACCCCGTATAGGTGTAATAGGAAGATTTTGCATTTGATTTCCAAGGGCTTCTTCAACATAAAAATCATGTTTTGTAATTTGAAGATTGAAGAGTCTCAATGTCAAAATGAAAGTCATTGAAAGCATAATGAAAGCTGAGAAAATGACTCTAGATCTAAATACTTTTTTTTCGCGCTTTAAGTTTCCAATTTTATCCATAGAGTAAACTCAACTATTGCTTTAGTTTTGCCAACAAAAAGCGAACAATTGGCCATACTATAGCGCCTGTAAATGGAACAAATATGATGAGCCATTGGATTTGAAGACCTTGAACGACTAGATGTGTTATTAAAAAAAATGTTAGGTAAATCAATGAGGCAATAAATACATAGACCTGTTGGGTAGTTAGGTTTGACACAAAAAAAGATTTTTTCACACTTAAGATAAATGCAGAGCTGATGACGAGTGCCAGTGCATTCTGACCCAAAATAGCACCTTGAAGGACATCTAAGAGTAATCCAAGAATCAATGCTGCACTATAAATTCCATTACTATCAGAGTAAATTAGCCAGTAAATAAAAAACAGTAATAGCCAAAAGGGTGAAATCAATTCAAGAACATGAGGTAGTGATATTGATCCAACAATAAAGGCCAGAATGGTCACTTTTAGCAAGAGAAGGATCTGTGTTTGATTAATCATTTTTCTCCTTAACGATAAGGACTAATTCTAATTTATTCATATTTTGGGTTGGCTCAAGAGAAACACTCATGAACGATGAGTTGAGAGACTCATCAACCTTATTCACTCTCCCAACAAAATAGCCCGATGGATAAGAATTTCCAATACCACTGGTTACAAATATATCGCCTATTTTAATATCAGATTCAAGAGGAATAAATTCAATGATCATACCCTTTTTATTCGATGCTAAGCCTTTGGTGATGCCTCTTAGGCCTGTTCTTGAGCTCTTTACTGGCATATGTTGAGTCGGATCCGATAAGAGCTTTACAGTTGAGTATAGTGGTGTAACCTCTGTTACCTGGCCAACAACTCCATCAGAGCCGATAACAAGATCTGAAAGAGTCACAGCATCATTGAGGCCCTTGTTAATGATGACTTTCTTTGAGAGTCTTGACTGAGTGATTGATTTAATTCTAGCTAGCTTGACATCGTGATTAGGAATTAAATAACTTGACTCAAGAAGGTTGGATAATTTTTGATTTTCTAAAGCTAAATTATTATAGGTCTGTAGCTTAGCTTTAAGTTCAATGAGTTGTCCCTCAAGATAGTCATTTTGGGTAACCAGAAATTCATTTTCTGTGCCCTTATCGTTGACCCAATCAATAACATGACCTGGTAAATCAACAATCACATAAATTGGACTAAGAAGTGTAAGTGTAAAGCGCTTAAAGTTATCTAGATATGAGAATCTAGCATCCAAAAATATAAGAATTATTGAGAGTAATATAGGAACAAAAAGTTTTAAAAGTCGCATTATTAAGATCTCGACTTATGTTGAATCACTCTGCTGCCAAGAACCCCATATCATGCTGATTAATCATTTCTAAGGCTATTCCACCGCCTCTAGCAACACAAGTGAGAGGATCATCTGCAATAGTGACTGGTAAATTTGTCTGGCTATGAATCAGTTTATCGAGTCCCTCAAGAAGAGCACCGCCACCAGTAATAACTAATCCATTTTGAGCAATGTCAGATGATAATTCAGGTGGGGTTTGCTCTAGAGCTGTCCTTAAAGCAGCAATAATCATCCCTAAAGGTTCACTTAATGCTTCTAAAATTTCAGAATTTGTGACTTCAAAACTAACAGGAAGTCCAGTAGAAACAGCACGGCCTCTAAACTCATTTTTTCTAATTATTTTAGATTCAAAGGCACTACCCACTTCCTCTTTGATCTGTTCTGCAGTGGCCTCACCGATGATAATTCCATGAACCCTTCTGACAAACTTTACAATAGTGTCATCGAATACGTCTCCACCAACCCTTAGTGAGTCAGAATACACAATTCCATTGAGTGAAAGGATTGCAATCTCTGAGGTTCCACCTCCAATATCTAAAACCATTGCGCCAGAGGCCTCTTCAATTGCCATGCCAGCACCTAATGCTGCTGCCATAGGCTCTTCAATTAGATAAACATCTCTTGCGCCTGCGCCTACAGCGCTTTCTTTAATGGCACGTCTCTCAACTTGCGTAGCACCACAGGGAACACAAATTAATACTTTGGGGCTAGGAGAGAAAAAACCAGACTTGAGTACTTTTTTCATGAAGAATTGAAGCATTTTCTCAGTTACCTTAAAGTCAGCAATTACGCCATCCTTCATAGGTCTAATTGCCTCAATTGCTCCAGGTGTTCTTCCGAGCATATTTTTTGCTTCCTGTCCTACAGCTATTACAGATGACTCTGAGGCGCCTTTTTCATGCCTTAAGGCTACAACGGAAGGCTCATTTAGGACGACTTTTCCGTCCATATAAATAAGAGTGTTAGCTGTACCAAGATCAACAGAAAGATTTTGGCCTGTGAATAAATTGAACATAAGGGGTTCCTAGCAAAAAAAAATAAAATGATTAGAGGTTATAATATAACCTGATTGCCCTCTTTAGACAATACCAAAGCCTAAATAAATATGATTATAAAACAAGAGCATTTAATAGAAAGTATCCATTCTGCATTGCAGTATATCTCGTATTATCACTCACCTGATTTTATCAATGCAATGGTTTCAGCTTATGAAAGAGAAACGAATCAGAGTGCTAAAAATGCAATAGAGCAAATTTTGATCAATTCTAAGATGTGTGCCCTTGGAAGAAGACCAATCTGCCAAGATACTGGAATTGTCAATGTATTTCTAAAGGTTGGCATGAATGTTCAGTGGGAGTCAGATCTATCTTTAGAAGAAATGATTAATGAGGGTGTAAGAAGAGCATATAACGAGCCTGATAACCGTCTAAGAGCATCGATAGTTAGTGACCCATTATTCAGCAGAAAAAATACACAAGATAACACGCCAGCTGTTATTCATACCAAAATAGTTAAGGGTGATAGGTTAGATATTACAGTTGCTGCGAAGGGCGGCGGTTCTGAGAACAAATCTAAGTTTACAGTGCTTAATCCAGATGACAATCTAAGCGACTGGGTCCTTAAAACTATCCCAACGATGGGAGCTGGCTGGTGCCCACCAGGAATGATTGGGATTGGGGCTGGAGGTACAGCTGAGAAAGCAATGCTCATGGCTAAAGCATCTTTAATGGAGCCAATTGATATCAATGATATTAAAGCTAAAGATAATCCAAGTGATGTTGATAAATTAAGAATTGACTTATTTAATCAGATCAATGCACTCGGTATTGGTGCTCAAGGTTTGGGAGGTCTAACAACAGTTCTGGATGTCAAAATAAATGACTACCCAACACATGCCGCTTCACTTCCGGTTGCTATGATTCCAAACTGCGCCTCGACGAGGCATGTCCACTTTTCACTGGATGGATCTGGGGTTGCAGAATTGCCTGAAGTCGATTTAAGTCTTTATCCAGATTTAGAGATGGACGTTTCGAAATACACAAAGATTGATTTAAATAATCTGACTCAATCTCAGATGAATGATTGGAATATAGGCGACACCTTGCTTCTATCTGGAACCATCATTACTGGAAGAGATGCAGCGCATAAACGACTGAAGTCAATGATTGAGAATGGCGAAGGGCTACCAGAAGGTGTTAATTTTGATAACAAGTTTATCTATTATGTCGGTCCCGTAGATGCAGTCCGTGATGAAGTGATTGGTCCTGCAGGACCAACAACCGCAACCAGAATGGATAAATTTACCGATATGATGCTTGAAAATACTGGAATTCTTGGAATGATTGGTAAAGCTGAGCGTGGCCATGCAACAGTTGAAAGTATAAAAAAACACAAAGCAAGTTATTTGATAGCTGTGGGCGGTGCTGCTTATTTAATTTCCAAGTCAATAAAAAAGGCCAAGGTCGTTGCATTTGAAAAGATGGGTATGGAGGCGATCTATGAAATGGAAGTTAAAGATATGCCTGTGACTGTTGCCGTAGATACTGAGGGTAAAAATATCCATAAAGTATTAGATAACATTCCTGTGTCATTCAAGAGCTAGAATCCCTTTTTATTCTGGATCATCGCGCTGCATTTAAAGACTCTATTCATAGCGTATAATTTTCCTTGAAGTTGGCCGGATAGTCGCTGGATGCTATTGCATTGAGAGGAAAGTCCGGGCTCCATAGAGCAAAGTGCTAGTTAACGACTAGGCGCAGTGATGCGACGGAAAGTGCAGCAGAAAATAAACCGC
>CABXNH010000042.1 GCA_902513495.1 uncultured Gammaproteobacteria bacterium
GTTTAAATTTATTGCTGTCATATTTAACTCCTTTTCCAACTATAAATTTGTGTTGGTTCAGGCTCCCATATGCGTGCATTTTCTGCGCCTGGCAGGGTTGCGATTGCACGATACTCTGATGACATTGCAGCCCAGTCATCCGTCTCAGCCATAATTGCTGGTTTACATCCAATTGGATCCCTCATCACAGCAAAGCCATCTTTAGTGCCAATGGCAAAAGTATAAAACCCATCTAGATCATCTATAGCATGATTCAATGCCTCATCTAAGTCATCACCCTCACTCAAGCGCCAACTCAAATATCCTGCAGCAACCTCACTGTCATTATCTGTCTTGAATTGAACGCCTGTACGTTTTAGGGTTTCACGAAGACGATTGTGATTTGACAATGAACCGTTATGCACTAGGCATAAATCTTGTCCCGTAGAAAAAGGGTGCGAGTGCTCAGTAGTAATAGCACTTTCAGTCGCCATTCGTGTATGGCCAAGCGCATGAGTTCCAGTCATATTTTTAATGTCGAATTGTTCTATAAAATCAGCCGGGTTACCCTTGCCCTTGAAGATTTCAATATTAGTTCCTGCACTTGTAACACTCAGCTCACTCCAATTTAATGCGAGCCACTCCTCCACTTCATTCAGTGAATTGTCCAAAGAGAGAACTGCATGGTTCTGAGTAACGGTAAATTTTTTGAGAGAAAAATTTGAGTTAACTGATTTTTCAAAAGTAGTCCAGTCAAAATCTAATTTTTGAGAAAGAATTGTAACCTTGCACCCTTTGTCATTTGGATCTCGATAGACAGCCATACCAGCGCTATCAGGGCCACGCTCTGTCATCTCACTCAACATCGGCGCGACTAATGCTCCTAGTTCAGACTCAAGCGTAGGATTTTTAATAAAAAGTCCAACAATTCCACACATATTTACTCCCAATAATCAACACAATCTCTGAATTAATATTAACTCAAAAAAATGATAGTTTAAATTAAAAACGTACTAATTTTTTAGTAATGATTTATTATCTAGTAGAGTCTTAAAAACTCTTGAACTTCCCAATCAGTTACTGCCTGATGATATCGATCCCATTCATCTTTCTTGTATGAGAAAAATTGAAGAAGCATTGAATCTCCGAGCACCTCTCTAGCAAAGTCATCTTCATTTAACGCCTCAATAGCTTCAAGAAGATTACGAGGCAATGATTTGATATTAGATGCCTCCATTTCTTCAGGGCTTAAAGTATAAAGATTAATATTTAGAGGCTTGCCTGGGTCAATCTTATTTTTAATTCCATCAATAACTGAGGCAGTTGTCATTGCCAGAGATAAGTATGGATTCATGCACATATCCGCTGCGCGGTTTTCAATACAAAATCGATTTTGAGGAAGTCTCAGCATACATGAGCGATTGTTATCTCCATAACCCATTGTCGTTGGAGCCCATGTGTAAACGCCACCTTCAAATCCTCCCACAATAGGAACAAGTCCATTATATGAGTTGACTGTCGAGCAAGCTATTGCAGTTATGGATGTGCCATGTTTAATCAATCCGCCAACTGCGTGATAAGCTTGATCAGAGAACGTACCATCTTTTCCTTCAAAGATATTTTTGTTATCCTTGTTGCTGGTCATACTGAAGTTTATGTGTGCACCTGATCTCCAGTCACCAATCGTTGGCTTAGGCATAAAGGTGATAAACATTCCATATTTTTTAGCCACTTCTTTGAGTAACACTCTCAAGAATACTAATCGATCAGCCATTTGAAGTACATCGGTATACGTGAAGTCAAGCTCAAATTGTGAATAGGCGCCTTCTGCAACAACATCCTTCATTTCCCATCCTAACTCATTAACGGTGTCGATCAACTCTTTAAGAAACTCCATCGAATCTATTGAGTATTCAACGTCATATCCAAAGGCTTGCCTTCTCGGACGAAGGCCTTCGCCTGGCAATGGATCATCATCTATTGCTTTGACTGGCTGTCCATTTTCATAGCGCATCGCAATAAATTCTGGCTCGATACCACAAAATGCCTTATAGCCAGCATCATCGGCATTTTGGACAGCTCTTTTAAGCGTCTGTCGAGGACACAAATTGTAAGGCTCATCCTCCCACCACAAGTCAGAAAAAACCCATACACAGGTTTTATCCCATGGACAAATAACTAAACTATCTAGATCTGGAACTGGAATTTGATCCGAATCATTGGGGCCCAACTCCGGTACAAATGAAACGGAGTGGACAGCAAATTGTGGTCCTTTTCCTGCACACAAGGCTTCAAATTCTGCAAAAGGTATTGGCTTAGTTTTAGGGAGCCCAAGCATATCAATCCAACAAGAAAGAATATACTTAATGCCAGCCTTTTCAAGTCTCGCCTTTTCTTCAGCGACACGCTTTTTTGACGGAAGCGCATCCGCCATCTTTGTGTGATAAATTGTAGTCATACTTTTCTCCTTCTATTTTCTTAAATTTATTATCAAAGCTTCTCTTGGGACTTTAACAAAAACTGATTCTTATAAGTTGCAAGCCCTTTCATCACTTCAACATCCTTAATATCATCATTATTGAAACAATGCTCTTCAAGAAAATTACTTAATGTATCGTCACTCTCTGATGCAATCTCGACTAGTAAATCATATCGACCCGTCACCCACATAATAAAAACTATTTCATTGCAACTCTCTAGCCTTTTAGCAACAACACTAGGACTTGAGTTGGATGCAACCTTGATACCCAACATGGAATCGGTTGAATAGTTTATTGCTGATCGATCAGCGAGTGCTTTGATTTGTAGAACTCCAGCATCCTTCATGCGGTTCACTCGATTTCTTACTGTGCCTTCAGAGATATCAAGAGTGTTTGCAATCTCTTTGAAAGGTAATCTGCCATCTAACTCAAGTAAATCAATGATTTGTTGATTTAACTTATCCTTAAGGGTGTCTCTCGTTGGCAATTGCGAGCTCAAATCATTGGCTCTATCACTACCCTGATTTAAATTAACTAAACGACTACTCGAGTTACTCATCTTAATAGCCTAATTTTGTGGCATATCTTCTGGATCTATTCCAGGAACAAATGTAATGCCAGCTTGCTGTTTCCAGTCATGAGGGTAAGCTGCATAAAAAATAACGCATTTTTCATCACACTCATAAGCAATTGAATTATCTTTCGGTATATACAGAACATCACCAGGGCTACACTCATAGGCGACACCATCACAAGTCAACCTAAAAGTTCCCTCCATGCAATAAATAATCTCATCGCATGTCAGCTCCCAAGGAACAGATACTTCATTTAAAAAATTAAGTCCGCCACACATCGTATCACTCACAGCACTGGTGACAAAAGGCTTAATATAGCTTTTACCAGGCTCAAGAGTATGAAGGCGATGCTCAATGTCACTGAACTTATATAATTGTGGTTTATTCTCTTTCATTATTTTTTCCTTATTCAGTTGATTCAAGTTTTTCATTTAGTTCGACAACATAGCCATCTGGATCTTCAATAAATGCAAGTATTCGAGTGCCCGCATTCATTGGCTTAGCAGGGCTAATAATTTTGGCACCACTGGCTTCTAGGTCTTCAACAGCTTTATATACATCTGGCGTTTCTATACAAATATGGCCCCATCCATTACCTTTATCGTAGTGCTCTTCTTGGTCCCAGTTATGTGTGAGCTCCAAGGCAGGAAACTCCCTTTCAGGACCGTAACCTACAAAAGCATTTGTATAACGCCCTCCTGGATAATCAGTTTTTCTTAAAACATGCATTCCTAATATGTCACAATAAAATTGGATTGATTTATCTAAATCAAGAACTCTCATCATGGTGTGCGCCAATCTATATTCGCTATTAAAATTTTCATTTGTCATAATTACTCCTCATTAATTATTTTATTTTGTTACAGAATCAACAACCATCTTCTGAAATGCTCTCACACTATCCTCCCAGTGAGGAGAAAGCATCCCTCCATCATTTGAAACAGGTGATGCCCGACCCAGTTGCATCCTTTCACAAATTGCGTGATCCTCTTTATGAACTTCCCACCACAACTTTTTCATTGCATCAATCTCTTCAGGTGTAGCAATTTTATCTTCAGTACTATATATCACTCTTTTCTGAATGGTATGTTCTGAATCCACAGGAATATTTAGATGGACTCCAATTTGATCAGGAAAGTACCTTCCAATTATAAAATTAGGAAACAGCGTAAGATATCTTGAACTAACAGACAAACTTCCTTCAACCTTATTTTCCTCATCTAAATCTATCGCACTCCCGACGCAAACACCGTCCACTATTGTGTAGTGATCTTCAAGTGGCTGACTTGTGGTTGTTCTATGAACAAACTGAACATGATATGGTTCAATAAAGTTTTCCATAAGGAACTTCCAGTTTGTAGATATCTTTCCAAAATTTAATGTTGCTAAAGGTTTAACTTTATTGAAATCAATGTCCTCAAAATTATTCATTAAAGGCTTAGCATAATCTTCAAAAGCTTCAGCATCATTACTCAAATTAACAAAGATCCAATCATGCCAAACAAATATATTTATTGACCTTAAATTATGTTCAGACATATCAAATCCCTCAGGAACATGCTCCTTACCGCCAAAAAAAGGAGTGGCGCAAAGCTTGCCATCAAGATTGTATGTCCAAGAATGATAAGGACAACAAATCATTGAACCAACATTCATCGGCTCATTGACTAACTTCAGGCATCGATGAGAACATACATTATGAAAAGCTGCAATCTCTCTTTGAGCATTTCTAATTAGAACAATTGGCTGACCTGCAACAGTAATAGGTATCGCATCACCTGATTCTCTCAATTCATGCGCGAATCCAACAAAAACCCAATTATTTAAAAATAGAGAATTGCACTCAGAGTGAAAGTAGCTTTCACTCGTATAGGCAGAACTAGGGAGACCTTGCTCAACTTGATTTTTTGTCTTCATAATAAAAGAATATTTTTTTGATTATAAAATTATAGACCTAAAATTACATATAATGCAATAAATACTTTAATTAATTGTCTATATTGTCATTTATTTACAAAAAATTGAATAATATGTAATTTATTTGGGTATTATTTATATTTATTATGAGCACTAAACAGAGTAAGCCAAATATTGATCTTGGTGGTTATAGCGGTTATAGACTAAAACAATCAATTGAGATTGATGATGAAATTACTCGTATTGGTCCTAACACTCCAGCGGGTGAGTATCTTCGAAGGTATTGGCATCCAGTTTTTATATCTTCAGAACTTCATGAACTTCCAATAGCTGTAAAAATCTTGGATGAAGAGCTTGTCTTATTTAGAGATAAAAGCAATCAAATTGGCCTAGTTCATAAGCATTGTCCACATAGGCAGGCTTCACTCGAATTTGGAATTTGTCAAGATAAAGGAATTAGTTGCTGTTATCACGGATGGCAGTTTGACATTGATGGAACAATAATTGAAGTTCCTGGGCAGCCGAAATTCTCAGCCGATGCTATAAAACAAAAAGTACGCTTGGGAGCTTACCCGACACATGAATACAAAGGTTTAATTTTCGCTTATCTGGGGCCAATAGAGAGCATGCCTGAATTCCCTATTTATGATTGCTTTGAGTTTGAAAATATGGAAATGGTTCCATATAAGGCTCCCTTTGAATGCAACTGGCTTCAGGTCCTCGATGCTATCGTTGATCCAATTCATACCTCGTTTCTTCACTCAAATATGAGTCGTCAACAGTTTTCACAAGGCTTTGGCGAAGTTGGGCAGATGGATTTTGTTGCACGGGATTGTTGGATTCTCGGGTGTAATACAAGAAGGGTGGATGACAATGTTTGGTTTAGAATTAATGAAGTTATTCTGCCAAACTTTACGCAAGCTGGAGCTGCATTTCAAGCTGATGGAACTAAACAATTACTTTACGGTCGCAGTTCGTTCACAAGATGGGTAGTTCCAATTGATGACGAAAAAACAATTTGTTATGCCTGGGCTAATTTTGGCGACCGAGGTGATCCCCCTGAATACAATACTCCTGAAGGGCCAGAACTTATTGAGCAAGGTGAAATATTCGATAGGCCTTATGAAGAGCGCCAAAGATTTCCTGCAGATAGAGAAGCTTGCGAAGGCATGGGACCAATCAACATTCACAAAAACGAAAATCTAGTAGCGAGCGACCAAGGCGTTGCAATGATGCGCCAAAGAATTAGACAACAAATCAGAAGTTTGGGTGATGGTAATGAACCTTACAAAGCCACAGACTTAAAAGAGTCTCCAATCCCTACCTATGGAGGCGACTCTGTTCTCAATATTCCAAAAATGGATGAGGATGAAGATAGTTTCTTTAGTACACTTGCTCATGAATTCATTAAAATTCAGTTTGATGTT
>CABXNH010000043.1 GCA_902513495.1 uncultured Gammaproteobacteria bacterium
ACGAACCTATATTCTCTTTAACAGTTCCAGCAAAACTTCAAACTTATATTTCTGCAAAAAAGCCTATTTTAGGAATTATAAATGGAGAGTCATCTGAGATTATTAAGAAAAATAATCTTGGACTGTGCGCTCCTCCTGATGATATTGAGTCAATTGTTACTCTATTCAAAGAGTGTGTTGATATGTCTGAGCAGAATCGGAAAGAATTTATAAAAAATAATAACTATCTTCTTAATGAAGTTTTTAATAAAAAGGTAATTATTGCAGGGTTGTCAGATATTGTGAATGAAAAAAATTAATGCCTAATAGAAAATTTTTAATTACTGGAGCAAATGGTTTTATTGGTTTGAGACTTGTTCAGTATATTAAAAATATGGATTTTGATATCAGAATTCTTTCTAGAAAGTCATCAGACTCTTTTGAATCAATCCAATGTGATTTTTTAAAAAACATAATTCCTGATAATTCTATGAATTCCATTGATACAGTAATTCATTTAGCAGGATTTGCCCATGATTCTAGAGCTGATAGTGAAACAAGTATGATTTATAAAAAAATTAATTTTGATGCAACAATGCAGCTAGCAAATCTTGCAGTAAAAAGTGGTGTTAAAACATTTGTATTTGTTAGCAGTGTAAAGGCCGGTGGAAAGATTAATAATAAAAGATGTATTGGAGAAATTGATCAAGGTGACCCAGAAGGGGAGTATGGTAAATCAAAAAGAAATGCAGAATTAGGGCTACTTGAACTTGGTAAGGATTCCAAGATGAATGTAGTAATAGTTAGGTCTTCACTAGTTTATGGGAGGGGAATGAAGGGAAACCTTAATTTGATGTTAACTGGAATAAAAAATGGTTGGTTTCCTCCACTTCCTCAGGTTTTAAATCAACGTTCAATGGTTCATGTTGATGATTTGGTTAGGGCTTTATTTTTTCTTTCTTCAGATAAGCGTGCAAGAGGAGAAATTTTTATAGTAACTGATGGAATCCCATATTCTTCGAGAGAAATTTATGTTGCAATGTGTAAGATTTTAGGTAAAAAAGTACCTCGTTGGACTATACCATTATGGGTATTTACAGTTATGTCAAAACTCAGCAAAAGTTTTGACTACAAAATAGACAAACTCCTGGGAGATGAGTGGTATTCTTCAAAAAAAATAGAATCACTTGGGTTTAAGGCTAAAAAATCAATTATTAATTTAGATGATAATGAAACGTTTTTTTGATTTATTTTTTAGTTTGCTTGCTTTAATGATATTATTATTTCCAATGATATTCATTGCTATTTTGGTTCGACTGACATCAAGGGGGCCATCAATATATTGGTCAAAACGTGTAGGGGTAAATAATAAAATTTTTCAAATGCCAAAATTTAGAACGATGAAGCTAGATACGCCGCCTCTTGCAACACACTTGGTGGAAAATTCAGCTGATTTAATCACACCAGTTGGTGAATTTTTACGTCGTTTTAGTTTAGATGAGATTCCACAGTTATATTCAATCTTAAGAGGTGAAATGAGTTTTGTAGGGCCTCGGCCTGCTTTATTCAATCAAGATGATTTAATAACTTTAAGAAAGGAAAAAGGAGTTGATAAGCTTTTACCTGGTGTAACAGGATGGGCTCAAATAAATGGAAGAGATAGCATCTCTATAGTAGAGAAAGTCAATTTTGACCTAGAATATATGAATAAAAAATCATTTATTTTTGACTTATTAATAATTAAATCTACAATAGTTAAGGTAATAAATAAAAATGATATATCTCATTAATGTCGATATCAATCAATTATTAGGCAAAATCATATGATTTTATTAATGCTTATTACAATAATAAGCTATGGCTCAATGCATGCCATTGAAATTACATCCTTTGGCACAAGAGTTGCTGGAAGAGTTTCTAATAGAGTAGCCCTAGGAACAACTCTACAACAAACTATTTATACGTCAAGTCGATTTTTGTTAATCCCATTTTTACCTACTTTAGGTTATCTGGTTGAGTCTGGAATTAACCTTAATACTTATTTATTGATTGTGGCTATTTCTATTGGAATTGGCTTTCTCGCATCAATCTTTATGATCTTAAGATTAAATAATTTCCAGTTATTCTATCAAGGGGTTTTTGAAAACTATTCAACCAACACTATCCCAATTGCTATTCTAAAATCATTCTTTCAAAATAATAAAAAATCTAAATTGCAAAATTGTAATAAATTTTCTCTTGAAAAGACAGTTTTTAAAAAAACATTCGTTTCTTTTTTAGCATATTTATTTCTTATAACTGGCTTCTTTATTGCTTTCTTATTAGCTATTATTTTCCCTGAAAATAGATTAACTTTAAGTCAATTTACTGCTACTTTCCATGGATTTGGGGCAGTTATATTTGCTTTTTATCTTGATCCAATGTTAAGTCGTTCTATTGATAACAGATTGGATGATCACGCTTGGTTACAAAATGTTTATTCAATATTGCTTGGGAGAGCCGCTAGTTATTTGGCGGTAATAGTCTTTTTAGTTATATATTTATTATTTTATTCATAGCTTACTTTTAATTTTTAGTTCATGTTATGAGAAACTTATTAATTCAATTTACTTCATTGCCCCGCGCGATTAAAGGCTTAATTATAGCTATCAATGACTCAATTATAGTTTTTGTAGTCTTGTTAGCAGCATTTTATATAAGACTGGGTTTTTTTTATTGGCCTGAAAACGAAGAATTTTTAGTTATTATTGCTGCACCATTAATTGCAATTCCAATTTTTTTGAGCTTTGGCTTGTATAAATCTATTGTTAGATATATAGGATTAAAATCAATATTGACAATTTTTCAAGCAGTTACCATGTATGCAGTAATATGGGGACTGATAGACTATATGTTTGTTTCAATAGATGGCACACCAAGATCAGTTATTATAATAAATTGGATGCTTTTAATAATTGGAATTGGCGGATCAAGAATAATCGCAAGATGGTTTTTGTTAGGTAGTATTTTTAATAAAAAAGATTTAAAAGTTAAGATCGTTATTTATGGAGCTGGTTCTTCAGGGATTCAGCTTTCAGAATCCTTAAAACTTTCTTATGAATTTGAACAGATCGCATTTATTGATGATGATTTATCTTTAATCAATTCTTATATAAATAATATTGAAATCTTAAATGTATCAGAACTTCCAAGACTCATTAAGGATAAAAATGTAACCGAGATTTATTTAGCATTACCCTCAATTTCAAGAGCGCGGCGTCAAAAAATCTTGACAGACTTATCACAATATCCTTTGACAGTTAAAAGTGTTCCAAAACTGTCAGATATTGCTAAAGGAAAGGTCATGTTTGATGAGCTTCTTCAAATTGATATTAAAGATTTACTTGGTCGAAATTCTGCCCCACCTATCAGTTCACTTTTAGATGTGAAAAATTTTAATAAAGTTGTTCTAATTACTGGTGCAGGGGGCTCAATAGGTTCCGAACTTGCTCGTCAAATCATAAAGTTTAATCCAAAAAAAATAATTCTATTTGACCATAGTGAATTTGCTCTATACCAAATACACCAAGAGCTACTTAAATATAACAAATTAAAAGTTGAAATATATCCAATTCTTGGCTCAGTAAGGTCTCTAGAGAGGCTAGAATTAATTTTCAAACATTTTGGAGTTCAAACTATATATCATGCAGCTGCATATAAGCATGTGCCAATGGTGGAAAGTAACCAATCAGAAGGAATTTTAAATAATGTGATAGGAACTCTTAATGCTTCAAAAGCATCTATATCAGCAAATGTAGAAACTTTTGTTCTTATTTCAACAGATAAGGCTGTAAGGCCAACAAATACAATGGGAGCGGCTAAAAGATGCTCTGAGCTAATACTCCAAGCTTTATCAAAAACACAGAAAGATACTTGCTTTACTATGGTTCGTTTTGGCAATGTTCTTGATTCTAGTGGGTCAGTAATTCCTTTGTTCAAAGAGCAAATTAAACTAGGAGGGCCAATTACCCTAACTAATATAGATATAGTTAGATACTTTATGACTATATCTGAGGCAGTCGAGCTTGTTATTCAATCAGGAGCAATGGCTAAAGGTGGTGATCTTTTTGTTCTGGACATGGGAAAGCCGGTAAAGATTTATGAATTAGCTAGAAAGATGATTGAGTTAAGTGGTTTAAAGGTTCTAGATAGCAATAACCCAAATGGAGATATTGAAATCAAAATAACTGGATTGAGGCCTGGTGAAAAACTTTATGAAGAGCTGTTAATTGATGGGAATATGATTAAAACTAAGAATGAGCTCATTATGAGAGCTGAAGAGTCTATGATTGAGTGGCCAAAGCTTAAAGTAATGATTGAAGGCCTTGAAATAGCTTGCATGAAAAATAATACAAATGATATTCGAGATATTCTTAAAACTATAGTCCCAGAATATAAGCCTCAGTCATAATTTTGGTAACAAAGCTTTAATATTAAATTTTAATGCCTGCTTTTTTTGCAAAATAATTCGTGGCTGAAACATAACCATCTATACTTCCACAATCAAATCTTTTGCCCTTGAACTTATAAGCAATAACTCTCCCTTTTAGAGCTTGAACAAGTAAGGCATCAGTTATCTGAATTTCACCACTGCTTCCTGGCTTTAATTCTTTGAGTATGTCAAAGATTTCTGGTGTAAGTATGTATCTTCCAATAATAGCAAGATTGCTTGGAGCTTCTTCTTCTGCTGGCTTTTCAATCATACTATCAACATGATAAATATCCTTTGAATTATTAACTAAGTGACCTTTAATAACCCCATACCTATTAATATCTTTCATTGGGACTTCTTGAATTGCCACAATTGAACACTGATATTCATTAAAAACTTTAATCATTTGAGTCAGTACATTATCACCATTGTTATGACATAAATCATCAGCTAAGACTACAGCAAAGGGTTCATTATTTACAAGAGGTTGTCCAGATAAAATTGCATGTCCAAGACCTAACATTTGTTTTTGTCTAATATAAGTAAAACTTGCTTGATCAACCAAGTTATTAATTTCTTCAAGATAATGTTCTTTATTGGTACCAATCAATTGAGATTCTAGCTCATATGATTTATCAAAATGATCTTCAATTGATCTTTTACCCCTTCCTGTGACTATAGCCATATTATGAATACCTGCAGATAAAGCCTCCTCAACTCCATACTGAAGGAGAGGCTTTGTAAGTATTGGCAACATTTCTTTTGGAACTGCTTTAGTCGCTGGAAGAAAGCGAGTTCCATATCCAGCTGCTGGAAATAAACATTTATTAATCAATTTGATTTCAAATTTAGATAATTATTTGATTATACTTTAAACTATAAAATCATGCGATTCGTCAAAAATCTTATCTTTTTTTCAAAAGCTTTTTTGAGAATGATAAAAAATTCTGACTAAACTGAAGAAATTGCTCAATTCATGATAAAAGCTTCCTAATTTAAAGCCAATTACTATAATGTATAGATAGTTTTTAAAATTCTATGTTTTTCCAAGGAATAGATATGCAAAAAAAAATGAGTTATCCACTTGATATAGATTTCATCTTAAGAAAAAAAAAGAAAATAAAAAAAGATTTGTTGAATAAAAAAAGCTTTTTAGAAATTAAAATTGCAATTCTTGGAGGATCGACCACTTCAGAGATAAAAAATAT
>CABXNH010000044.1 GCA_902513495.1 uncultured Gammaproteobacteria bacterium
GAGACCATCCCGAGAACGGGAATTAATGCTAGCCAGCTCTTGTTATTAAAGAGGTATACAATCCAAGATGCATACATTAGTGTATAGATAATTGCAAAAATAACATCCCATATTTGAAGGAATTGGCTATAGCAAAGAAGTTGTTCTTCAGTCCTAGATTCTAAGAAGTTTAGCACTATATCTTTTGTATAAGAAAAAGAAAGGCCAAGTGAATTTGATCCAGTTTCTACACTGAAGCAACTTCCAGCAGGAGTTAAGATAGATGCTATGTATAGAATGAATGCTACAGTGAATCCTATAGCGTAATAAAGTATTCTTTTGCTCTTCGTGTTTTGAGTTTTGGTGGACATATTTATAAATTAGAGAGTTATGTTAATATTAGCCCCTTATCTTGTTGTAGATAAATATACACTATCCATAAAGTTGCCAATCAAATTTGAATGAGAGTAAGAATAAAAAGTCTGTTTCAATTATTGCAAAGAGAAAGACACTCTTATCTCTGCAGCGTTCCATTGAAGAGTGCTAAGTAGTCTTCAATGCTTTATCTAAAGAACTCTGAATCTTCACTTTTCTCAGTTAATGATTACTTATAATGTCATAATGAAAAAAATTATTTTATTAGTTTGCTCTGTAGGTTTCTTGAATGTCACTATAGCCAATGATTTTAGTGATTGGACTAATGAGGATCTTTGCAGATGGGTCGATTCGGTGTCCATTCCAGAGCCTATCTCCCAAGAGATTGATTTGAGAGAAGTGATCTGTTACGACAAACTAGAATCAAATCAGTATGCACTAGAAACTCCAACACATAACGAGTATGGGACAGTCTTTCCATCACCTTCAAGTAAAGTTAAAGAGAAAGTCAGTGGTCTCAGATTTATTTTTAACTACAAGATAACGCTTTAATCCTATCTGTAGAATAGTTACTTTGCTCTTTTCAAATTAAACATTAGATTTAAAATTATTTATGAGTGGTCAGAGAAGGTTTTTAAAAGTTTGGGCAAGGACAGTTGGAATGCCAATTGGCGTCAACGATGAGGACAAGCCTGATTTTTTACCGATTACACAAACAGATGTAAAAAAAGCCCTCGCTTTCAGGACGTTTTGGATTGTTCTTCATGTAGTCACTTGTGTTTTGATTATTGCTGGAAATGGAAGGACGCTTGGTTGGTGGTAAACACCTTAAAGAAATTAATAGCACTCACATTGCTGTCCTTTATAGCGACTGTTTCACTGGCACAGGATGATCTAATCTTTCCAATTCAGCGAGGCACAGTTAGTGACTGGAAGTACGTTAGTGATCAAGTCATGGGGGGCGTTTCTGAGGGGAGTGTAGTCTTGGAGCGAGATGGAGACATAGCTTTTGCAAGGCTGATCGGAGATGTTAGCACAAAGAATAATGGGGGATTTGTTCAGTTACGCTCCGCCATCTCTCTATTCAATAAGCCCGAGATGTTTCAGTTAATTCATGATGCAAACAAAGAAGGTAAGGAGCTTCAAGGAGTTCGATTAAATGTTCGGGGTAACGGAGAAACTTACCACGTTATGATCCGAACTTATTTCACTTGGAGGCCAAGTGACTACTATTATCATACTTTTGAGACAGGCCCTGATTGGAGGCAAGTAGAGATGCCATTTAATGAATTTAAGCGATCAAATTCAAAGTCTACTAAGTTTAACATTAATGATATAAGAGATTTTGGAATCGTTGCATATGGACGAGATTTTAAGTCTGATGTTTCGGTCTCAGAAATAAGTTTTTACTATTAAATGGTTTATTACCTCATAGAAAAGTCATACACTTATTAGGACAGCTTAATATATCCCTAAAAGAACAAGTCAAATTTATTATCTGTCAAACTCCCTAAGGTGCTGATGAGATACAACCTTGTTATCTTTAATTTTTGCAATAAACATCACGCTTGAGTCAGGAGCACCAGGCTCAATGACATTATGTGTGCCAACGATGACCTCTTCATTCTCGTAATAACAAGAAAAATCAACTGCAGTAAAGTTAGTGTCAAGACACCAGCTAATTGTTTCCTTTTTATTGGTGTTCCAATTGAATCGATCATTCGACCAAACAAATTCATCAGATAAGGCATCTTGCATCATGCTACTTTCTTTATCATTAACGGCTTTAAGCCATGCTTCACTGTAAGTTTTAAGGTTCATATTCCTATCCCCAATTAATAAAGTTTTATTATATGCTTAAGGTTTAAGTTGTTATTCGCTTAACCTAAATGGTGGGTATTGATCCGTTGTCAGCAGAAGGGCGAATGCGCTAACCCTTAAAGTCCATCTCAAGAAGCCCTCAATGAAATTAAATATTCCTTTTGGGTACTTGCCTGTAAACAAGATCGCAAATAAAGCAAAGATTATGCCGAGCATAACGCCAATAAAAATAATGATTAGTACAATGATATGAGGGATTACGAGGATCCATTTAACAAGCGGCATCCATCTCTTTAGATCCTGTTTGACATCTGGATAGGGCACAGTAAGGTGAACTGATTGATCATTATCCGTAGCGGGGTACTCATCTCTCATGAGGAAGACATAAGCCGCAATTCGATATGCAAATTTAGTAATGCCAATGTTCCAGTCAAACCACCACTTTGGGTATTTTTCTTTAAAGAGGATCATCATTGCAATGGCAAATGATAGGGCCTCAGCATAGCTTGAAATCAAACCTAGAATAATGACAATCGGAATGACAAGAATCAACCTAAAGAGAGCAGTTAGGCGATCAGATGATTCTGGATAATCAATTTTTAAGTTTACTGGATACTCTTGCATACTACCTCTCAGAAAATAAATATTGGATTATTTAAAAAACTCTATATAGACAATGTAACCCACAAGTATGAGCCATATAAGACCCATATTATTACTGATTCTATTTGAGTTTTTCTGAAGTTTTTCTAGATTATTATCAATGCTGGTTAGTTGATCCAGCAACTGATTGTTTTCATGTGTCATGTGTTATCTCTCTTAAATGTTTCATTAAAAATTGCATCAACCCTTCTTGTAAATTCGTCCTGCGTGTACACATCTATGAAAAGACCCTGCACATACTCCTTAAATTGCTTTGTTTTTTGTTGATGCCTTATGAGTTCGTCTTGAGTATCTTTTATTTGTGGTTCTAGTTCAGATATTTCCATTACTTCCTCCTGATATATATTACTTATTTATAAAAAAAACTTCTTGTATCTCTCTATCAAATGCCAGCGCAATCTTAAACGCCAGATCTAATGACGGCGTGTATTTGTATTTTTCAATAGCAACGACTGTCTGTCTAGAGACGCCAACGAGTTCTGCTAGCTGTTGCTGAGTCATTTCGTCGCTATTAAACCTGAGTTTTCTGACAGCGTTTTCTATGTAAATCTTTTTCTTAAACATTACTACCTGTAGAGATAAACCTTTAAAAAAAGACTAACGATACTTGCTATAAACCCTGAAAAAGTAATAGCAATAAGGGCTGAAATGATAGTAAGATTAAACCACCCCAATAACACAAGCGTTATTACAAGAGAGATGCCAAATATAGCACTACTAACTTGTAAGGCATAGAGTTCAAAAATTTTATCCCTTTCATCATCAATATCTTCTTCGTATTGTCCAGTGATAATAGATGACAGTATATTGAGAGCTATAGTGAGGGCAATAATTAAAATAATGCTGATTCCAATTCCTTGAGCGAGCACTTTAGAGACCGACTCTATAGTCATTTTTGAGGCTTCAGTTAAGTTATACGCCATCCATATCATCGCAATTGATGCTCCAGTAATCTCTCCTAAAGTATTTCTAATTTTGATATTCATCAGGCCAAGCTTTATTCTTTTAAATGTAAAGTATACCATACATAATGTATTATATATTTTACTTAATGTAAAAAAAAGATTACATTTATTACAATGAACAATATATTTATTGAGTCAAAGGCACTTTATAATTTGAATCCAGAATGAGAATATTTCTTTTTGTTTCACTTTCACTCATCATTAATTGTGCTGTTGCAATTCTTGATCTCAGCCAGTTTAGTGACGACCAAATTTGTATATTTGCAAAGGATCCACCATTGCCTGCTCAAGTAACTTTTGAGATAGAGGCTAGAAAAATTGTTTGTGATGAGGGCGTAGCAATTAATAAATCTGAAATGCCAACTTCCAAAAACTCTGAACGATTTCTTAAAATAAAAAAGTGGAATAAGATGCTAAGAGGCAAGAGGCCTATTTACTCAACACGCTCTGGTACTAACATAAGGATTGATACCTTTGGCGGCGAGAAGTCGATAACAATTGATAAAAATTTCTAATTATTGAGACAATAGACACCTCAAAACACTCACATTAAACTAGATATTCATGGCAAGAGGTCAAAAATCATTTCATCATTTAAATAATTCACCTGTCAATGACGATGAAATATATATGATGGTCATGCTCTATACTTATCAACATAAAAGCTTGGAACATTTAGCGCGTAAATTTAAAGTAAGCCCCTCTGTAGCCAAAGAGATTATTATTCGAAGTCGATTTGGTGGGGCCTGTGGCTAGTGCTTTAACGCCATTAGTATCTTTATCTAAATAACTATAAATCTACATTTAATCTTCATGCCATGACATTAAGATTAAACGCTCTGATAAGCCAAAGTGAGATTGGCATGAAAGACCTACAGTAAGAACTCTCAAATCAAAGCTAGTAAGACGCGTCGTCTTTAAAAGCTTGCTATATATTTGAAATCCAAAGTTTATTCCCTTTATGTTATTGCTTGAATAGAATTGATATGGTAGGGATTTATTTTCAATAAAGAAGATTATTTAAAAATTGCTTTAGGAGAAAGTAACTTATAAATTTTATATCCCTACCATAATAGTTAGTATACTAAATTTAAATGTCATAATGAGCTTAATTTTAAGATCATTCTATTCACCTCAGCCATGAAATATAAGTTTATGGTATATTGAAATTTCTTAAACAATGAAGGAGATATTATGAGTTTGTCTTTAGTTTTTAGGCTCCAAGCTGCTTTGATGGTAATTTTTGGTTTTGGAATGCTTTTATCCCCAGCTTCTTTGATGGCAGGATTTAATGTCGGTGAAAATGCGCTTGCGGCAAATATGATGCAGGGCATGTCATTAATGGTCATTGCTATTGCTTATATCAGTTGGCAGATGCCAAATTGGGCTGGCGATAACTTAAAGTCAGTCGGTATGTTTTTCGCTCTTTGGCATGTAGTATATTTGATTTTAAGTGGGTACCAGATGATGACAGGTATGTTCCCTTCTGACGGTGCGAACCTCGTTGGAAATTTAGGTCCTGATGTTATTTTTGCAATTTTGTTTTTCTGGAAATCTAGATAAAATTTAAAGAGTCATTAATGAAAAGGCCCTAATGATTAGGGCCTTTTTTATAAGAACATACTCCCAATCCTTTCGCCATTTTTTTCTCCAGGTAAATGGTTGATCACATGTCTTGCATATCTTTTCAGGCTTCAATAGGATCTCTAATTAGGAATTATGATTGCTGGGCCCAAGATTTTTCTATTCTCTAGGTCTCGATGTGCCTTTATAACGTCATCTAATGCGTACCT
>CABXNH010000045.1 GCA_902513495.1 uncultured Gammaproteobacteria bacterium
TCATTCACTCTTTTATTAGAATATGAGCCCATCTCAATCCAAATCGCTTCATTTTTATTTATGGGTGATATATGGCTTACTTCAGAATTATTTGAAATATCAGGATGCTTATCAAAAAATAAATTAATCCTCTGGATAGCTTCATTCTTATATTTTAAATATAAATCATTATTATTATTTTTAAAGACATTGATAGGATCAATAGCAAGATATCTATTAATTTCTTTGTTATCTCTATCATCATCTCCCTTGGAGTGCGCTTTTAATCTATAACATTCAACCTCTATGAAAACTGGTTTTCTGCTTGATCTGACGTCATTAAAGGTTGAAAACACCTCATCAATTAAATTTTCTAGATCCCATATATTAACTTTTTTATAATTTATCGCAAAGCCTTGAATTCGCATTTTCATATCACCAAAAAATGTTTGATTTCTTGAAGTGCTTTGTGAATAATTATTGTTTTCATTGATAATAACAATTGGAAGGTTAAACTTTGAGATCAGGTTCAATGACTCATAAAAAACACCCTCACCAGTTGCACCATCTCCCACAAAAAAACAAACAATATTTTCTGTGTTCATTAAGGTATGTGCATAGCCTGATGCAACAGGCGCCATGCCCGCTAATATTCCATTACTATAGAAGCCATTTTCATGATATAAATGTTGACTTCCCCCTACGCCTGCAACTGCTCCTAGACTGGAACCCATAACCTCTAATAACAAACCCTCTACATCATCAGTCCGCCCAATGTAATGACCATGGCATCGATGATTACTAAAAACCACATCACCTTTCTTAAGAATTTGAGGGAGCAAAGCGCCAATGTACTCTTGACCAATACAAGTATGGACAGTTCCATTAAGCTTTCCTTTTGAGAATAAATCTAATAGAGTTTTTTCAGTTTCTCTAATTAAAATTGATTTCTGTAAAACATTAGAAAGCGATAATGGCATAGTTGAGATAGCTTTAAATTATATTTCTCATACAATTGTGAACGAGTTTCATTATATTCTATTAGTAATCAAATTGTATTGTAAAATCTAAGGACTATATTCACTTGACAGCTATTAGCTAATCACAGAGTTAAATACCCTACTAAATTCCTAAGAAGAAAATTTATTTTTAAAAAATTAGTGTGGAGAAAATATGAATAAAGACACCCTAGAAGTTGTTAACAAAATTTTCATAGAAGTGTTTAATGATGAAAGTATTATATTAGACAAAACAACAAATTCTTCTGATATTGATAAATGGGATTCATTAAACAATATGCACCTTGTTGTAGCAATTGAAAAATATTTCAAGGTAAGAATTAAACTTAAAGATATACAGTCTTGGGATAATGTAGGCGCCCTTTGTGAATGGATCTCAAATAAAACAGCATAATACTTTTTAATTAGTTATGCTATTTAATTCATACCATTTCATATTTCTATTTTTACCTATTACTTTATTAGGGTTTCATTTGATTGGTAAAAAAGGCCATGATAAATCAGCTTTAGCCTGGCTTGTTAGCGCATCGTTATTTTTCTATGGATGGTGGAATCCTGCATATCTTGCTCTATTATTATTCTCTACTATATTTAACTTTGGCACTGGGATGTTGCTTAGCAACAACTCTGAAGAAAATGTTTCTAAAAAAGTAATTTTGACAATGGGTGTTTTAGTCAATCTGTTAATACTTGGATATTATAAATATGCCAATTTTTTTATTGATAATTTAAACACTTTAGCTAGTACAAACATAATACTTCATGAAATTATCCTTCCATTAGGAATATCTTTTTTCACATTTCAACAAATAACATATTTAGTTGATGCTTATTATGAAGAAACTAAGGAATACGGTTTTTTACATTATTGCCTGTTTGTAACTTTTTTCCCCCAGCTTATTGCCGGACCAATTGTACATCATAAAGAAATGATGCCTCAGTTTGTCAAGAATGCTATTTATAAAATTTACTCAAAAAATCTTGCAATTGGACTGACTATATTTGCACTTGGACTATTTAAAAAAGTTATTATTGCAGATGGAATTTCTATTTACTCAACTCCCATATTTGATGCAGCTGAAGCTGGAATTATACTAACTTTTTTTGAGGCATGGCTTGGCGCACTTGCCTACACTTTTCAACTATATTTTGATTTTTCTGGTTATTCAGATATGGCTATAGGTATAGCAATAATGTTTGGAATTACATTACCTCTAAATTTTAATTCACCCTATAAAGCAACAAATATATCGGATTTTTGGAAAAAATGGCACATAACTTTATCCAGGCTTATAAGAAATTACTTATGGGACCCTGTGAGTTTATCTTTGACTAGGTATGCGCTTAATAAAGGTTACGGGAATATACGTATTTTTATTTTAACCATAATAATCCCGATTATTTTTTCATTTTTTTGGATTGGCCTATGGCATGGCGCTGGTTGGAATTTTATTATATTTGGTTTTATGCATGGATTCTATGTGGTTGTATTTCACATATGGATAAAAATAAAATTAAATTTTTCTAGCTTTAGATTGATTAAGAACTCAATAGTATCAAGCTTATTAGGTTGGTTAATTACATTTATTTGTGTGATTTTTGCATGGGTTCTTTTTAGAGCAGAAAGTATCTATGGTGCAAAAAATTTGCTTCAGAGTATGATTGGAGTAAATGGTATATCATTACCAATATCCCTTGAAAGTACTTTTGTTAATTATGGTCTATTACCGCTTGTAAATTTATTTACTTTTGATGGTGTGTTTTCTAATGCCTTATTTAGTGATAAATTTTTTGCCATTTTCTGTATTTTTTTATTGTTAATCGTATCTACTTTTTTCCCAAACACATATCAACTTATGAGTAATCAGCCAGCATTTGAAACATACAAGGAAGAGGTAACTAGATGGCGTTATAACTTGGCAGAATGGAAAAAAACAACATCGTGGGCACTATTCACCTCTATTATTCTTACAATATCAATCATAAGCATATCCGGTGAAAGTGAATTTTTATATTTTCAATTCTAAACTTATGGATAGCACATCATATATTAAAAAAATTGTTACATCTGTTGTTTTGTTATTAACAGCAACTGCGCTGACCAATTTTATTATCGACCCTGGAAATATATATCCAAAATATTTCTCACAAGAAAATAAAGTGACCCCTGAAGTTTATGTAAATAAATTAATACAATCCAAATATGGCTTATTAATGCCAAAAAATACATGGAATGAGCGTGACATAATAAAAGCACTAGCAGAATATCCACTCAAATATGATTGCGCCATAATTGGAAGTAGTCATGTTATGGAAATAAGCTCTAATCGAAAAAATAAATCATTAACAAGTATTTGTTCAAGCTTAAAAAATTTAGGAGTTAGTGGTGGATCTCTTGAAGATTACTTAGCAATATCAAATATAGTTTTTAAAAATAAAGAGTTTCTACCTAAAACAGTAGTATTTGGGATTGACCCCTGGTCTCTTAATTTTGAAAGAGACAAAAGATGGAGTTTGTATGAACAAGACTATTTTGAAATGTATAACAATCTATATCCTTCTGCAAAGATAAATAATCATAAGAACTCATTCAAATATTTGCTAATGAATTTATTTAATCTACAATATCTCAAACGCTCTCTGAGCGTCATCTCGAAACCTAAGATTAAAACAGTAACCCCAGTATCTAAATTTAATCATAATAACGGATTGACTCTTCAAGCTAAATTGCCAGATGGAAGTCACATCTATAGTAAATCATACAAAGCAAAAGCCGCTGATAGAATAAATAAAAGAAGTGGAAAAAATAGCTACAAGATTGTTGATAATTTCTACTACCAAGATAAAGCAATTAACACATTTGAAAAGCTAATAAAGCATTTCACGGATTCTAAAATCAAAATTGTGTTTGTACTAATACCCTATCATCATAGTGTCTGGAATAATCCAGATCAGCCCATTATTAACGCGTTTAATATTATTGAGGAAAAGGTTCATGAAATAGCTAAAAAAAATAAAATTAAAGTGATTGGTTCTTACCATCCTAACAATATTGGATGTTTAGAGAATGAGTTTCACGACGAAATGCACGCAAATGATATTTGCTTGATGAAATTAGAGAGTAGGACAGCTCTATATTAATTAAAGTTCCTCAGATTCTGCCCCCGAACTCTACAACCACTTATTAGATGATGAGATTATTAGTGGTAAGTTTGATGAATTGTGTCATAAGTAGTGCCAAGACCATTCTTATTGAAGTCTAAATACCTTTGATACTTTTTCGCATACCAAGATTCATATATAGCTCCATTTTCACACTTCAATGAAATATCTTCAACTCCTGCGAAACTAGGATTAATTAAGCCAAAAGTTAGTAATAAGAATAGTAGTAGTTTCTTCATTTAATCTTCATCATCTAAGCCAAAGCTAGCCCCCGTTCCTATCCCAAACAAAGCTTCAACCATAATATAAGCTAAACCAAGAAAAAAAGCCATGCGTTAATATTTTTTATTCTTTCAGTATTTCAACAGCTTTATTGTATGCCTTTAAATCTTCCTCAAACCTTTCATCAAATGGTTTAACAGTGCCATCATCTTTAATTTGACCGCGAATATAATTTCCCGATCCAAATCCTGCAAAATAACCGGTATCGTATTCGCCAAAGTCATAAGACTGCCCTATGAGTTCATCATCGTTTGGAAACATTGCAATGAATTGCCCGAAGTCTGGCATATCTAAAAATATACTATTTACTTCCTCTCCTGATATTTCTTTTGTTAATAAAAAATGGATATTAACGTTATCATAGTATTTAAATTCAATTGTATTTGCCTTCTCATTTAATTCATGAAAATCTTTACCGTTATCACTTAATAAAATCTTTTCTCCAATGAATCCTCCAATCTTATCTCCTATATCATCGATAAAAACTTTCATTCTACCTATGGCATAATCTTTAGCTTCCTGTGTATAGGCTCCATCTTCATCAAACCCGCCATCATCCCAATCTTCAAGTGCCAGCATATCAGTCGTAAGGCATACTGAAATAACAACTCTACTGGTGACCACTTTGTTCTTATTGGTCAAGTTCCAAGGCATCAAGAATAGCCTTTGGTGTATTAGGATTACGACTTACTGCACTACGTACCAACTCATCTTCATCCTTAGCCAATTTCTCTAAAATTGGTATAGGTATATTTTTATTAAGGGCAAGTGCTTCTCGCACATCTCTTTCAACATCTCCTGCCAACCAATTGATGTTTACACCATCATTTTTAGGCTCCCATTCATCAGCCCATTCGACTTTATCTTCAACTTCAGCGTCTTCATACCAATCTGGAAGATCGACCGGCTCCAAGGCATCAGGGTAAGGTTTTGCAATTTCCTTTAATTCTGGATCGTTCTGTAGCTCTTCGGAG
>CABXNH010000046.1 GCA_902513495.1 uncultured Gammaproteobacteria bacterium
ATGGCCCAGCAGCGCGAAGTTTTTGTAAAAGGCGCTTCTAAGAAGAATATTGATGAGAAAAAAGCAAATGAGATATTTGATCTTATTGATAAGTTTTCTGGTTATGGATTCAATAAATCCCACTCTGTAGCCTATGCCTATATTTCATATCAGACGGCTTGGTTAAAGGCGCACTTTCCGGCGCCGTTTATGGCAGCCGTCTTGTCAGGTGTTATGGATGATACTGATCGAGTTGCTTTCACAGTTGGAGAGTCAAAGAAAAAAGGAGTCAAAGTTATCTCTCCAGATATTAACCAATCAGAGTATGAATTTAGTATTACAGATAATAAAACAATTGTTTACGGTCTTGGCGCAATTAAAGGGGTTGGTGAAGCCCTAGTTAATGAAATAGTCATGGAAAGAGAAAAAAATAGCGACTATTTAGATATTTTTGATTTTTGCTTTCGAATAGAGAAAAAATATTTAAATCGTAGAGCCATTGAAGCGCTTATTTATGCCGGAGCCTTTGATGTATTTGATGTTAAAAGGGCTACCTTAATTTCAACTTATCCGAGTGCAGTCAGGCAAGCAGAGCAAAGACAAAGTGATTTATCAAAAGGACAAAGCAGCCTTTTTTCAGATGTAGATAGTCATATTGAGTATGAAAAAAAATATATCAAAGGTGATTTTTTATCTTTTAAAAATATTATGATGTATGAAAAAAAGGTCATGGGTTATTATCTAGACCGACACCCTACGGACTGGTACAAAGTCGACTTAAAGTCAATTGTTTGCACATTGCCAAAGGACATTGTGTTTAGAAATAATCGTGATGTCAGAATACTTTCCCTTATTTCTGACATTGTTTACAGAAACACAAGAAAAGGTCAAATGGCAAGCATTACGATTGAAGATGGCGAAAGAAAGATCAATGCAGCAATTTTTTCTCAAAAATTAGCGCAAACCAGTGAGCAATTAGTTTTAGATGAGGTCGTTGTCATTTCTGGAAAAATTAATAAAGACTTTAGAGAGCAGTGGCAAGTAGTTGTGGATAGAATAGATCCAGTTGATAAAGTCCAACTAAAATTTGCAAAATACTTAAAAATTCAACTTACTCAAAGAAATAAAAATGATTATTTAGAGTTATGTAGTTTGCTGAAAGAATATCACGGATCGTGTCCAGTTATCATAGAGTATGAATCAGAAAAATCTTCAGGAAGAATTCCATTATCAGAAGAGTTTGATGTCTCACTGGATCGAGAATTGCTAGATTCAATTGAAAAACAATTAGGGCACGGAAAATACAAGATTAACTATTAAACGTAGCTTACTGAAATAATAGTATTAAATCCTGAACATAGCCTTTAAATAGTCATCAATTAATGAGTTTTTTACGAAATTTAATACCAATTAATTGGTATTAAATTTAGTACAATTTCTAGTCAAAAAAATAATATATTGGTTACTTAAATATTTTTATAAAATTATATTGAAATATCCTCTAAGCCCCTATATTAAAGGGAAAAACTTTAAAAGTTATCCGCGATTCACTAATTTATAAACTTTCTATATAAAGATGAATTAGATTGATATTTAAAAAAAATATAAGTTATTGATTTATATATAAAAATTAGATATGATTATTTATTAACCAAAACCGTAGAAATTACCAGTGTAGCGCATAATTTGTAGATAATTATGAGGATATCACCAGAGTTATCCACAGTTTTGTGGGTAAGTCTATTAAGCCTTGATTTATAAGCATTTGTGAAGATTAGAAATAATAATTTGTGATTTTTTCAATTATTTTCTCAGCAATAATTTGCTTACTATTTTTTTCTATTTTTTCACAATGTTCTTTGGTAATGAAGTGAACTTCATTTTTGTCTGAATTGAGACCAATTTCACTCTGAGATATATCATTTAATATAATAGCTTCACACGCCTTGCTTTCAAGTTTTGCTCTTGCATTGACAATGAAATTTTCACTTTCAGCGGCAAAACCAATACAAATGGGTCTTTTACTGAGTTGGCATACACTTGCTAGAATATCTTTATTTTCTGTAAGTTCGATAGTGACTGGGCTATTGTTTTTTTTAATCTTGTTATGACTAACATTTTTTGGTCTGAAGTCGGCAACTGCGGCGCAGCAAATAAATAAATCTTGAGATTCAATTCTTTTCATCACAGCTTCATACATTTCATCAGCACTGACGATATGAATGACTTCAGCTCTTTTTTCAATGTCTATAGATATTGAGCCAATAATTAAGGTTGTCTTTGCACCCGCCTGAATACATTGATGAGCAAGAGCCATTCCCATTTTTCCACTACTATGATTTGAAATGTATCTGACTGGGTCGATTGCCTCAATTGTTCCACCTAAAGTTATTAATACTTTTTTTCCACTAAGGGAGGTTGAGGTAAAAAGATCTGCCGCTTGATTTGCTATGTCTAATGCCTCTGCAAGCCTTCCTTCACCAACATCCCCGCAAGCCTGTTCTCCAAAACCTGGTTCAATAATAACAATTCCACGTTTTAGTAAAATTTTTAAATTATCCTTCATTGCTTTTGATGCATACATTTGCTGGTTCATGGACGGCGCCAACATGACTTTGGCGTCAGTTGCTAAGATAACAGTTGACAGTAAATCATCTGCTCTTCCGTGACAGAGTTTTGCGATTGTATTAGCTGAAGCTGGGGCAATAATAACAATATCTGACCACTTTGCTAGTTCGATATGACCCATAGCTAGTTCGGCCTCTTTGTCCCAGAGGTTGCTGTGAACTTTATTTTTTGATATTGTTTGAAGTGATCTTTCACTGACAAACTCTTTGCCTCCATCGGTGACTATAACTCTTACCTCAGCTCCTAAATCTTGAAGTCTTCGAACAATATCAGGGGATTTATACGCAGCAATTGAGCCACTCACACCCAATAGAACTCGTTTATTGGTTAAAGTATTCATAGAGGTATTGCTCTTATTTTGATGTCATTAGAAACTTGAGTCAGTTCAATGATATTAAGAGAAATCTTTTCTGACATTTCTTTTAATGGAATTTGCATCATGGGTTGAGCATCACTTCCAAGGATTATTGGCGCCGTATAAATAATAAATTCATCTATAAGGCCTGCCTCCATCATTGCTCCATTTAAGCCACTTCCAGCCTCTAAAAGTAGATTGTTAATTCCAAGTGATCCAATATATATGACTGCAGATTTAAGATCAAGTTTTCCATTTTCTAATACTTTTGAATTACTTTCGTTCAGTATAAGAGTCTCTGAATCATTTGAGAATATGTTGAGTGACTTGTCTGTAATTTGATTATTACTGTCTATAACAATTCGAAGAGGTTTTGAATTTAATTCCTGATTTCTGACGGTTAACATTGGGTTGTCGTTCAAGATTGTTCCTGAGCCTGTCAGTATAGCTTGATTTTGGCTTCTCAGTATTTGCACATCATTCCTGGATGCATCAGAGGTAATCCATTTACTTTGACCATTTCTCATAGCGACTCTTCCATCTAGACTCATTGCAATTTTTGAAGTAACAAATGGTAGGTCAGTCTTCATTCTTTTTAAGAATCCACGATTAATTTCTAGAGCTGTCTTTTCAAGTAAACCAACTTCTACCTCAATGCCACTATCCCTAAGAAGCTTTACTCCACTTCCAGAGACTTCTGGATTAGAGTCAAGCGTTGCAACAAACACTTTTGCTACCTTGGCATCGATAAGCGCTTTAACGCAAGGCGGCGTTTTACCTTGATGCGAGCATGGCTCAAGAGTGACATAAACGTTGCAGTTGTTAGCCTTATGATTGATTTGATCTAGTGCATTAATTTCTGCGTGACCTTTTCCGTATTGACGGTGGTAGTCCTGAGCAATAATCTTATTAGCTCGAGTAATGACACAACCAACCATAGGATTAGCTCCCACACTTCCTCGACCAAGCCTGGAAAGTTTGAGTGCAAGAGCCATACATTCTGTATCTTGTTGATTGAAAGCCATTATAATTAATACATATAAATTTATTATCATTTTACGCGGGAGATCGGAGTGGATGAACAGAAAAAACAAGCACTAAAAGTTGCCCTTGGACAAATTGAAAAACAGTTTGGCAAGGGTTCAGTTATGTTTCTTGGTGAAGAGGAGGCCAGAACTGATATTGAAGCCGTATCAACTGGAAGTTTGAGTCTTGATATAGCGCTCGGAATTGGCGGTCTTCCTAAAGGTCGGGTCATAGAAATTTATGGACCTGAATCATCTGGAAAGACAACAATGACATTGCATGTTATTGCAGAAATGCAAAAACTGGGTGGAACAGCGGCATTTATTGATGCAGAACATGCTTTAGATCCATCTTATGCAAGGAAGCTAGGTGTTAATACTGATGATCTTCTAATTTCTCAGCCTGACACTGGTGAGCAGGCTTTAGAAATTACTGACATGCTTGTCAGGTCAGGGAGTGTTGATATTGTGGTCGTTGATTCGGTTGCAGCATTGACCCCTAAGGCTGAAATTGAGGGTGAAATGGGTGCCTCACATATGGGGTTGCAAGCAAGGTTAATGTCACAAGCATTAAGAAAACTGACGTCAAACATTAAACGAACTAACACAATGGTCATCTTTATTAATCAGCTCCGCATGAAGATTGGTGTCATGTTTGGTAATCCTGAGACCACTACTGGAGGGAACGCACTCAAGTTTTATGCTTCAGTAAGGTTAGATATTCGTAGAATCGGCGCCATAAAGAAAGGTGATGAAATTCTTGGTAATGAAACCCGAGTCAAGGTCCTTAAAAATAAAGTCGCTCCTCCTTTTAAGAAGGCAGAATTCCAAATTTTATATAATCAAGGAATCTCTCGAGAGAGTGAGATTATCGATTTAGGAGTAGAGCTTGGATTTGTTGAAAAAGCAGGTGCATGGTATAGCGTTGATGGTGAGAGAATTGGTCAAGGCAAGGACAATGCACGAGAGTACCTCAAAGAGCATGCAGATATGAGTCAAGGGCTTGAAGTAAAAATTCGTGAAAAATTGATGAGTAGCGATCATGACGACTCCGAATCATCTGAGTAAATGCTACTCTGCCGCATTAAAGATGTTGATGAGGCGTGAGTACTCTAAATTAGAATTATTTAATAAGTTACAACTTAAGGACTATGATGATGACATCATTAATAGTGCCATTACTAAATTAGCCAATCAAAATTACCAGAGTGATGATCGATTTTCTGAAGCCTTTATACTGATGC
>CABXNH010000047.1 GCA_902513495.1 uncultured Gammaproteobacteria bacterium
ACAAAAACATTTTCTTTGCCATTTATGAAAGACCCTTTAGTAATCGGATTATGCTTAATACGAGAATATGTTGGCCACCAAAATGATTTCTTCGATTTTAGGTCAAGTACTGCTTTTACAAACCCATCTGCATCAAAAGTATCAATTCTTCCTTTAAAGGCTCTCAAGTCATTCTTATCAAGTTGTGCGTTAGTTAAATGAAAGCCATCCATAGGGCAAAATTGAGTTATATAACCTTTACTATTAAGTTCTTTAACTATCTGCCTTGCAAGAGTAGATTTGCCCGCAGCAGGAGGGCCTGCTATAGCAATTAAGAAAGGATCACCTGATGCCTCTATCACTTTCTCAATATGATCTATTAGTTCATCATATTTTTTAATTTGCTTACTCATTCATCCAACTTCTTGTGCCAATAGTTGAACATGACCGTCCCGCAATGTCATTTGCAACTTCTAATGACTTTTTAAAATCTTTAGTCTTCAAATAAGAATGGCAGAATGCGCCATGAAAAATATCTCCTGCACCAAGTGTATCAATTGCATTAATTTTTGAAGCTTTTATAACACCATCACTATTTCTATCGTGCCAAACTACACCCTTTTTGCCCCTTGTAACAGCCCATGTAAAAATATTTAAATCTCTGCACATTTTTGCAAAAGCGTCAATTCCATCAACACAAAAAACCTCTGATACAATTGGAATATCAACAAGCCTTAGAAAATCAGGCGAGCAATTTTTCCAACTTCCACCATCAAGCACAATCGACCCCTTGAAGTTTTCAAAAAATTGCTTATGGTTCATCACAAAACCTAACTCGTATTGATCTAATTGAATTAGATCGAAATTATCGAGTAGAAGATCGTCATAAATAATTGTTTTATCGGATTCTTCCTGGAAGCCATTGATGATCATTCTCGAGCTGGAGTCTTGACTTGAAATAACCGTGCTATGAGGAATCTTATAAGATGGATTTACATTAATGTTAGTGAAGTTAACATTTCTAGATCTTAATTCATTAGTTATTAGCTCATACTCAACTCCACTCTCACTTAAAGATGTGTATAAGAATGCTTCGCCCTCGAGATGAGCAAATGTAACTGCTGCATTCAACGAAGAGCCACCTGAAAAAATTTCATTATGTAAAGCTTTAACCTTCTCATCTGGGCTAGGAAAATGTTGAACATGAGACAACACATCGACCACAGAGCGTCCTATGAATAGCGCTTTATTCATGCTGCTTTAACCCTTGGTTCGAAAGCACCATCTGCATATCTATCTGCCATTTCGGCTAAAGAAATTGGATGAATTTTTTTAGCATTTCCTGCAGTACCAAAGCGTTCAAATCTATCACTTACTAGTTTCTCAAGCTCTTTCATTGAAGCAAGAATAAATTCTCTAGGGTCAAAAACCTTAGGATTAAGCTTAGCAAAACGTCTCATTGCTCCAGACATGGCCATTCTACAATCAGTATCTATATTTACCTTGCGCACTCCATATTTTATTCCTCGTTCAATCTCACTTACTGGAACACCCCAGGTTTGAGGCATATCACCGCCATACTCATTAATCATTTCCTGAAGGCTCTGTGGAACAGAACTGGAGCCATGCATAACTAAGTGAGTGTCAGGTAATCGCTCGTGAATTGCTTTGATTTGATTAATCGAAAGTATATTGTCGTCGGGCTCTCTAGTAAACTTATTTGCACCATGTGATGTTCCGCATGCAATAGCCAATGCGTCTACCTTGGTTTTTTTTACAAAATCAGCTGCTTCATCTGGATCAGTAAGAAGCTGCTCTTTATCTAACTTTCCAACTGCTCCTGAGCCATCTTCATCCGATGCCTCACCACTTTCAAGCGAACCAAGAACGCCAAGCTCTCCCTCAATTGATGCTCCTGTCCAATGCGCAATCTGAGAAACACGAGAGGTGATATCTACATTATATGAGTAACTTGAGGGAGTTTTACCATCACTCATAAGCGACCCATCCATCATTGCAGAGGTAAACCCAGAGCTTACTGCACTAACACAAGCACTTTCAGTATGCCCATGATCCTGATGTAAACATATTGGATTATTAGGATACATTTTTGCTAAGGCATTCACTATAGCTACAATCATTTGATCACCAGCATATCTATTACGAACATTAAGACTCGCCTGAAGTATTACAGGTGAATCACATTTTTTGGCTGAATTCATTATTGCAATTCCTTGTTCCATATTAGAAATATTGAAAGCAGGAACTCCATATCCAGAGTCTGCAGCATGATCAAGAAGTTGTCTTAGTGATATTAATTTCAAAATAAATTCCTATTTATAAAAGTTTAAGTTACGAAAATTTGCAGATCCTTCCTGAACAAAAAGGCCCCATACATGAGTTTTTGAGTTTTCATAGATGCGGTATGAAGCAACTACTTGGTCAGCAACAAAACATTCGATAGCAGATCCGTTATAAATAATCTTAATTCTGTATTGATTATCTTTAGGAACAAATGCCAAAGGTCTTTCAACCAAAGGACTATCAATTTCACGAGTGACTTCAATTTTATGTCTTTCATTAAGAACTAAGCTGTCCCAAAGTGGATCCATTGATGCTGGCCAACGATCAAAAACTACCCTTTCCTTCATAGGTTCAATTGAAAGTGAGTAGCCACTTTCAAGTTGATCTTCCCCAGAAGGTTCAATAATTATTCCAACAGATTCAGTTTTTTCTGAGGGCTCAATAATTACATCCAGGAGAACATCTTCTCTCCCTGGACCTTCAATGAAGGAGTAGCCATACATTCCTATTGCATCACAATATACATCTTCTTGGTTATTCCAATTTCCAGACATTGGCTTGAGCTTATGGTCTATTTTTATTTGATAGCTGCTTCTAATTTCGTCAGGTAATTTTGAAACCAATGTTCCATCAGAAAGAGACATCAATTCACGAGGACTTCCTAACTCTCCTCCCCAAACCCAAGATTCTTTTTGATCATGAAACTTCCGAAATGGTATCCAAGCAAAACTAAATCTTCGCTGTCCATTAGAAGCTGATTTTGCAGCATAAAAACGACGGCCATCAAGACTATCAAGCTTTCTACTTTCCCAAGGACCATCTGGTGAAGGAGCTACTCTGTATATAGTTTGCATTCTTTCAGAATAACGACTTTCAATTAAATACCACCAATCTCCTAGTTTAAATAACTCTGGGCATTCTGGACAATGAGTAAGCATTCCAGATGATAATGGTGGTCCAACCTCCCAATTCTCAAGGTCACTTGATGAGGCTACTGCGATACATCCACGTCTAAATTGCGGCCCCTCTTTTAATCTTGCAGATATAAGCATTTTAAAGCTCTCAGATTTGTCATCATAATAAACAAATGGATCTCGCCAATCTACTGTCTCATACCAACGTGAATCTGGCGAAACTAAGGGGTTAGAATTAGATTTTTTCCAAGTTTTTAAATCAGTCGATGTTGCTTTACAAATTGTCTGGGGTGATGAAGATTGACGATTATATCCAGTATAGAAAAAATGATAAACTCCCTGAAACTCTATAACTGAGCCAGTCCAGATACCATCTCCATCACAATCACCGTGCTCTCCTGGTCCAAATGCGTCAGGCATAACTTCCCAGTTAACTAAATCATCAGATGTTAAATAAGCCGTAGAAACTCTTGCTCTTTCAACATATTCCCAAGCATCAATAGGCGGTTGAGAGAAAAATAAATGCCATTTCCCATCATGAAAAAAGGGCATAGTATCTCCAGCTGCAGCACCTTGAGTTGGACAATAACCAAATAACTTCATTGCATAAACTCCGAAAAAATATAACTCACTCTTAAAAAACCCAACCTTTTTTTAATAACAAAGGTTGGGCCTCATAGGAGAACATTTAAATTACATGAAACTTTCCCAATTTTTTGAGAAACTATCAATAAATCCTGGAAGATCTGCATCAGGATTATGAACACGACTTAAGTTACGAATATCCTCTTTTGAAAGAATACATCCACTTAAGATATTAGCGTATTTATCAACATTTGTAGCTGTTACTGGAATCAAGCTAAATAATGGCTGAGTATCCATAACTCTAAATCCATGGATATAGTCATATAGCTGGATTAGTCCAAAACCACCTACCATCCAGTGTCCACCAATAGAGAAAGCTAGCTCACCATCTTTTATAAATTCAGCAACTTGCTCATCAATGTCAGTTGTAATAATTGCAATGTCGTCACGTCCAGCTTGATCAACAGCAAACTTACTTCCTAAACCTGCTACAGCACCAATAACAATAAATGCATCGACTTCACCTGGAGCAAATCTAGCAATATACTGTTCAGCATACTTTTGGCCATTTTCACGACTAAGAACATCCCAAGCTTCAGCAACTACTTCAACACCACCAGCTTTAAGCTCCTTTTCTGCACCATACCAAATCTCAGCAGCAGAAATATTACCTTTTTGTGTCCATATCATTGCAACTTTTTTGTGGCCTAGTTCAACAGTAGCTTTTCCCATTGCCTCACCCCAAGATTGATTATTTTGGGTAACCTGAGCAATAAAGTCTTTTCCTTGATAATCAGTGTCATAGTTTGAAACAACTAGACGACCAACTGCAACACCAGGAATATCATTTTCCTCTAATAGTCTGGCAACTTGAATACCTGCCGGTGCAGTTAATGGATTGAAAATTACTCCATCTGGCTGACTAGACATAATAGATTCAGCTTGATTAACATGTTGCTCTTCAGAATTTTGATCATCAAACAACTTAAGATTAATATCTAATGCGTCAGCAACGCACATTTCAAATCTTTTACGATTAATAACCCATGGGTTCGTATCTGGTTGACCCAAATCCGCAATCGTCAAATCAGTTCTATGTGCGTGAGAAACACTAAAAAATGGCAGCATTGTAAATGCAACCATAGAAAGTATTAACTTTTTCATATACAACTCCTTTTAGTTATAAGTTTAAAAGAAAGCTCAAAATGAACTTTCAGATTTCAGTATACCTTATTTAATTGAAAATTTCAATTAATTTATTATTTCAATTAATATAAATATTCAATTAATAGAAATAAGCTTAGTATAAACCAATAGAAATGAGGTGATAGAAAATCTTAACAATGTGAAATTAAAACACTACAAAGTCCA
>CABXNH010000048.1 GCA_902513495.1 uncultured Gammaproteobacteria bacterium
TCTCAACCAAAGGATAGCCTTTATCATGGTCTTTAAATCCGCCTGGGTATTGAGTACGCGATGGCTTAAGAATATCGTATGTGAATTTTCCATTACTCATAAAGACTGCTCCGTCTTTAACTATTTTATTGTCACTGTTGTTAGCATCATGTCCATCTAAGTAGATGTCAATCAAACCATCGTTGTTAAAGTCTGCGAACTTAAAGTCACTAACCCAACAGTTGTATTTGGAGCCCTCTTGTGTTGGCCAACTTCCCTTATTTTTTGGACCTTTACAAAACTCGATATCGAAAACAGTATTAAATGTTCCATCACCTAAGTTTTCTTCGATACTCATTCCAGCACCGGCATATAAGTGACCAACATGGCTTCTAATAACATCTAAGTCACCATCATCATCTAAGTCAGCAACAGCCATTGCAGGAGTTGATTGATAAGTAAAACCATTACTATTCTTCAGGTCAGGAAACTCAAACCCACGTTGATTGAAATTTCCCTTACCATCATTGTAAAGAATGCCACTGAATATACCGTTACAAGTAGATTTCTTAATCCATGAATTGCCAATTTTATTATGACAACCTGGAACGTTGCTCCATTGGTCCCAATCTTTAACCCAATCCAGTGTTCTCGAACCCCACACAAGGTCTAAATCACCATCATTGTCCATGTCACCAAGAACGGCAGTGTTGCCCCATTGGTTGCCACATTGACGAACTACCATATGACCATCACCTTGATTGACGTAGCATAATATTTCACCATTCTTTCTAGGGTCTTCAGCGTGCGCACCAACCCAGTTAATACTGGTTACAATAATATCTGTATCGCCGTCAGCATCAATGTCGCCAACTGATGAACCGTGAGAAAAGTTAATCAACCCTCTGCTGTTTCTAATTTTATGTCCAGAGATATGAGTTTTAGTGGATTCAGTCCAACCGAATCCCTCTGCATTTGATAAAAGATACGGGTCATTTTTTCCCAAAAACTTACTATCAACATTATGAGTATCAGTAGCAAAAATATCTAACTTGCCATCACCGTTAAAGTCAGCAATATGCAAATCTGTTGGGTCTGAACCAATTAATTTGAGGTCTTCACCCCAATCTATTAGACCAGAGACATCTTCTGCTCCCCACTTAGTGCCTCTTCTCTCTACTTTAAAAACACTAACAGAACCGGTATCTGAGTAACAATCGCCTAGGTCAGTTCTACAGTTAGGTCCTGGACTGCTCCAATCAGTACCAGGCATTTTAGGTGGGGTTAATTGAAAGTAATCATCAATGCCGTCATTATCAAAGTCAGCAATAGCGAAGTTACCGACAACATAAGATTTACTTATCTCAGTAAATACAAGTTGGAACTTAGCATAGTGCGGGGTCCACATTGGAAATGGATAACCATTGGGTTTAATCCAATCAGTAGTAAACCAATCACCGCTTTTAGTTGACTCATATAGTGCTTCTGGTGAGACTGTCCCTGATTTAGAATTAGAATTAGAATTTGATGAAGATGATTGTCCCCCGCAGCTAAATACAAAGTAAGTGCCGTCATCAGAAATACTCTTTACTGGCTCACTGCCATCAGGACATCCTGCTGCGAAACCTTGAACTGAGAAAAAGGATAGAATTAAGAGTAGAAGTAGCTTCTTCATAATCTAACTATACCTCTTAATAGGACTCAACTTGAACTAAAGTCCAAATTTCGTTTGATGTGTGAGGGAGGTTAATTACTCACCAAGTTCCGCTGCTAGTTCGGCTTCAAAAGCCGCAATTTCGTCTTCTACAGATTGTGCTTCATCAGTTAAAGTATGTTTTTTATAACTGACCATGATTTTGCTATCAGTCCCATCTCTGAATAGCGTGAGTGCTTCATCAGGTCTTACTATGTCAAAATTGAAGTTACCATTATTGAGCAATACTGTGCCATTAGTTTTTGGCATCGCATCTCGATCGTTCACCAAATAAATATCATTGTCACCATCACGGTCAAAATCTCTGAATTTTATATCGAAAATATGCTCCTTCCCTTCTAAAATAATTAGCCCGTGGTCTTTAAACTTCTTGTTACCTAAGTTTTCGATAATTTGTATTGCGGCGCCAACATAGAAATCGTCTTCGCTTGTTCTACTATAAACGATATCTAAGTCGCCGTCATTGTCTAAGTCTGACGCTGAAACTTCTGCAATTACGCCCCATTTCTGTTTATGTTCAGGTAAACGAGTATAGTTATGCTTGTTAAAATTACCCCTACCATCATTCCAAACAATGCCAGTAATAACCAAATTCGCTGCCGATGAGTATCCTTTTTCGTGTCCGCTAACTAAGGCATCCAAATCACCATCACCATCAAGGTCCGCAAGTTCAAAAGCGAATGAATCTATCCCATCACACTTACGTTTCTTTAGAAAGCCTGTGCCATCATTCATTAAACACCAAAACGATGTACCACGCTCCCAACGGTTCATCTCAGTATAGACAACATCCATATCGCCATCATTGTCAATATCACCCGTTGTGCCATTGTTAGCACTTATGAAGTTAGGGTGACTTAAATGTGTATTTGACGACTCTAGCCAAGTTCCATCTTTCTGACTCAGAAAATAACTATCTCTGTGACCGTTATAGTCTTGTATTCCGGGGTCAGTAATATAAAAGTCCATAACACCATCATTATTATAATCAGCAACTATTAGTTGTCCTCCTAGAGCCATGCCTGGCTCCTCACGGTTATCAATCAATAAGTGAGGAGAGTAAGTCAAATTGCCATCAGCATCGCCTAAGAACAATGATGGTAATGGCTTTGTGCCTTCACATTTGTCGCCATTGGTACATTCTACTTCACCGGTCACTTCCCATTCTGGGTCTTTAATATAATTGGTAGCCCTCATGACGCCCACATAGAAGACATCAATAAATCCATCATTATTGTAATCCGCGAGTTGCCATTTTTTGCCCCACCAATACATCATATCGGTTGGAAAAGGAGCAATTGGCGGTTTGAAAAAGTCGATATTGGGGTCGTTTTCAATATCAATGCCAGCAAGTGCCTTGGCTACTTTTTGTGATGAAGTACTACTGTTTGAACCACCACAGTTGTATTCATAGTAACTTCCATCCGCAGAAACACTCTTAACTGGCTCACTACCATCAGGGCACGACCCAGCGAAACTTTGAGCTGAGAAGAGGGATAGAATCAAAAGTAGGAGTAGGTTCTTCATATAAGTATTAAGGTTTAAATGGGATTCAATTAAGAATACCATAGCTAAATTTATGTAATTAGATATATGTCAACTTGAACTAAAGTCCAAATCTTCTCTGATGTGTGAGTGAGGGTGTATATATCTATCTCCGATGTCGAGAGGGGCTCCCCCGTACCTTCAAAGTCAGTATATATATGCGAGGGATGGTAGATATTTTAACCATTCTTGTAAGTCATTGATTTAAATACAAAAAGTAGTAATTGTGTATTATTTAAGTAATTTACAAGGATTGCAGATGGTAGTAGAAATGGTAGTAGAATTATTTATTTATTTTAGATAATGCTTTATTAGATAGGGTTTTAGGCATTAGTTTAATTCCCCCCATCTCCACCAAATTAATTTCTTACAAATCCTTTCATATCGACCTCTACAGCTAATATATCCCTTATCATAAGGCTTTAAGTCGAATTTGAAATTATTACTCAAAAAAGATCTAGAGTCTCGCCAATCGTAAAAGTAATTCTTGACCTGTTGCTAAACCAGAAGTAGGCTTTCCATGTTAGGTCTTTAATGTAATTTAAACCTAGTTAAATTTAAAATTCCGTTTGATGTGTGAGGGAGGGTAGTTTTTTTAGGTTACTATCTACGACCAGCCGGTTCGAAAAGTAACCCCAACAAAAACAAATAAAACAGAAGTGACTGTTACGGGAACTATATGCCACGCCAATGACACTAAATTATCTTTCGATAGGTTAGGAATAATTCTCAAACGAGCATCAATTGCAAATGCAACAGTTATACTAAGGAGAATAATTTTTATTCCTATTAGAGTGTTAATTGGATTGTCAAACTTAAACCAGTGACTTAAGTTTGGAATTAATCGATAAGAAAGCCATACTCCTGTAGTAACTTGGATCAATAGTGCTGGTATTCCAATACGCTCATAAGCAGATTCAAATTTCAATAAATCACCAGGTGATTTTTCACTAAGAACTCTAGGAAGAATTACTAGAGATAGAACCAAATGTCCGCCAGTCCATATTGTAGCCGCCAGAACATGCAAAAATAAGAGAACGCTATAAAGAGTCATTAATGTTACACCACCTAAATAGCTACATTATTTCAAAATAAGAAGATATGACATTGATACATGTCAATAAATATTTCCAAATTTCGTTTGATGTGCGAGTGAGATAGTTATTCAGTAATTTTTTATTTTTTTAAAAATTGACCTGTGTCAAATATGTCTAGAATATTGTTATATATACTGAATTGAATCATGGAAAATTTTCTTCGATAAATTTTGACAAGCCAATATTTGCCATGACCAGTTTGAAGAGCTAATTTACATTTTCATATTAGATGAAAATTAAAAGATATTAAATGTATGGCTAATCTTAAAACCAAATTCTGTGGACTAGAATTCAAGAATCCAATAGTCGTTGCCTCGGCTGAGACCGGCAATAGCCTTGACAACATCAAAAAATGCATAGATTACGGAGCTGGTGGGGTTATCATCAAAACGGTGGGTGACATTCCAGAAATGCAAACTCTCACTAATAACTCCAAGTATGCGATATTGAATGACCAGGGTGAGCCTATCCAAGGGAAAGTGAATCGATCCTTCTTCTTCTATAGTCGATCGGGGTACGCCAAAGAACATTACACGGACTGGGTTCCAATTCTGCGAGATGCACAAGCTTATGCACAAAAAAATGGCTCTCACATCATCGGAAATATTGCCTCTAATACGATCAAAGGCTGGATTAAGCTCGCCAAAGTTATGAAAGAGTGCGGAATTCAATTAGTAGAACTTAATTA
>CABXNH010000049.1 GCA_902513495.1 uncultured Gammaproteobacteria bacterium
GTTATAAGCAGCTATATTGCTGTAAGATGTGAGCTATGAAAAAGGTTGATTTTATTAGCATGGAAAATGGTACTGCTGAGGAGTATGCCTTTCTTGATAAGCTCGAAAATCAATATTTAGAAGACCTCCCTTCTCGACTCATTGAAGCTTTAAAGGCATTAGATTGTAGTCTATCAGGTTATCAAGTTAGTCGACTCGAACACTCTTTGCAAGGAGCAACAAGGGCTTTTTTAGCTGGGGAAGATTTAGAAATGGTGATGGCTGTTTTGTTTCATGATATTGGTGACTCTCTTGCACCCCATTCTCATTCTGAAATGGCTGCTGCTATACTTCGACCGTTTGTCTCAGAGAAAATCTATTGGGTTGTTAAGCATCATGGTGTTTTTCAAATGTACTATTATGCGCATTACTCTGGTGGTGATAGAAACGCTAGAGAGGCTTTTATTGATAGTCCTTGGTATGAGGATACCGTAAGATTTTGTCACCATTATGATCAAAACTGCTTTGATCCTAATTATAAATCAAAGCCGTTAGAATTTTTTGTGCCTATAGTTAATGAGTTTTTTTCTAGTCCAAGAATAGATGATCCTGAGCAACTTGCAAGACATGGAAATAGATAATATAAGGAAACTGCAATGAGTTATTTTTTAAATAATTTTTCATCACGTCAGATTCACTTAATCATTTTCTTGATTGTTGGTTCACTGCTTGGGTATGCAGCATACAGCATGAAAATACTAGGGCTAGAACCATGCACCCTATGTATTACTCAGCAGTTCTTTTATTGCTTAATTGGTGTTAGCTCATTCACAGCCTTTCTTCATAACCCCAAAATTTATTTTAGTAAACTATATTCATTCTTTTTGTCACTTTTTGCTTTAGCCGGCATGTGGATTTCTGGTCGTCAGATATGGCTTCAAGGACTTCCTGAAGGCGAGGTTCCTTTGTGTGGGCCTCCGCTTGAATATATTATTGATGTGTTCCCTTTTGCTGATGTAATTAATGCACTATTCATGGGTGATGGTAACTGTGCTGAGATACCCTGGCAATTTTTTGGTTTGAGCATGGCTGGATGGTCTTTTATTTGGTTCCTAATCATTTTGATTTTAAGTTTAACTGCGATTTTCAAATCTGAACCTGCTTCATCGTCACTCTAGGGACTGTACTCATTTCCATATTAAATCGTTATATGGTAAGATTTATCGGCAACAGAATAAAGTATTTTTAAGATTTGGCTGATTTTAAAGAAACAGTAACTAAGCTATTTGAATCAGTTGATATTCAAATCAATGGCTCTCGTCTGTGTGACCCTCAGGTTCATAATGAACTTTTCTATTCACGCGTTTTAAGTGGTGGATCACTAGCGCTTGGTGAAAGCTATATGGATGGATGGTGGGACTGTGAAGCGTTAGATGATTTTAGTTATCGATTACTTCTTGGCAGAATCGATAAACAAGTCAAAGTAACAAATCCTTCTTTTTTAATACATGTTTTAAAAGCCTATTTTTTTAATGCACAAAATATAAATCGCGCTTATATTGTCGGTGAGCAGCATTATGACACTGGTAATGATTTATTTAAATTGATGCTCGATCAAAGAATGAATTATTCGTGCGGTTATTGGAGAAATGCTGATAATTTAGAGCAGTCCCAGGTTAACAAATTAGATTTAGCCTGCAGAAAACTTCATCTAGAGCCTGGTATGCGCGTGCTTGAAATTGGATGTGGTTGGGGTGCTTTTGCAAAATATGCTACAGAAAATTATGGCGTCAGTGTTCATGGAATTACCATATCAAAAGAGCAAATGAATTATGCTAAAAAATCCTGTGAAGGACTGAACACAACTTTTGAATTAAAGGATTATAGAGAGTTAGATGCAAAATATGATGCAATAGTGTCAATAGGCATGTTTGAGCATGTCGGGTATAAAAATTATCGAGACTATATGGAAGTTGCCCATAGATGCTTAAACGATGAAGGATTGTTTTTATTGCATACAATTGGGCGCAATACTCCTTCACGGTCAACTGATCCATGGACAAATAAATATATTTTCCCTAATGGAATGGTTCCTTCGCCGGCTCAGATTAGTGGCGCAGTGCAGGGTATTTTTGTTATTGAAGACTGGCATAATTTTGGGCAGGATTATGATAAAACGTTAACGGCATGGAATGAAAATTTTCAAAACAACTACGATAGCTTAAAAGAATCATATGACGAGAGATTTAAGCGAATGTGGGAGTATTATTTGTTAATGTGTGCTGGTACATTTCGCTCTAGGAGGAATCAATTATGGCAGCTAGTGATGTCCAAAAATGGCATAAAAGGCGGTTATGACTATAAGAATAATGCCAGATTTTCTAGCCAAAAAGACCATCAATCATAGCAACTGCATCACAACCAGCGTCATAAGCTAAACCCTGATTTTCAAAATTAATACCACCAATTCCAACAACAGGAATGTTAATATTTTTTTTAATATCTATTATTTTAGAAAGAGAGCAATGAGTCGCTTTTGGCTTATTGATTGATTTAAATATTGCTCCTAGAGCAATATAATCAGCACTATTATTTTCAGCCTCGATGGCAAGCTCGAGACTATCATGACAGGTGACACCAATGATGAACTTCTCGCCTAGAACCTCTCTTGCTAATCTAGCATTGATGTCACCTTGACCAATATGAACGCCATCTGCGCCTACTTTCTGGCAAAGGTTAATATCATCATTGACAATAAATAAAGTATTATGTTCTTTACATAGTTCAAACAATTTATTGGCTTCATCTAGCTTATTTTTTATGTCCAGAGTCTTGCGGCGGTATTGGAGAATATTAACTTTATGTTTTTTAATTGCATTCTCAATAAGGGTGATATCAAAACCTTTATCTGGAGTAATTGCGTACAATCCTTGTATTCTTTGATTTAGCATAGTATGGCAATTTTTCAAACTAAGAAGATTCAATCATTTATTATTTTCATTATAGTCTTGGCCGCTATTCTTTGGATATTTCAAGATAATATTTTAAGTATTTCTGTTTTTGAAAAATCAGTTCAAGAGTCAGAGTTTAATGAAGAACAGATTAAAGACACCCCTTACCTGGAAAAAATAGATAACTTTATCATCAAGGAATATTCTAGTGACCAAGTTCTATTGCATACTATTGAGGCTGATGTTTATAAAAGTTTTAAGAATTCCCCAGTTCAGCTGGAAGTTGTAAAAGTGACAACTTTTGATGAGAAGCAAAATCAGACCTTAACTTTAACCTCTAATCGTGCAGTCATATTTAAATCAGGATCGATTCATTTTATTGGAGAGGTTGAAATAAAAACTGTGAGTGGTATTTCTCATGAAATTGATACTGAACTTTTAGTTGTTAAGGGGGATCAAATCAATAGTAATAGAGATGTCTTTTATTTAGGAGAGAAGGCAAAAATCAAAGCACAAGGTATGGATATGAATATGAATAGTGACTTAATGAATTTAAATGGCAATGTTGAGATTCTTCAAGATAGTGGCGCAACCATAGTTACAAAAAACTTATTGATTAGCCATGGTTCAGGTGAAAAAAGATATTCAAGTAAAGAAAAGACCCAATATAAATCGAATGAAAACATCGTAAACGCAGATAAGGGTGTTGATATTAATATGCAATCAGAGCAAACTAAACTTCTTGGTGATGTGAAGGTTGTTAATGGTTTTGGGAGCTCACTTGCTAGCTATGATCTAACCATTGACCAGTCAAATGGGGGTGAGATTTTTAAGTCTGATTCACCTTCACGTTTTCAATCAAATACGGTTGACATAAAGGCAAAAAAAATGCATTATGATGCTATTACAAAGAAACTTAAATTAACGGATGAGGTTAAAGCGACTTATGAATAAATTGATTGTATTGATTGCTTTATTTTTTTCAACTTATACATTAGCCTTGACTGAGGATGCGCAGCAGCCGATAGAGATTGAAGCCGAGTCAGTAATGGTTGATGAAACGTCTGGTTTTAATGAGTTTATTGGTGATGCAGAAGTAAGGCAAGGTTCTCTCGTGATGACGGCTGAAATTATTCAGGTACAAACTAACGCTGATGGTGTTGAAACAATGATTGCAAAAGGAACGCTTGATCAGCCTGCTAAGTATATTCAAAGTCAAGAAAATCAGGCACGCTTTATTGAGGCAACTGCAACATTAATTACATATGACGTGAATGAAGGGATGATTTTTTTGGTTGGTGATGCCTATTTAGTTCAGGGCTTTGATTCGTTTAGTGGAGACTCTCTGACATACGACATTAACAATGACAAGGTCCTTGTAAAGGGTTCAGAAGATGGGACCAAGAGGGTGAAGTTTAAGATTGAACTTTAGAAAGAATTAGCTCACCAATGCAGTTGAAATTCTTTCTTTAACTTCTTCAAGTGTTCCTACACCATTTATAGCTATGAATTTTGTACCCGTTTCAGGGTTTTCTGAATCATTGCGATAGTATTTAACTAAGGGCTCGGTTTGCTTATGGTATATCTTTAGGCGGCTTCTTACAATTTCCTCATTGTCATCGACCCGTTGAATGAGCTCTCCACCAGTAATGTCATCTTTG
>CABXNH010000050.1 GCA_902513495.1 uncultured Gammaproteobacteria bacterium
AAAATTATTAATTAAATCCTTTGTTTTATAATCACTTCCATCATCAGCAACAATTATTTCATTTGGAGCAATTATTTGATGCCTTATACTCTCCAATACTAGAAATAACGACTCATGCCAATTATAAGTAGTTATTATTAGAGTAATTTTCATTAGTCAACGAGTTATTAGATAAAATAAGATTAAATTATAAGCCATTTACTCCAAGAGTAATTTGTATGGATAAACAATTCGCATATATATTTTTACTTATACCATGAAAATTTCTGTTTACATTATTGCCTACAACGAAATTGATAAAATACAGGAATGTATTAACAGTGTCCAATGGGCAGATGAAATTATTCTGGCTGACTCCCATAGCACAGATGGAACATCTGAAATAGCTACTGAATTAGGTGCAAAAGTAGTACACATTCCTTTTCATGGATATGGTGATCTAAGGAATCAAGCCATTTCTCATTGCAGTGGTGATTGGATTTTTAGTCTCGATTCCGATGAAAGGTGCACAATTGAAGCGCGTGATGAAATAATAATGCTTACAAACAAAGCTAAACTTGATATTTATCGCATTCCAAGAAAGAATTTTTTTATGGGTAAATGGATTAAATATTCAGGCTGGTTCCCTAATTTTAGACAGCCTCAACTTTTTAAAAATGGAAAAATGAGCTACAATATGGAAAAAGTTCATGAAGGTTTCATTAGTCATAGCAACAAAGAAATTGGAACTCTTAAAAATTTTATTTGGCAATTTCCATTTAAAAATATTGAGGAGGTAGTTTATAAAGCTAATCGATATTCTAGTTTAGGTGTTTCTAAGCTGCAGGAGAAGGGAGTGAAAGGTTCAATCATCAAAGCTTTTTTACATGGATTTTGGTCTTTTATTAAGCACTACATATTTAAACTTGGTTTTTTGGATGGTGGCCCTGGTTTTGTAATTGCATTTGGTAATTTTGAAGGCACTTTTTATAGATATGTTAAGCTTGCCGAGGCTCAAAAAAACTGGAAACCCATGATCAATGAGCCTATTAATAAGTCTAATAAATGATAGCACCTATAATCTTATCAGGTGGAAGTGGCACAAGATTATGGCCCTTATCTAGAAAACTTTATCCAAAACAATTTTTAAGTCTTGTTAACGAAACAACTTTATTTCAAGATACCCTCATGCGCCTTCCAAAAGAGTTATCAAGTCCAATGATTGTCTGCAATGAAGAGCATCGTTTTATTGTTGCTGAACAACTTAGACAAATTAAATCAGATAATCAAGGCATTATCCTTGAACCTGTTGGAAAAAATACTGCTCCTGCAATTGCTTTAGCTGCCTTTAATTTTTTAAACAATGGAAATGATCCGACTCTTCTAGTTCTATCTGCGGATCATGTAATTGAAGATGGAAGGGAGTTTAGTAAATCAATTAAGATTGCAAGTAATATTGCGAATGATGGAAAAATAGTTGCTCTTGGCATAAAACCAACTAATGCAGAAACAGGCTATGGTTATATCAAAACCGCAAGTTCAAAACAAAGTGATTATTACAATATTATTTCTTTCGTAGAAAAACCAAGCTTCGAACTTGCCAAAGAATATCTTGCGTCAGGAAACTTTTATTGGAATAGTGGGGTATTCTTGTTTAAAGCATCAACCTATTTGAATGAATTAGAAATATATGAGCCTGAAATTTATTATGCTTGTAAAAAATCATATCTAAATTCTAATAGGGATTTAGATTTTATTCGTCCAGATAATCAAGAATTTTCTAAATCTCCAGATAAGTCAATTGATTACGCTTTAATGGAGAAAACTAAAATTGGCGTGGTTGTCGCATTTAAAGGGAAATGGAGTGATATTGGCTCATGGAGCAGCTTATGGAGTTCAAAATCTAAAGATAAAAACAACAATGTTAGTCATGGAGATACAATTCTTAATAAGGTTCAAAACTCATATATTTATAGCTCTGGTAGATTAGTTGCCGCTAATGATATCTCAGACCTTGTTATTATAGATACCTCAGATGCATTATTAGTATCAAGCAAAAAAAGCTCTGAAAATATAAAACATATAGTATCAAAAATCAAACAGGATGGAAGAAGTGAGTCTGATTTTCATCGAAAAGTATTCAGGCCGTGGGGGTATTATGATTCAATAGAATATGGGGATGGCTTTCAAGTTAAACGCATTTGTGTTAATCCTGGGGCGAAACTATCACTTCAAAAACATAGAAAAAGAGCAGAACATTGGGTTGTTGTTAATGGAATTGCGAAAATTACATGCGGTGATAAAGTTTTTAAACTTAAAGGAAATGAATCAACCTATATACCCAAAGGAGAGTTTCATAGACTTGAGAATGAAGAAGAAACCCACTTAGAAATTATTGAAATACAAACTGGATCATATTTAGGTGAAGATGATATTATTAGAATTGAAGATGACTATCAGAGAGATTATTAGCATCATTAAACCCTTATTTACCTTCGATCCTCATAATTAGTTAATATTTTTGCTAAAAATAAATGTGGCAGTGTTCTATGATTTATTGGCATTCTTGGAAGCATAAACCTATTTGTCATTGACTTTACTATGCCTCTTTCCATTGTTGTCGCAGAAAGATAGCCTGATTCTTTAACTAAGTCAGAAATTAATTCATTAAACCTTCCAAAAGGATAGCAAAAATCAGTAACTTGAGTATTAAAAGTATTTTCAAGATCACCTTTCGAAGTATTTATCTCCCTTTTTGCGGCCTTTATTGAAATTTTAGTTAAATCAGTATGGGTCTGAGTATGACCTCCAATGTCCATACCAAAGCTCAACCATGCTTTAATTTCATCAATAGTCATTAATGGTCTTTGAGTAATTCCTTTATCAAGATCCCAAGTGTTGGACAACCCCAAATTTTCACTTACAATATAACAAGTCGCGCTAAAGTTATATTTCAATAATATTGGAACAGCATTAATTAAGTTATTTTGGTAACCATCATCGAATGTAATGCCAACCACTTTGCCTTGCTTTTTTCCATCTAAATAAGGTTTTAGATTCTTTAAACTTAAAGCTTGATAACCTAATAACTTTAACATCTTCATTTGGAAGTCAAACCTCCGAGGAGGCACATGCAAACTTCTCATCACTGTACTCTTTGGCATTGATTCAATGCTATGGTACATTAAAATTGGAATTTTAATATTTTGCATTATGATCTAAAAATTCTTATAAAGCGCTGCTTAAGAACTATGAATAGTGGCCTTTTAATTCTTAGATTTTGAGCCAATTCAACCTTTGCTAGGATGTCAAGGTTATTATTTTCTTTAAAAAAATTTGATAGAATTTTTTTTGCATATTCTCTCTTCCTTGAAGTGGAATACAAACTAACAAATTTTTTTCCCTCAACTAATTTATATTTTTTTAGTAAAGTTTCTGACAATGAAAATGGTTCTATGGTGTGAGATGGAACTAATTCATAAAACTTTAACATTAACTTATCTGACCATTCAAGACTAGGACGCATATTAGGCATTATTCCAACCATTAATGACCCCCACAAGGCGGAACTCTTTGATAGTGTGTATGTTTCACCCTCTATTTCAATAGACTTTCCCTCTAGATGTTTAATATAAATATCAAATCTTTTTCTTTTATAAATCAAGCCTTCATTGAGATAGAAAACAGCTTGTGTTTGGCGAATCAAATTAAAAAGTGGTAATGGTGATTTATGAAAATATGTATCTGCATCAAAAAATAAAATTTTATCCTCAACACCAAGCTTTAGTTTATCCATCACATATGCAAGACCTCTATTCTTGATCCTAAAATGATACTGGCCATTAAGTGACCATTCATTTTTTTGAAGCTGAGACATTTTTAATGCATCTACCTCATAACCCTCAAACATTTCAGGCTTTTCGGTTAAAACAACAATCTCAATCATATCTTGCCTTAAAGCCCAATATTTAAAAGTTAAAATGCTGAACTTAGCACCATCATAATATTCTTGTTTATCTCCATAGATAATGTATAGAACAATTTTTCTCATCATCAACTCATATTTTTATTTTTTTATACCATTGTAAAACTTCATGAAAAATTTCTGTTGGCTTTATGTTGTATTGAAATTCATCTTTATTATGATTACTTCCACAACCTATCTTTCCACATGATTCACAAGGCAATGAGGATTGAAATATTGTAATATTTTCATAAGTTTGTATAGGCTTATTATCTTTTGCAGCTTCTTGAAGGATATTTGACCAAGGCGACCACATTTTGATATTGGTCGGACCAAAAATTGCAAAGATACGTTTATTCTGAGATGCAGCAATATGCATATTAAGAGTATCCATTCCAATATACGCCAAACTCAATTGACTCAGTGCATAATATTCCTCTAAGGAAGTTTTGCCAATGAAATTATATATATTTGAAGCCTCTGGAATTTCTTTCTTTATTTTAGAATCTATATCATTATTACTTCCAGTAATTAAAATCGAAATACCCAGTTTATTTAAGTTATTAAGTAATTCATCTCTAAGATGTCGAGGATAAATCTTATAGAAATATTGAGCAGATGGATG
>CABXNH010000051.1 GCA_902513495.1 uncultured Gammaproteobacteria bacterium
TGCTACAGTTGCAATCAATCCGAAAGGTATTGCAACTGAAAACCAAGGCGTTAGGTTGTCAATACTTGGGCTCATTGCAAAAGGCTGGATATAAAAAGAAGTAGAAATAAAAAGACTCCAGGCGAGGAACGTTCTTGCATAGAAGTTAGCTTTACTTCCTATCTCTGATTTCGGCTTTACTATCCTAAAAAACAAATATCCAAAACCAACCGAAACCAGGGTACTAATAAAAATTAACATTTTTCAAACTCCATAAAAATAACTATTTTACCTATTGATTAATTTAAGTTGCATACTGGGCACTTCAAATCTTTGCTAATCTTAACCTTTCTGAAGCTTAAATCAAGGGCGTCAACCAAAAGCAAAGAGCCGCATAATTGATCTCCCAAGCTTAATATTACTTTAATCGCTTGCAAGGCCTGAATCGTTCCAATGAGTCCTGCAACGGGCGCCATCACACCATTATCAATGCAGCTTTCATTTTCTTCACCCTCAACACTGTATAAGCACTGGTAGCAAGGCTGATCTTTTTCATAGCCCTTAAATACCGAAACCTGGCCTTCAAACCTGACCACAGCGGCAGAGACAAGTGGTTTTTGATGCTCTACACAGATCTGATTTATTTCAAATCGACTATCGAAGTTGTCGGTTCCATCCAAAACAATGTCGACCCCCTTGATCAAATCAGGCAGGTTGTCGGTATGAATGATCTCATTGGCAATCGTGACCTTAATGTTTGGGTTAAGCTCAGTCAATTTATTCTTCGCAGAGTTCACCTTGTCATCACCTATATCTTTAGTTTGATGAATAATTTGTCGCTGAAGATTCGATAATTCAACTTGATCAAAGTCAGCAATGATAAGATGCCCTACCCCAGCAGCAGCTAGATAAAGAGCGGTCGGTGATCCGAGGCCTCCCATACCAATAATAAGGACTGTTGAGTCCATAATTTTTTGCTGCCCTTCAATATCAACCTGAGGCAACATGATTTGTTTCGAGTATCTGAGTAATTCTTGGTCTTCCATGGATCTCTCTATTTAAAGTATTTAGTCACTTTAGGCAAAATTACCATTTGGCAATAAGGCTGATTTGAATTATTGTTAAAGTAGTTCTGGTGATAACCTTCAGCAGGATAGAAAGCATCCAGCTCCGTAATTTCTGTAACAGCTCCTTTAATATTCTCAATAACTGAAGTGGCGATCTGCTTCTGCAAATCATTAATATAAAAAATTGCAGAGCGATACTGGGTTCCCCGATCAGCGCCCTGCTGATTAAGGCTTGTTGGATCATGCGTCTCCACAAAAACCTTCAACAACTCACTAAAGGTCACTTCGTTTTCATCGAAGTCAATCCTTAACACTTCTGCATGCCCTGTCTGGCCCGAGCAAATTGATTCATAGGAGGGGTTTGGTGTAGTTCCATTACAGTACCCACTTTCTACTTCTTTGACCCCTCTAACGCGCTGAAATATAGCCTCTACGCACCAAAAGCAACCGCCTGCAAGATAAGCTGTTTCCATGTATTATTGTTTGCAAAATATAAAAGATATAGTATAGCTTATGCTGGCAAAAAAAATTATTAATGAGCTAAAAATCTTAGCAACCGAAGAGCGAAAAAGGACTAACGAATGGTTCTTCAAAACAGAAAAAGGAAGCTACGGTTACGGCGATATTTTTATTGGGGTAACGGTCCCTGATATTCGCAAAATATCAAAAAAATTTAGCTCAATCATCTCGTTAAGCGAAACAAAAAAATTAATTCAAAGTCCGATTCATGAGGTTCGTCTCTGTGCACTTATTATCCTGGTCAATCAATATAAAAATGATAACCCTGATGAAATCTTTGATTTTTATATTCAAAATATTTCGTATATCAATAATTGGGATCTGGTCGACACAAGTGCGCCATACATCACGGGAGACTACTTCTATAGAAACACGAAAAAAAGGAACATGATGTTTGAATTTTCAAAATCAGAGAGTCTCTGGATTAGACGAATCAGCATTATTTCTACATTCTATTTTATTAGAAACAACGAATTTAGCGAAACACTTGAAATTGCCAAAACTCTAATCAACGATGAGCAAGACCTCATTCACAAAGCGGTTGGCTGGATGCTGCGCGAAGTCTACAAAAGAGATGAAGGGCTAGTCAAAACTTTTTTGAGAAGCAACTATGATCAGCTCCCAAGAGTGATGTTGAGGTATACCATCGAAAAAATGGATAAGGTTGAGAGGATTCAATACCTGAAGGGTAGTTTTTAGTCCTTGGTGATGGCGATTCATTTAATTAGACAAATTACCTGAATAAAAAATTAGATTTAAGATTATTAATACAAAAACTTCGCACAAACGCAATCACTCCATTAAGATATAATTTTGGTTAAGGATTTGTTTCGTTTTTCGAAAACCTTTAAAGGAGAGGACGTGTCAGAAAACATCGATCATAGCCACGGAAATGGCCTAGTGCTAATACTTCTAGCTCTCTCGATTCTTGCCTTAGTCTGGCTTTTTACTCCCTTTATAGCGTACCTCTTCTTGTCACTACTGATTTGTATTTCAACCTACAGCAGCTTCACAAAACTTTCACAAAAACGATCAAAAAATATATCAGCTCTGATTATGACGCTGCTTGTCACGGTGCTTTTGATTCTGCCACTTGGATACATTCTGTTAGTCAGCGGTATCGAGACTACCGCACTCATTAACAGACTTCAGAGTGACTTTCAGCTCAGCGAAATTAGCAGAATTACAGATACAATTATTATGGGTCTTCCTTTGTCTGACTCTATCCGTGAATTTTTAGATAGCTCCCTTAGAAACAATCTTGAGAGTATCGCTATCGCAATCAAAGACTTCTCTATCGTCATCCTTAAGAGTATCACTAAGCTCTCGAGTCAGTTCGTCTTTTTTGTGATCATTACTATTTTCTCTCTTTACTATTTTTATATTGATGGCCCATCATTCATTGAGAAGGTCAGAAAGGTCTCACCGCTCGACAATAAAATTAACGACTTACTGCTTAATCAGTTCTCAGGGCTCTCACTGACCCTTGTAGGAAGCGTTTTTTTAGTCGCCTTAACCCAAGGCGTTGCGTTTGCAATTGGAGTCATGATCGTTGGGCTGCCTGCATTATTTTTTGGCGTAGCGATGGCCCTTGCTAGCTTTATTCCGGTTTTAGGAGGGGTTTTAGTTTGGCTTCCAATCTCGATCTACCTGTTTGCCATTGGTGAGCCAACGAGTGCTCTTATTATTATTATTTTTGGTGCCATTATAGCGGGCACAGTCATTGATAACCTTTTGAGGCCTGTTATTATCACGAAGCTTTCAAGCTCAATGAAGCACCAGAGCCCTCTCAACCATACCCTGATTACTGTCCTCTCAACGCTCGCAGGAATCATTAAGTTTGGTATTTTGGGTCTTTTCATTGGCCCAATAATTGCTGCAATGTCGATAACTATTTTTGACATTTATCAGATTCAATTTGGCAAGTCTAAGTAATTCTTTGTTAAAATTCTCATCTTCATTATGAAACCAATTGAAACATGCTTAAAGAGCTCATTGAATATATAAAAGAGTACGAGGGTGACAATGAGCTCGGTGACTATCTTGATACGCGTTACGTCAGACTCACTGATCAGCACTACGACCAAATTGCAAGCGCCATGTCGGATGGCGAACTCGAGCTCAAAAAATCCTCAAGCTGCCCTGCTGAACGATTCTTTCTGCACTTTAACGAGACCATCTTATTTGTCAACAAACAGACCGAAAACCCTGACGCTAGCTATGACGTCGAGATGGTTGAAAACCAGGGAGAGTTGGATGACTCTTCGGATCTATTATTTGCTTCCTTTTCTCTGAGTGATGACTATACCCCGTCTCTTAAAAAGCGAGCCTCAAGCGGCAAGACTGAAGATGAAAACCATCAGCAACTTGTGATGCTCTCTGTGATACCAATATTAAAGGGGTTTATGGTTGCAATAACCGATTAGACTTACTTCTTACCTTTTTGTGTGGCCAATTTAAGCTTAGGTCCGGCCTTAAAGGTGACCACTTTTCTTGCACTAATCATGACCTCTTCGCCGGTCTTTGGGTTTCTGCCAGGGCGCGGCGTTTTGTTGCGAACGACAAAGTTACCAAAACTCGATAGCTTTATTTCCTCACCGCTCTTAAGGGTCTCAATGATTTGATCAAAAAATTGATTGGTCAGCGCTAGCGCCTGGGTTTGAGTGAGCGCTGTTTTTTTGACGAGGGTGTTTGCAATATCTTGTTTTGTAAGGGACATAATTTATCTTAATTTAGCTGAGAATTTTGTTTCTAAATGAGCCACTATTTTACTAACTTTTTCAGCCAACTGTTCATCAGTTAAGGTAACTTCTTTCGATTGATAAGTTAAATTTAAGGCCACACTTTTACAGCCCTGTTCGATGTGTTCCCCTTC
>CABXNH010000052.1 GCA_902513495.1 uncultured Gammaproteobacteria bacterium
ACTTCACCAAAGGTAGCTAAAAAAGTTATAGATTCCGGCGCTGATAAGGTTACAGCAAATACTCATGTTTTAAAATCACCTGAGTTAATATCTGACATTGCGTATTCTCTTGGAAGTCAAGCAATCGTTGTTTCAATAGATGCAAAAAAAATTAAGAATAATCAATATGAAGTCTTTTCTTTTTCTAAAGTAAAGCCAATCTATAAAGATGTTATTTTATGGTCGAAAAAATGTGAAGAATTAGGCGCAGGAGAAATATTTCTTAATTCAGTTGATAATGATGGTATGAGAATTGGTTATGATAATGAATTACTTTTGAATGTTTCATCTAACTTATCTATACCTCTGATTGCTTGTGGAGGCGTAGGCTCATTTTCTGATTTTTCAGAAGGGACTATTTTAGGTGGCGCATCAGCAGTTTCAGCTAGTAATATTTTTCATCACATTGAGCATAGCTCAATAATTGCCAAAGCAAACTTAATGCAGAAACATCAAAATATACGAATGGAGATTAACCCATCATATAATGAATTTTGGTTTGATGAATCTGGTCGACCTATTAATAAAAATTATTTATGAAGTATTGTAAAAGATGTCTATATCCTGAAAATCATCCATATGGGATTTTATTTGATAGTGATGGAATCTGCAGTGGTTGCAGGGTTCACGAGGAAAAAGACAAATTAGATTGGTCTTCTAGGTTTAAGAAGCTTGAAAAAATAGTATTAGACATTAAAGAATACAATAAGGGGAGAGGTTTTGATTGTATAGTTCCAGTAACTGGAGGCGGTGACAGCCATTTTATAGTTCATATGGTTAAGAATGTACTCGGCCTAGAGCCCCTTTTGGTTAATTATAATCATCATTACAATACTAAAGTTGGAATAAGAAATCTTGCTAATTTAGCAACTGTTTTTGATTGTGATCTTATTAAATCTACCCATTCACCCGATTTATTAAGAAAAATTACCAAACATACTATTAAGCAATACAGCAATATGTACTGGCATGTTTTAGCTGGAAATTCAACCTTTCCTGTTCAGGTTGCTGTTAAATACAATATACCTTTAATAATTTGGGGTGTTCAAGGATGGTCTGAACAAACTGGGATGTTTTCTCATATTGATGAGGTTGAAATGACTGAAAGATGCAGAAAAGAACATAGTTTGTTTGGAGTTTCAGCAGAAATGTTAAAAAACTCTCATATAACTCAAAGAGATATTAAAGGTTTTTTATATCCAAGTGATGAAGAGATTGGAAAAGCTGGTGTAAGAGGAATTTATTTGAGTAACTATATTAGATGGGATTCTAAATCGCAGCATGAATTAATGATAAAGTTATATGGCTATGAGTCAACCTTACAACAAAGAACCTTTAATACCTATGAAGATGTTCATTGCCATCATTCTGCAGGCCTGCATGATTATCTTAAATATATAAAATTAGGCTATTCAAAAGTGACAGACCATGCTTCAAGAGAAATTAGATTGGCAAGAATGACAAGGGAGGAAGGAATTGATTTAGTAAAAAAATACTCTAATATTATCCCAAAAGATACACAAATGTTTTTAGACTGGTGTGGAATGACAGAAGATAGTTTCTTTTCTTACATACTTCATAATAGAGATAAAAGAATTTGGTCAAAAAAGAAGGGATCTAATTGGAAGTTAAAAGATTCGATTGAAAATCATAAATATGACAAAGACATTGAAAATCATAGATTAAAAAAGATTGAAAACTGTCAGTTCATTAATACTTCAAATGGAAAAGTTTATGAAAGTGAGAAAACCTATTTACTAATGGGCAGAGGCTATATAGATAAATATAATTTTGGCGCTCTAGAAAACCAGCCTAAAGGAATGAAATATATGCCAAGAAATAATAATAATTCATTAATTGATTAGGAGTTTTTGTGTATTACTGCAAGAGATGCGTTTTGCCAAATACAAAGCCTGGACTTAAGATAGATAATGAAGGGATTTGTAGTGCATGTAGAGCTGTAGAGTTAAAAAAAACGATTGATTGGTCTGAAAGGTCGGCTAAGCTTCATAAAATATGTGACGGAATTCGAGGAAAGAATAAAAATGGCTATGATTGTCTTGTTCCAGTTAGTGGTGGTAAAGATAGCATCATGCAAGTCTACACTATGAGCCAAAAATATAATCTTAATGTTTTGGCAGTAAATGTTGTTGCCCACGTTCAAACTGTTGAAGGAATCGAAAACCTTAATTCTATGGTAGAAAATTTAGGAGTCGATTTGATTACGATTTCAGTTCGACCAAGTACACACAAAAGAATAAGAAAAATGGCTTTAATCAAAGTTGGAAATCCAAATTATGCGGAGCATAGAGTAGTTTTTGCGGCAGTTGCTAGGTCAGCATATTTCTATAAGATTCCTTTAGTAGTATGGGGCGAAGATATTGGAGTCGAGTTTGGGGGTAATATTGATAAAGATAGTTTAGAGGATGGTGATGCAAAAGAATTAATAAATAACGATCTTTTTAGAGAGATAGAGTTTGACTCACTTATTTCAGATGCTTCATTAAATGATGAATTACTATTTTATAAGCCTCCTGAGTTAAATGAAATTAAAAATGCAAATATTAAATCTATTTATTTGGGATATTATCAATGGTGGGATGGCATTAAGCATTATAAGATTGCCAAAACTTTTGGTTTCAAAGGAAGAAAATCTGGGCCATTACCAGGAAATTATCTAAATTATGACAATATTGATGAAAAGCTTTGCGAAGTTCATTTGTGGTTGAAGTTTCTTAAACTTGGCTTTTGGCGCCCCACTGATCATACTTGTTACAATATTTGGAATGGTTACATGAATAGACCAGAAGCAGTTGAAATTGTTAATAGTCTTCAATATGATTTTCCAGCTTATATTGAAGAATTTCTAGAGTTTCACCAAATTTCGGAAGATGAATTCTTTCGTGTTGCTGAGGGCTTCAGGAATAAAGAAATATTTGTAAAGAAAAGCAATAAATGGAGATTAAGAAATGAACTTACTTGAATTTTAATTAATTTATAACTTATGATTTGATAAGGGCAATATTAGTAAACCACAAATATTCTTAATAAACAAGTATTACTCAATTGATATGTATTTAATTATTTAAATTTTGCATCTTCTTAATATAAGGAAGAAGTGTTTCAGCATTATCTTCAGAGTGCTGATTGATTATTGATTGATTTTGGTCAGTAGTCAAAACAGGCAAGCGAGGTGCAATGATATTTATGACGGCACTTTTATTTAAATCTTTACAAAGCTTTTCCCCTTCAACTTTTGCTTGAATGTAGTTTTTAAAGCCTTGTGGAGGATTTTCAATATAAATTGTTGAAGGATAAAAAATTGAACACTTAGAATTTCTGGAAATTAATTTTTTGCAGATTTTATAGAAGCAATCTACATATATTTCTCGGTAAAGTGAAAGCAATATTTCATCATAATTCTTTGATCTCTCACTTAAAATTTTAGGTGAGGCAAAATAATAAATCTGATTTATATTCGAATAATCAATATGCTGAAAATCTTTTTCATTAACCGTAAGCTGAGTCATCTTTGATTCTCCACCCCAAACTTGTATTTCATTCACAACTCTTTCCGCTTCAATATATCCAACATGATAAGTAATCAAGGATTTTCCTCCCCCCAGTGATATCAGTTTTGCAACTACTTCTCCAAGGCCTCTTGATCCGCCTATAATTAATGCATTAACATTTTTAAATTCATTATTTTTAACAAGAGATTTTAGTTGGGAAATATGAAGATTTTTTGAAGGCATCGGTCGAAAAAATGATTCAATATTGGCGGTTAACGAATTGCCTTTAACATAAATATTTAATAAATTAAAACGCTCATCGCTTTTTGTAACTTCAAAAAATGTTTCAGTTCTTTCAGCTGCAATTTTAATTTCAAGGCCTGCAAAGAGAGAATGTAATCCTGGGCATTCCATGCCAACTATTTGAGAGATTGCAGCTATTTCACAAGCGGTAGCAGCTCCATAGAGATTACAAAAATAGGGGAATAATCTTGTTGATAATCTTGTAGTGCCAAATAAATTGAATGGTTGGTTTGATAGTTTTGAACACTCTAGAAAAGTAGGTTCAAGAGGAATGCTGCGTGGAGTTTTTTTTATAGGAGTTTGAATTTCATTATTTGGGGTAATTTCATCAATCTCAAGGTCAATAGCCGTATTTATTATTTCGTTTGTTATTATGGATAGTCGATTACTGGATTTATCCCAAACGCAAGATACCTCCTCTCCAAGAAAGATTGGTTTTAAAAAACGAACTATTATCTTTGAGCCAGTAATATTCTTTTCTTTAGCTAATGAGTTTAATGCCCAGAGTAAAGAGTGCATTCCATGAACAATACACTGACCATGTATAGTTCTT
>CABXNH010000053.1 GCA_902513495.1 uncultured Gammaproteobacteria bacterium
AAATACTTTTTCATATAAAACTATAGCCTCTTGATAGCGATGAAGTTTGCAAAGCGTGTGTCCAAGATTATTATAGGCTTCAGCTAAGTCTGACTGAATAGATACTGCTTTACGATAAGACTGAATTGCATCATCCAATCGCTCCTGCTCATCAAAAACTATTCCTAAATTATTATATGTATCAGCATCATCTGGATTAATAGCTATTGCTTTTTGATAAGAATCAATTGCCTCATCTAGTTGACCAAGTTTTTTCAGAACAACTCCAAGATTATTATGTGTATCAGCATAATCTGAATCAATTTTTAAAGCTTTTTCATAGACTTGAACTGCTTTTTCTAATTGACCAAGCTTATTATATGTCACACCCAAATTGTTGTATGCTTCAGCATAATCTGGCTTAATGTCTATTGCCCTCTCATAACTTTTAACCGCTTCATCCAGCTGACCAAGGTCATTCAAAACAACACCAAGATTATTAAGCAGATCAATATAGTTAGGATTGTAAGTAAGTCCTTTGGAATAGGATTTCAAGGCATCTTCTAACTGTCCAAGTTCTTTAAAAGCATTACCTAAATTGTTATGCAAAGCAGGATAGTTTGGATTGATTTCCAATGCTTTTTGATAAGATACAATCGCATCGTTGAATTGACCTTGTTCTGTTAAAGAATTGCCTAAATTGTTATGTGCCTCTGAATAATTTGGATTAAGCTTTAGTGCCTTTTGATAGGACTGAATTGCATCATCCAGCTGACCTTGTTCTGTAAAAGCATTACCTAAACTATTATGTGCCTGGGCAAAGCCAGGGTTAATCTCTATGGTCTTTTTATAACTTTTAACTGCATCATCAAGCTGGCCCAAATCAAATAAAACGATGCCTAAACTATAATGTGCTTCAACATAATCAGGTTTAATTGTAAGCGCCTTTTCAAAACTCTCAAAAGCCTCATCAAGCCTTCCAAGATCTTTTAAAACATTACCTAGATTATTATGAGCCTCAGCATAGTCTGGATCAATTTCTAATGACCGCTCATAACTATTTATCGGATCATCTAAATACCCTAATCCCTGAAGAGCTAAATCATGCAGAGCATTGCCGAGGTTATAATGTGCCTTAGCATAATCAGGCTTAATTTCTATCGCCTTTTCATAACTTTTAACAGCTGAACCTAATTGACCTAGACCTGCATAACAAGCACCAGTTATATTGTGAAGTAATGAGTCTTTAGGAAAGCTATTGGAAAGAGTTTTAACTTTATCCAATGCCTCCTGCAGCTTATTATTTGAGAAAAGAGCAATAATGGAGTCAATTTTTGATTGTGGCGGTTGATTAGAATCAGTCATTTACTCTTCCACATAAATATGATCAGGCTCTAAACCCTTGTGATGTCTTTCGTACATCTCAGTGTAAGCAGACTCTATGTTTTTAGTGAACAGCTTGGTATCATAAAGTGGCGCTGTAGATAAATTACTAGTCAGCTTATCTTTAATCGCTTTGAGTTTATCTGGATTAGAAGCAAGCTCGATTGCAAGTGCTTCGTACTCTTCTGGAGTATTGGTAATGAGCTCGGGAAGGTTTATTGAAGTCAATATACTGGCCGCTTCTCTGCTATTAAAAGATTTGCCTATCATTGTTAAAAGTGGAAGCCCCATCTTCAAAGCATCACTGGCAGTGGTACCCGCATTATAAGGATGAGTATCTAAAAACAGGTCAGCAGTGCGGTATCGAGCTAGATATTCTGGTCTTTTAACACTATCACCAAAAATAAGTCTTTCAGCTTTGACCCCTCTTTGAATAAGCTCTTTGGTTAAATTAGTTTTTGATAATTCATTATTGGCAAATACTATCAAAACACTGTTATCAACTGCACTTAAGATTCGAGCCCAACTATCAAAAATCGTAGGAGTAAATTTATAAGTATTGTTAAAACAACAAAACACAAAGCCTTCTTCAGGAAGGCCCACGTCTTTGCGAGTCAGAGTAATCTCCGGTGGTAAGTCCTTAGAGTCATTCACTTGAAAGCTAGGTAGATAAACAATCTTCTCAACATAATACTTTTGATTCTCTTTAGGGATCATCACTGGATCAGCAATAAGATAGTCATAATAATCAGCTCCCATCGTCCCCAAATAACCGATATAACTCAGCTGAATCGGGGCAGCTGACATGGCAAAAATATCAGTTCTCGACTTTGCAGTGTAGCCAGTTAAATCAACTGCAATATCAATCTCTAAGGACCTGGCAAGAAGGGTAATGTCTTTATGCGACATAGCTTCAACATTATGGAAGTAATCCACCCCAGCTTTAATGCGAAGATTCATCTCATCCTTAGTATCAGGACCATAAGAGAAGGCATGAATCTCAAAGTGATTCCGATCATGAACCTCATAAAGTTCAGCAGTTAGAGTTGTAACTGGATGTATTTTGAAGTCTGCAGAGAAATAACCAATACGTATCTTTGAGTGCTTCTCATAAGGATTGATTGTTGGTAATGAATAATTTTTAGGGTGAGCACTATTGATTCTTATTTCTGTAGCTTTCCTTTGGAGAGCAGGAATATCAGTGAGTCCCAACTGGTTAAATGGGTCTATAGTTTTTTCATTTTTACCAATTTTTCTAGTTAAGTCATCAATTTGACTTGACAGGCCATCCCAAATGCAAAGATGCATTTTCAAATTCAAAATACTACCCAAAACAAAATCCATTTCTGGCTTAATTGCATATGCACGCTCATAGCATAGGAGCGCCTTATCTATTTTTTTTAACTTTTTGAAAATGTTACCTAAACTGTTGTGAGCTTCAGCAAAGTCAGGATCAATCTCTATAGCTCTTTCAATCGATTTTGCACCGGCTTTCAATTGACCTATGTCAGTGAGAGCAATACCAAGATTATTGAGTGCATTAACATATTCAGAATCAATATCTAATGATTTTTTGAAATAGTTAATGGACTCCTTAAGTCTTCCTAGACTCATCAAAGCGCTGCCAAGATTATTAAACGCCTGAGTAAAATTTGGATTAATCTCTATTGCACTCTGAAAGCATTGAATTGCTTCATTGAATCGCTTTAATTGAATCAATACAACACCAAGATTGTAATAAGCTTCATATAGATTATTGTCGAGCTCTACCGCCTTCTGATAACTCTTTATTGCATTATCAAGCTCACCAAGGTCTTTAAAAGCATTACCAAGATTGTTATGTGCCTCAGAGAAGTCAGGATTTCTTTCTATTGCTTTCTTATAATTACTTACTGCATCTTTTAGCTGTCCAAGATCCTTAAAAACGTTACCAAGATTATTGTGCGCATGTGCAAAGTTTGGATTTATCTCTATTGCCTTGTTATAGTTTTTTAGGGCTTCATCATTTTGACCCAGATCTTTCAAAAGATTTCCAAGATTGTTATACGCCTGAGCAAAGTTTGGATTTATCTCTATAACCTTTTGATAAGTCTTAACTGCTGCATCAAGCTGATTAAGATCTTTAAGCGTGATGGCAAGGTTGTAGTGTGCATCTAAGTAATTAGAGTCAATAGCTATGGCTTTATTTAAACTTTCAGCTGCAGCATCTAGCTGACCTATGTCTTTAAGCGTAATACCAAGGTTTTTGTGAGCTTCAGCATAGTCTGGTTTAATATTAACTGCTGTTTCAAACATCTTAGCTGAACCTTCTAGTTGGCCCAAAGACTTATAACAGGCGCCTATGAGATTAAATAAAAAAGGTGTATTCGGGTGCGACTCATTTAGGATTTTTATCTGATTTATAGCCTCTTGATATTGACCACTTGAAT
>CABXNH010000054.1 GCA_902513495.1 uncultured Gammaproteobacteria bacterium
TGCTCGAATTATCAAAGATTATAAAACGCTAGAAGATTGGATAAACAGATACCAGAATGATGCGGGTATCGAACAAGCCCTGCTTTTGGCTGGGGGAGTGAGTAATCCTCATGGTGATTTCACAAGCTCAATGCAGCTCGTCGAGACAGAGTTGTTTGAAAAGTATAATTTTAAGCATTTGCATTTTGCTGGTCATCCAGAAGGTAACAAGGATATTGATCCTGACAACTCTTCTAAAAATGTTGATGAAGCGCTCAACTGGAAACAAAAATTTAAAGAAAGAACGAACATTAATTTAGCTTTAACAACTCAATTCTGTTTTGAGGCTGGTCCAGTAATTGAATGGGCAGATTCACTAATCAAAAATGGTATAGATATTCCAGTTCATATTGGTGTTGCAGGGCCTGCTAAATTACAAACTTTAATTAAGTTTTCCATAGCGTGTGGAGTCGGCCCTTCACTTAGAGTTTTGCAAAAAAGAGCAAAAGATGTTAAGAAATTATTATTGCCGTTTGAGCCAAATGATTTTTTAGAGACATTGGCTGAGCACAAAAAAGCGAACCCTAGTTTCAATATCACAAATGTTCATTTTTTCCCCTTAGGGGGCATAAATGTGAATGCTTCATGGATTAAAAGCGCGACAAATAATTATAATAGGAGTAAGTAAATTGGCAACAACAACATTATCGTCCTCATCAAGAGAGGTCACTATTGGTTTTGGTCATCCATTTGTAATGATTGGAGAAAGAATCAACCCAACTGGTAGAAAAATTTTAGCTGCAGAAATGAAAGAAGGAGACTACTCTCGTGTTATTGCAGATGCAATTGCTCAAGTAGAGGCGGGCGCCCAAATGCTTGATGTTAACGCAGGTATTCCATTAGCTGATGAGCCAGCAATATTGGCAGAGTCTATAAGACGCGTTCAGGCTGTTGTGGACGTTCCTATATCAATTGACTCCTCGATTATTGAAGCACTTGAATCAGGTTTGGCCGCTTACCAAGGTCGGGCTCTAGTCAATTCAACAACTGGCGAGACAGAGGTTTTGGAACGAGTACTGCCTCTTGTGAAAAAATACGATGCAGCGATTGTTGCAATTTCTAATGATGAAACTGGTATTAGTGAAGATCCAAATGAAAGATTTAAAGTTGCTAAAAAAATTGTTGAACATGCTGCAGACTATGGAATTAAGCCAGAAGATGTAGTTGTTGATCCATTGGTTATGCCAATTGGTGCAATTTCTCAGGCCGGAAATCAAGTTTTTGAGCTGGTCAGAAAACTTCGTAGTGAATTAAAGGTAAACACAACTTGTGGAGCTTCAAATGTAAGTTTTGGCTTACCTCAAAGAAGTGGAATTAATAATGCTTTCTTACCAATGTTAATTGCAGCGGGAATGACCTCTGCTATTGTTAACCCTTTGCATCCAGAACTTGTCCAAGCGATTAGAGCAGGAGATGTTTTGACAGGAGTGGATGACGGATGTACTAAATGGATATCAGCCTATAAAGAGAAGCCAAAAGAGGGTGAGGATCCTAGGGAAGGAAGAAGAAGAAGGAGACGCACATAGATTATGCCTAGTGAAGAGTATAAGGGGTCTTGTGTATGTGGACAGACTACCTATATAGCTTTTGATTTGAATGATATCTCCTATTGCCACTGCGAACAGTGTCGAAAGATGACAGGACACTTTATGGCTGCATCTCAAGTGAGTCGTGAAAATATTAAAATCAAGGGTAAGATAAAGTGGTTTTATACTCACGAAGGCTCAAGGCATGGCTTTTGTGATAACTGCGGTGCAAATATGTTTTGGCAGAATGACAACAAGCCAACTATAAGTGTTACAGCAGGAAGTATCGAAGATTCTAAAGAATTAGGCACCTGGCACCATATATTTACTGAAGAAAAAGGATGTTATTATAATATCAGCTCTGATGAACCTCAAAGTGAAGGTTATGGTGATAGCAAAATAGATGAGTAAGAATAAAGATGGACGATAATTATCAAGTATGTTTCACTCCTTCGGGTCGCCAATTTAAGGGCGAGTTTGGTGATACATTATTACAGGTTGCACAAGATGCAGGAGTGGCTATTCGTTCACTATGTGGCGGCTACGGCCAGTGTCATCAGTGCTGGATAGAGGTTTCTGAGGGAAAGCATTCAAAATTTGGTGTGAAGTGTGAGCCTGAAAACGTGAGCGCTGTTACGAGGCTTGAAAAACAATTAATACAAGATAACCCAACATACAAAGGTAAGAGATTAGCCTGTCAATCATGTATCCAGGGTGATTTGGTAATTGATGTTCCAGAAGAAAGTCAAGAACACAAAGCCTACATTAGTAAAAAAAATGCGGCTCAGAATTATTCGATTTCTAGCTCAATAAATCTCATTGATTGCACACTAGATGAGGCAACTCTGGATGAAAACCCTTCTTCTTCAGAAAACCTTATTTCTCAGCTTGCAAAACAAGGCGTCAATGCCACCATTGACTTTAGTTTGTTAAGAGATCTTCAGCCACTCATTCATCAAAGTAAAGGCGATCTAACTGTCGCAGTTCGGGACAATCATCAAATAGTTGCCGCTTATCCTAAAGGCACACATCAAATCCTAGGGGGTGCAATTGATATTGGTTCAACCACTATAGCGCTATATGTTTATAACCTATTAAATGGTCAATTAGTTTATGAATCTTCAGCAATGAACCCGCAAATTCGTTTTGGCGAAGATTTAATGAGTCGAGTCTCTTATATCATGATGAATAAGGGTGGAGATGAAAAATTGACTGCTGCTGTTAGAGGCAAGATCACTGAAATGCTCCATGAGGCGTGTGAAAATTTAGAAACGGAATGGGATAAACTTCTAGAAGTTGTATTGGTTGGAAACCCAATTATGCACCATATATTTTTTGGAATCTCCCCAGTTGAATTAGGCCAGGCCCCTTTCACTCTTTCAATAAGGAGCTGGCTAGATGTTGATGCTAAAGATTTGGGTTTTGATCTTTATCCAAAAACTCGGTTATCTTTCTTGCCCTTGATTGCAGGCCATGTCGGTGCTGATACCGCTGCAGCTTATCTTAGTCAAATCGATACAATGCATTCTGAAACAACCTTGCTAGTTGACATTGGTACAAACGCTGAAATCATGCTCTCTAAGGGAGGCAAGGTATATGCTACTTCATCACCAACAGGTCCTGCATTTGAAGGAGCTGAAATTAGTTCTGGCGTCAGGGCAACCTATGGTGCTATTGAGAGAGTTAGGATAGATAAAGAAACTTTAAAGGTTCGATTTAAGGTAATCGGTTGTGATGCTTGGTCAGATGAGCCCGACTTTGAGCTTGTTCAAATGAAGGCAGTTGGAATTTGTGGAAGCGGTATTATTGAGGCAATTGTTGCATTCGCAGAAGCAGGTATTATCGACCAGGGTGGTCTTTTTGTTGAATCAATTGCCCCTGAACTTTTTTCAAAAAAGGGAAACACAACCCGATTTTTATTAGTTGATCAAGGCGATAAATCGATCTATATTGAACAAGTGGATATTCGATCTATTCAACTGGCTAAGGCCGCACTTTCAGCTGGCGTATCAATATTGATGGACTACCTTGATTGTGACCATTTTGACAAAATATTATTAGCAGGTGCTTTTGGAGCTCATTTAGATGCTAGGTATGTTGCTTTATTGGATATTATTCCAACATCAACGGCAGAAAAAATAGTTTCGGTAGGTAATGCTGCTGGAATTGGAGCCAGTGCAGCACTGTTGGATGTTAATAA
>CABXNH010000055.1 GCA_902513495.1 uncultured Gammaproteobacteria bacterium
AATTTTTAGGTTGTCTTAGGCGTGGTGAATACATAACAGTCCTATATAAACAAACAAGTGATGAGGTGCCTGGAGAATTCTTAGGTCGCCTTGTTTTGGGTATCGAAGAAGGTAAAGTTAAAATATTTGGTGCAACAATTTTCTAAATCTTCTGATTAAAGACATGAGCAATACAATTACAACGAATAAGTTTGTTGAACTAACCTATAGAATCATAGACCAAACCAATGGCGAGGTTATAGAGCAGGTTGAAGAACCTTTAGGTTATGTTCAAGGCGACAATACGCTCCTATTTAATCAAGTTACTAAAGAGTTAGAAGGTAAATCAGTTGGAGACGAGGTAGAGATTCTTCTTAAGGCTGTGGACGCCTTTGGTCCAAAATTAGATGAGTTAATTTTTACAGATGATATCAATAATGTGCCTTTAGAGTATCGATTTATTGGTGCAGCTGTCACTATGCAAAATGATAAAGGGGGCACTAAAGATTTTATTGTTTCAAGTATTGAAGATGGCAAACTGACCATCGACGGCAATCACCCTCTTGCAGGAAAAGATATTATTTTTTATGTTGAAGTGTTATCAGTTCGAGATGCAACCGCTGATGAAATCATTGAGGGTGGATCAATCGATTAAGGCTATTTGATTTATTAGAAAGCGTCATCAAAAATCTGTGGCTCAATATCCCATTCATTTTCACTTTTAATAGTCAGCTGAAGGCATTTTGCTGCGCCATAATTCCGAATCTTTCCAGCTGAACCTGGATTGACTACCCAAGTGGACCCTTCTTTATCAATAACCTGTTTATGAGTGTGCCCATAAACAATTAACTTGGCATTGGGATAAGTATCCCTTAAAGAATCATGACTTGGCTGAACATGCCCATGCAAATGACCATGCTCTATCGCTATATTGCCGCCAGGAAGGTTGAGCATTTCGACCTCCCCAAGTGAATTAATATGCACATCATTATTGCCCTTAACAGCAATCATTTTTTGTTTTGGTGTGAGCGCAGCTAGAGAATCTTCATCAATAATATCACCAGCATGAATTACAAAATCACAGTCATTCATGAGCTTTATAATTTGAGGATGAATTACTCCATGAGTATCCGAAAGGATGCCGACTTTTATCACTATTAGAGAGATTTCAATCTAAGTCTTAGCGCGTTGAGCTTAATAAAACCCTCCGCATCTTTTTGGTTGTATGCACCCTCGTCGTCCTCGAATGTTGCAATTTTCTCACTGAACAAACTGTTGTCAGATTTTCTACCAACAACTGAAGTGTTGCCCTTGTAGAGCTTTACTCTGACAACACCACTTACATTCTCCTGAGAGGCATCAATAGCTGCCTGCATCATTTCACGCTCTGGTGCAAACCAAAAACCATTGTAAATAAGTTTGGCGTATTTCGGCATTAGCTCATCTTTAAGATGTGCCGCTTCACGATCCAAAGTTAATGACTCTATCGCACGATGCGCTTTTAGCATGATGGTTCCAGCTGGGGTTTCATAACAGCCCCGTGATTTCATTCCAACAAAACGATTTTCTACGATATCAAGGCGGCCTATACCATGCGCTCCAGCAAGCTGATTTAATGTCTCCATTACTTTTGCTGGTGACATGGGCACTCCATTAATTGCTGTAATGTCACCTTTTTCATAAGTTAGCTCTATATATTCAGGCTTATCAGGAGCGTTCTCTGGAGACACTGTCCAACGCCACATGTCATCTTCAGCTTCTTCCCATGGGTCTTCTAAAAGATCACCCTCATAAGAGATGTGGAGTAGATTCGCATCCATAGAGTATGGAGATTTTTTTGATTGTTTCTTATAATCAACCTCGATGTTATGCTTTTCAGCATAGTCCATTAAGCTCTCACGAGATGACAAATCCCACTCACGCCATGGGGCTATAATCTGAATTTCAGAATTTATAGCATAAGCATTTAATTCAAACCTTACCTGATCATTTCCTTTTCCAGTAGCTCCATGAGAGATCGCGTCAGCACCAACTTCCTTAGCAATCTCTACAAGTCTTTTAGAAATTAAAGGTCGAGCGATAGAGGTACCTAAAAGGTATTCACCCTCATAGATTGCATTTGCTCTAAACATTGGAAAAACAAAATCACGTGCAAACTCTTCTCTCAAGTCTTCAATATAAATTTCTTCGATTCCCATTGCTTCAGCCTTTAATCGGGCTGGCTCAACTTCTTCACCTTGACCAATATCTGCCGTAAAGGTAACTACCTCACAACTGTATGTATCTTGGAGCCACTTAGCAATGATGCTAGTGTCTAAACCACCCGAATATGCCAATACAACTTTTTTCATTATTTACTTATGTAGTTAAATTCTTTTTGATAGAGTACTTCACCATCCGCACCGAGCACTTCAACGTTCCATTCTCCAATCCAAGTCGGCCACAAATTTTTCGAAGACCAGACTCTCCATCTTGGCCCGCCAACATCAAGCACAACCTCTGCCATTACTTTGTTGTTGTATATCCAGCGATGTGTAACTCGCTGACCTTGAAGGTTACGGATATTTGTAAAAAAATAGATTTTACCCAAAGAATTGTCAAGCTCTTCAATAATATTGATAGGGGTTCTATCTTTAATCTCTAGAGCAAAGACTGCTTTTGAGATGTTTTGATGCGGCCAATCGTTAGCCAAAACATTGAAAGTGATGAGTAAGCTAAATATGAATGTGATTAATTTTTTCATCTATTCCACCCAATTAATAACATGTTCGAATAATTGATCTTCGGTAATTTCGTTATCCCTGTAGGTTCTGCCTCTAACTGAAATCCCTGCTAAATGAATGCTATTTTTGTCACCACTGATAAGTGGGTGCCATTCATGAAGGCCTTTTCCTTCATATAGTAACCGATATCCACAAGTAGTTGGAAGCCAATTAAACTTTTCACCCCAATCTGGATTAATAGTTAAGCAGTCTGGGACATACTTTTGACGATCTGAATAGTGTGGACAAGAACAGCTCTCTTCATCGAGATAATGACACGCAACATCTGTAAAGTAAACTTTCCCAGCACTATCATCTTCTAACTTATGCAGACAGCATCGCCCGCATCCATCACAGAGAGACTCCCACTCCTCAGGACTCATTTCATGAAGCGACTTAGTCTCCCAAAAAGGTGTGTTTGAATTTTCCAAGGTTATTTAGAAGTTCTCTTTAATGTTAAGTTCACACTCAATTATAAACTCAATGAAGAATATAGTCTTTCAATACCAATAGCTACGCCAGAGCAATTAGGGATACCTCCTTCAAGATCCTCCAGGAAGCCGTTGTCAAGAAACTCAAATGGCTTAGATAAGGCCTTCCTCTTATTTAGTTCAGTGTTAAAGCGGTCCCGGTAATCTTGTGCAGACTGGATTTCTTGGTAGCCATTTGCAATCTCAGTTCCATCAATATACATTTCAAATCGATGTGCTACAGGGCCATCAATTTCTGCAAGAGCGGCCTGCTGCTTCGGAAAATCATAGACAAAGCATACGGGAATCTCTTTGAGCCTTGGTTCAATCAAATGAACAAAAAGAAGCATTTGAATATCTTCAATCCAATCATAATCGGAACTCAAACCCAATGAATTCGTTATCTCCTTGAGATCATTAATATCACTATTGAGTATATCGATATCTGAATACTCAAAAAAGACCTGGGCATATGAGAACTTCTTAATCGGCGCATTTTTTCCAAGAGCATCCAA
>CABXNH010000056.1 GCA_902513495.1 uncultured Gammaproteobacteria bacterium
AAACGAGGCGTTTGCAGCGCAAGCTATGTCAGTTAACGAATCTCTCGGCTTAGATAGCTCCATAGTTAATATAACTGGAGGCGCTATAGCGCTTGGCCACCCAATTGGAGCGTCAGGCGCCAGAGTACTTGTAACGTTGCTCCACGGAATGCAGCGTGACAAGGCTGACAAAGGCCTCGCCACTTTATGTATTGGCGGTGGTATGGGTGTTGCAATGGCGGTTGAAAGGGTTTCCGAATAATATCAATATATAAACTAAATAAATTAAATAGACAGGAGAATATGTATGGGCAAGTTGGACAATAAAATCGCTTTGGTAACAGGAGGCACTGGAGGAATAGGGACAGCTATTTGTCAGCGTCTTGCAGATGATGGTGCACAAATTGTTACCACCTCATTGAACCAAGAAAAGGCTAAGACGTGGAAGAGCAGCCAAAACTTTGATTCTACAATCATTGCATGCGATGTTAGTAGCTATGATGACTGTCAATCTATGAAGGAACAGATAGAGAAAGACTTAGGTGTTGTTGATATAGTAGTCAATAATGCTGGAATTACTCGTGACGGTTCTTTCAGAAAGATGGATGCTGACAAATGGTCACAGGTTATAACTACAAACCTTAACAGTGTTTTCAATGTTAGTCATCAATTTGTCAACGGAATGACCGAAAAAGGTTATGGACGTATTGTTAATATATCTTCAATCAACGGTCAAAAAGGTCAGTTTGGTCAAACTAACTACAGTGCTGCCAAAGCAGGAATTCATGGCTTTACAATGGCGCTAGCTCAAGAGGTTGCTCGTAAAGGTGTAACTGTTAATACAGTTTCTCCAGGCTATATTGCAACTGATATGGTTATGGCGGTTGCAGAGGAAATTCGTAATCAAATAATTGCACAAATTCCAATTGGAAGGCTTGGAAAACCTGAGGAGATTGCTGCTCTTGTTGCTTTCTTATGTTCAGATGATGCCGGGCTAATTACTGGAGCTAATCTAGCAGCGAATGGCGGGCAACATATGCACTAATACTTACTGCATATCGTTTGAAACACACGATATGAGAATAGTGATAAAATCTAAAACACAATTTCTTTTGCTAGGAATTGTGTTTTTTTAATTTATTAACCTTATTACTATGTCTCAAGAACGCTTAATTAAAAAATACCCCAATCGACGCCTATATGATACTAGCACTAGTTGCTACATTACACTGGACGAAGTGAGAAAACTGGTTATTGATGGATCTCCATTTAAAGTTTTTGAGAAAAAAACTAACGAAGATATTACGAGAAATATCTTACTACAAATAATCATGGATTATGAGTCTGGTGAAGGAGAGCCCATGTTTAGTAGTGAACTACTAATCAACTTTATTCGTAATTATGGCGAGAGCTCGCAAGACAGTTTTAAAAGCTATCTAGAGCAAAGTATGGAATTCTTTACTGAACAGCAAGATATATTAAGGGAGCATTTAACTAAGCCAAAAATTGAAAATCCGGCTGAAGCATGGATGGATATGGGTAAAAAACAGTTTGAACTATGGCAACAGACACAAAAGCAATTTTTTAGTAAGTCTGATAAATAAGCAAAAAAAAGACGCCTAAATAGGCGCCTTCTAATAACAATCTTTATTTAGATCTTTATTTAGCATCAGCAACTACTTTCTCAGTATTTGCTTTAACTTCAGCAGCAACCTTCTCAGCGTTTACCTTTGCATCTTCAAAAGCTACTTCAGCTAGACCAGTTAACTCATCTTGCGCTCCCTTAAGAATATCAGAGATCTCAGTAACACTTTTAGTAAGTGTTTCAGTGTAAGAGTTAGCAAGGTCAGACTGTGCTGATAGTAAATCGTTGACATCTTTAGAGTCAGTAAAAATTGCTGATTGTTTAACACCGGCATCAGCAGCATTCTGAACTATCTCAACTTGCTTTGCAGCAAGAGCTTCAAATGTGCGCAAGTTTAGTTCGCCCACGTTTTTGAATGAAGCAACGCTTTTCTCAGCGATATCTTTAAATAATTTTATAGTATCATTTGTCATAATATTTTCCTCATCATTAGTAAAAGTTATATAAAAAACAACGTATGTTGCAGTGCACCATTTGTTGCAGTGCACAATAATATAGTGTTTACAACCTAATGTCAAGTTTTTTTTAAAAAATAATGCAAATAGCGCTTCTAGCCGCCTATATTTGAGTATCAGCTACTCAATCTATTGAGCTTAAATATTTCATTTTCTACAACTTATCATATCTAGTATGCTGCCACTTTCGGCGATGGCCGACAAAGATAGTGCCAGTTTGAAACTGTTGCCTTTATGGTGATGAATGGTAACGTTGGTGGCGTTGTATTCTATTCTTAAGGAGGTTTCAGATTGTTAGCTTATAAAGTTAGTTTCACGAGATAATTCTGACAGAATTTCAGGCCCATCAGACCTTAAGATTACGATCTCTTCTAGTCTAACTCCAAACTTCCCTTGAAGGTAAATTCCTGGCTCAATTGAAAAAACCATTCCCTCACCTAGTACGACCTCAGAAGTCGCAGTAATGTATGGAGGTTCATGGATATCAATACCAAGTCCGTGGCCTGTTCGATGAACAAAGTAGTCACCATAGCCGGCCTCAGAAATAACGCCCCTTGCTGCAGCATCTACCTCTTTAGCCATAACTCCTGGCTTTGCTGCTGCTATAGCAGCTTGAACTGCGCGTTCTACAATGGCATGAATTTCAAGATAGCCCTCTGGGGGCTCACCCAGAACAGAAATGCGAGTCATGTCACTTGGAAAGGTTCCTTTTCGTCCTCCAATGTCAATCAATACTACATCGCCGTATTCTACTTTTCGATTGCCTGTGTGATGATGTGGAAAGGCACCGTTTGGTCCTGACCCTACAATACAAAACTGAGGTTTTGCTCCCTCAGATATAAAATGTTTGTTAATTACCTCTCCAATTTCGAGCTCAGTAACCCCTTCTTTGATTGCTGCAAAGCCAGCCTGCATTGCACGATCGTCAATCAGAGCATTCTCTTTAAGGTTATCGAACTCAACATCATCTTTACGCATTCTGAGCGCACCAATCGTAGAGTTAGTAAACTCATAGGTTGGTTTTGGTAATGCTTCAATAAGTATTAAAGCAAAGTGAGAGCGCATTGCTTCGTCTATAGCAATATGTTTTGCATTTGATGAGCCGGTATAAGAAAGGGCATCATCTAGCGCTTTATTAGGGCCGTTTTCATCGTTCCAGCTAAACATTTTAATATCAGAGCGCTTCATTGCATCTTCTGCATTAACCGAGGGCATTAGGAAGGCATTCTTTTCCAATCCCAACAAAAGCATACAAGGTCTTTCATCAGGATAGGGGTTAAATCCTAACAACCATCTCATATGAGTTCCAGGACCTAAGGCCAGTAAATCAACCTTATTTTTTTTCATTAAATTTTTAAGGTTTGATAATTTATTTGACATAAGTTTTTTCCTGTTATCTCTTAATATTGTTTGTTATATTCGGTCCTCGTCAAGCGCAAGACAAGCGACTTGAGATTTGCCATAAGTTTCCATGACTGGTTCAGATGTTTTACAGCTCTTTTGTGCGTGTTGACATCGCGGGTTAAAAGTACACCCGC
>CABXNH010000057.1 GCA_902513495.1 uncultured Gammaproteobacteria bacterium
AAGTTTTGACGGAATCGGCCTTGCTTTCCTTTAATCATATCAGCAATTGACTTCAGAGGACGCCTGTTGTTACCCATTACAGCACGGCCACGACGACCATTATCAATTAATGAATCAACCGCCTCTTGCAGCATACGCTTCTCATTTCTGACAATAATTTCAGGTGCATCTAACTCTAAAAGTCTACCCAGACGATTGTTTCTGTTAATTACTCGACGATAAAGATCATTCAAGTCTGATGTTGCAAATCGACCACCATCTAGTGGAACCAGAGGTCTTAAATCAGGAGGTAAAATAGGCAGCACATTCAGTACCATCCACTCGGGTTTATTTCCTGATTTGATTAATGAATCAACAAGCTTAAGTCTTTTATTAATTTTCTTAAGCTTAGTTTGTGATTTTGTATTTAATGCATCTTCACGTAAATTAGCCGCTTCCTTTTCAAGTTGCATTTCAGAAAGCACATCTTGCATAGCTTCAGCGCCCATCTTCGCTACAAACTCATCATCACCATACTGATCAAGAGCATCGAAATACATTTCTTCAGTAAGAAGTTGTTTTTTGATTAATGGAGTACTACCTGGATCTGTCACCAAAAAAGCTTCAAAATACAAAACTCTTTCAATATCCTTTAGAGTCATGTCCATCAAAAGTCCTAATCTAGAAGGCAATGACTTTAAGTACCAGATATGAGCCACAGGAGCTGCAAGTTCTATATGCCCCATTCTCTCTCTTCTTACTTTAGAAAGTGTCACCTCAACACCACATTTTTCACAAACGACATTTCTAAACTTCATACGCTTGTATTTACCACACAAACACTCAAAGTCTTTCATAGGACCAAAAATTTTGGCGCAAAACAAGCCCTCTCTTTCTGGCTTAAAGGTTCTATAGTTGATTGTTTCAGGTTTTTTCACCTCACCAAAAGACCAAGAACGAATCTTTTCAGGAGAAGCTAAACCAACTCTAATTGCATCAAAATCTTGTTCTTTATTTTGCTGTTTTAAAATTTGTAATAAATCTTTCAAAGGATTCTCCTAATTTAATTTTGTTCAAGTTCAGTATCAATACCAAGAGATCGAATTTCTTTTACTAGAACATTAAACGACTCAGGCATGACTGACTCTGTACGATTTTCACCATCAACGATATTCTTATACATCTTAGCTCTTCCACTGACATCATCAGATTTGACTGTTAACATTTCTCTTAGAGTGTAAGCAGCACCATAGGCCTCAAGAGCCCATACTTCCATCTCACCAAATCTTTGGCCACCAAATTGAGCCTTTCCACTTAGCGGTTGTTGAGTGACTAACGAGTAAGGTCCAGTCGAACGTGCATGCATCTTATCATCTACTAAATGATTTAACTTTAACATGTGCATATAACCAACGGTTACATCACGATCAAATGGATCACCAGTCCTACCATCAAATAATTGAATTTGTCCACTCTCAGGCAAATCAGCCATCTTAAGTAATGATTTAATATCTTCTTCTTTAATACCATCAAAAACTGGGGTTGCCATTGGCACACCCGTTCGCAAATTATTAGCTAATTCTAATATTTCATCGTCACTAAATGACTTTAGATCTTCAGCCTTTCCATAACTATTGTAAATGGAGTCAAGCATTGAGCGAATTTGCTTAATGGTATCTTTACGATGCTCATCCAAAAGATTTCCAATCTTGTAACCAAGACCTTTTGCAGCCCATCCTAAGTGTACCTCTAATACTTGTCCAACATTCATACGAGATGGAACACCAAGTGGATTTAATACAACATCAACAGGAGTACCGTCAGCTAAATGAGGCATATCCTCAACAGGAGAAACTCTAGAGATTACGCCTTTATTTCCATGACGTCCAGCCATCTTGTCACCAACCTGAAGAGTTTTACGCGTTGCCACATAGACTTTAACCATCTTCTGGACTCCAGGTGGCAATTCAGCACCCTCTTTAATTTTCGCACTTTCTTGCTCAAAAAATACTTCAAACTCTTCTTGTTTGGCTTTAGATTGCTTGACTAATGCAGCTAATTCTTTATTCACTGCAGCGTCTTTAACTTTTATTTTTGCAATTTCACTGTTCTCTAAAGGCTTCAAGTCTTTTGCAGCAATCTTATCACCGCTCTTAATGCTGCCAACGTTACTAGTTGAAACATTACCAGATAGTTTTAAACGGATTCTGCGGAAAATATCTCCATCAATGATTCCAAACTCATCATCAATATCTTTTTTAATATTCTCTAGTCGCTCTTCATCAATTACTAATGCACGAGAATCTTTAGCAACTCGATCTTTAGTAAAGATTTGAACGTCGATGACAACACCAGACTTTGAAGCACCCATTCTCAATGAAGTATCTTTGACATTATTAGCCTTTTCTCCAAAGATAGCACGCAATAATTTTTCTTCTGGTGACAAGACCGTTTCACTTTTTGGTGTAACCTTACCAACTAGGATGTCGCCACCTTTTACTCTGGCGCCGACATACACGATACCAACATCATCAAGCTTTGAAAGGGCAGATTCACTAACGTTTGGAATATCTGCAGTCACTTCCTCAGCACCAAGTTTTGTATCTCTTGCGTAAGCTGTCAGTTCTTCAATATGAATTGAAGTGTAACGATCTTCCTGAACAACTTTCTCAGAAATTAGAATGGAATCTTCAAAGTTGTATCCATTCCAAGGCATAAACGCAATCATCATGTTTTGACCTAATGCAAGTTCTCCTAAATCTGTAGAAGGGCCATCTGCCAAAACATCACCAGCAGCTACCTTATCACCCGGCTGAACGAGTGGTTTCTGGTTAATGCAAGTATTTTGGTTTGATCGGGAATATTTAATTAAGCTATAAATATCAACGCCTAACTCACCAGCTTTAGCTTGTTTAGAATCAACTCGAATTACAATTCTAGATGCATCCACTGTTTCAACAACGCCATCGTGATCTGCAACAACACAAACTCTAGAGTCAGTTGCAACAACGCGCTCAATTCCCGTCCCAACTAATGGCTTTTCAGCGCGAAGCACAGGAACAGCTTGACGCTGCATATTTGAACCCATTAATGCACGGTTTGCATCATCATGCTCGAGGAAAGGAATTAACGAAGCAGCAACAGATGAAATCTGTTTAGAGTCAATGTCTATAAGAGTCACTTCAGATTTATCTACCAATACAAATTCATTTTTATGTCTTCCAGAGACTAAATCATCTTGAAGTTTTCCCTTAGAGTCAACCTTAGAATTAGCCTGAGCAATCGTATGATCAATCTCATCAATTGCAGAAACGTAAACTATTTCTTTCGTAACCTGGCCATTCTTGACAACTTGATATGGAGTTTCTAAGAAACCATATGAATTTGTTTTAGCATAGACTGCTAATGTATTAATGAGTCCAATATTTGGGCCCTCAGGAGTTTCAATTGGGCATAGTCTTCCATAATGAGATGGGTGAACGTCTCTCACTTCAAAACCTGCGCGCTCCCTTGTTAAGCCTCCAGGCCCAAGTGCAGAAATACGGCGCTTATGAGTCACACCTGATAGTGGATTAACCTGATCCATAAATTGGGATAGTTGTGAAGAGCCAAAAAACTCTCTAACAGCA
>CABXNH010000058.1 GCA_902513495.1 uncultured Gammaproteobacteria bacterium
CTGCCTTAACTCTGGCAAGTAATGGTAAAAAAGTTCTTGTTTTGGATGCTGAAGAGATTGGTTTTGGAGCTAGTACCCGAAATGGTGGTATGTTGGGTTCAGGTCATAAAGTTTCGAACGATCATGCACAGCAAAAATATGGCTCAGAAATTGCATCAAACCTTCATAAAGAAGCGAATGCATCACTTGCTTTTACAACTAATTTAATCAAAGAAAATCAGATTGATTGTGACCTTCAAATTTGTGGGAGGCTAAGAACCTCATGGCTTCCTCAAAACCAAAAAGACATGTCTAATAATTTACATCAATTAAAAGTTATTGAAGATTTTAATTCTCAGATGGTCAATTCAGATCTGTTAAAGGAGTCAATTAAAACTGATTTATATTTTGGAGGGCAGTATTATGAGGATCATGGAGCTGTCCATCCTCGTAAATTTCACTATGGACTATTGAAACTAGCAATCAATGCAGGTGCAATGGTTTATGGAAACAGACCAGTAACAAAAATTATTAACACATCAAAATCAAATGAACTGTTGTTTACAGTTAATACCCATGACTCCTCAATTGAATGTAGTGACGTCTTAATGGCAACCAATGGATACACTCGTTCGAATCTTTCAAGGTATTTATCTAGGCGCGTGTTACCAGTTCCTAGCTTTATTATTACAACTATTGATATAGGTGAAGATAGAGTGAGATCGCTATTGCCTGGAGGCCATTGTATGGTTGAAACTCGCAAGCGCTATTGTTACTATCGCGCTACTCCTTGCGGAAGACGAATCATGCTGGGGGCTCGCGCTGCAATGCATGCAATGAGTGCTGAAGACGCTCTGCCAACGCTTAAAAAAATGTTGTCTGAAATTTTTCCTTCTTTAGTAGGCGTTGGCATTAGTCATTGCTGGACAGGGTTTACTGGTTTCAGTTTCAGTCAGCTACCAAATCTCAGTTCGAATAACGGTATATATTCAGCGCTTGGGTATTGTGGGAACGGTGTTGCAATGGCCCCTTATTTGGGCCATAAGGCTGCACTTAAAATATTAAATCCAGATCAGAAAGTATCTGTTTTTGAGGATACACCATTAGAAACAAGACCTTACTACTATGGGAAGCCATGGTTTTTACCAATTGCAAGTGCATTCTTTAATGGGTATGATTTTCTTGATTATATTAGACGAAAAAAAGCTTTAAAAAATATATTGATTTAATTAATACGTGACAAAAATAGAAAATATTTCAAAGTTTGGTATTGGGTGTCATAAGCTTTATGGCGGCCTTGAAAAAAAACGGTCATTCCAAATTATTTCATCTGCCCTAGATCATAATATTAATTACTTTGATACTGCTCCAAGATATGGAGATTCTGAATTGCTACTTGGAAAGTTTTTAAAAGGAAATAATGAAGTATTAATTTCATCTAAAGTTGGACTGGATTCTCTAAATTTATCTCTTTTACAAAAAAATAAAGACTACATTAAGAGAGAATTAAAGCTTAAACTTAAAAATAATTTTAAATATGCTGAAAGGTACTTATTTGATAAATTACAAAAAAAGTATAAAGAAAGTACCTTAAGTTTTGAAGGAAATAATCATTTAGCTAAATCAAAACTGATTTTAAAAGAAAGTCAAATAAGAGACTCTCTTAGTAAAACATTAAGAAATCTCAGGCGAAATCAACTTGATATCCTCTTTCTTCATGAACCAGAACAGTATTACAATCTTGATGAAATTGAGAGTATATTTGAGAAGCTAAAAGATGAAGGTCTTGTAAGATTTTATGGTCTTGGGTTTCACCGACCAGTAAATAATGCTAATAAATATAGTGAGTCATTTATTAAACTGAGCATGTTTAATAAAAAATTATTATTTAAGAGAAATAATACTGATACTTTTTCAATTATTCATGGGGCTATGGGATATTATAAGTTTGGCATGGATGTAGCCGAAAAAACTGAACTCAAAACTCCTTTGGATTTTTTAAACAAATTAATTAAAAATAATCCAACTACCACTTTTTTAATGGCACCAAGTAATAGAGATCAAATAATTAAACTACATCAATAATTTCTCTTTATATATGTTCATTAAAACTTCTTTTGCCTCTATAGTAATGGTCTAAACTGACATCATGGTAAAATACTCGCTTTTTAATTAAACTGGGATTTAACATGGAACAAACATTATCAATTATTAAGCCAGATGCAGTGGCTAAAAACGTAATCGGTCAGATCTATTCACGATTTGAGAGCGCTGGTTTTAAGATAGTTGCAGCAAAAATGATTCACTTGGATGAGGTAAAGGCTGGAGGTTTCTATGCAATTCACAAAGACAGGCCTTTTTTTAATGATTTGATGGTTTTTATGACATCTGGCCCAGTAATGGTTCAGGTTCTTGAAGGTGAAAATGCAGTTGCAAAGCATCGTGAAATTATGGGAGCTACTAACCCAAAAGAGGCTGATGCAGGAACAATAAGAGCTGACTTTGCAGAGTCTTTAGATGAAAATGCTGTTCATGGTTCTGATTCTCAAGAAAACGCCGCAATTGAAATTGCATATTTCTTTGGGGATGACGGTGTCTGTCCAAGAACTAGATAGATAACAGAAAGGATTTTTTCTTATGATAGAAAAACAAAACTTACTAGGACTTACTCAAAGTAAGCTTAAGAAGTTTTTTTCTGATCTGAATGAGAAACCGTATCGTACAAAACAAATGATGCAATGGATTTATCACCAAGGTGTTATGGGCTTTGGTGATATGCATAACTTTTCAAAAGATTTAAGGCAAAAGCTTGACTCAGTGGCCTCAATAGATATGCCTGAGATTGTCTCTTTGAGTCATTCTAAAGATGGAGTCGTTAAGTGGGTGTTAAAGCTTGGCGAGGAAAATCATATTGAAAGCGTCTATATACCTCAAAAAGATAGAGGAACTTTGTGTATCTCTTCCCAGGTCGGCTGCTCATTGGCCTGTACTTTTTGTTCAACTGGCTATCAAGGCTTTAATCGCAACCTAAAAAATCATGAGATCATAGCTCAAGTCTTGATTGCTAAAAATTATCTTGGAGATTATGACAGGAGAATCTCTAATGTTGTTTTTATGGGAATGGGCGAACCTCTCCTAAACGAATCTCCAGTTTATGATGCATGTGAAATCCTTTTAGATGATTGGGCATTTGGGCTTTCAAGAAGAAAAGTAACTATCTCATCATCTGGAATTGTGCCAGCTCTCATGAGAATGTCAGACACGATTCCTGTTAGTTTGGCAATCTCTTTACATGCACCCGATGATGCATTAAGGGATGTTCTTGTCCCTATTAATCAAAAATATCCTATAAAAGAACTGATGAAGGCATGTCATTATTATTTGAAGGCTGGAACCCAAGAAAGACATATATTATTTGAATATGTAATGCTTGATGGAGTTAATGATTCTATTGAGCACGCTCAATCTCTTTCAAAGCTAATAAATTATTGGTTTGAG
>CABXNH010000059.1 GCA_902513495.1 uncultured Gammaproteobacteria bacterium
GGCTTTGTGTTCAATTAAAACCTCGTTTGGATCCGGAGATTTTAATTTGAACTCTTTAAGTTCTAATACCTCAGGACCGCCCGATTTTGAAATTATTACAGTTTTTGTCATAAATAAAATATACCATTTTTAGTTGAAAAGAACAGGGAGAAAATTTTCTTTTAAGCAATTAAAGTACTCATTGAAGAGGGCTTTAATTGAGCAAAAATTGTGAGGTTTTATTAATATATTTAATGGATATTAACTTTTATATTAAACTATAAATGTTGACAGAGTTAACCTCTTGATAATCATAATACAATTAACATTGGAGTGAATTTAATGCATATAAAACTCATATATTTTGATATGCCTTTCTGGCGCGCTGAAGTTGCAAGGCTTCCCTTATTTCTCTCGAATATTGAGTTTGAAGACTTCAGAATTACGAGTGACGATAACAGGTATCTTAAAGAACATGGTGCGCTAAGAGATGGAACTAGCATTCCCTTTAGGCAATTACCAGTCCTAGTGTTAGAAGGTCAAAGTATTGCACAGACTGGGGCAATTGCAAGGATCTGTGGCAAGGTAAGTGGGATGTATCCTGAAGACATGATTGAGGCTGGGAGGGTAGATCAGATTATTGATACAGTGACTGATATTAATGAACTGTTGAATCCTTCTATGCTTGAAAATGACCCAACCATTAAAAAACAAATGAGAATTGAGTTAAGTAACGGTGCCTTAACTCAATACTTTGGGTATTTAGAGGAACTTTTAAAGTCAAATAACTCAGGATGGTTCGTTGGAAATGAGATGACTATTGCTGATATTGCAGTTTGGAGTATGCTTGGCTGGATTGCACAGGGCGTGCTAGATGACATACCAAAAGATTTATCCAAGCCATTCAAGCGATTAACTCATTTATATAATGATATTAGTAAGCAGCCTGATGTTCGGGAGTGGAAAAAAATGACTTATGCCTATGAAAAGTCTTCAATAGGCGAGTACAACTATCATGTTCCTGATAGCATTTAATGATGGAGCTTGTACTTTTCGAATCCAACGTCACCTGACCAGCGCCATGCAGTAAAGACAGGCAAGTTTTTGGTGACAGAAGTATGAAGAATATTTGAAGGATGAAAAACATAAGTGTTGGGGCCTTTTAATTCTGGACTACTCTCTTCGGTCCACCAAGACGCCTCACCATTAAAAATAAAGAAGGTTTCCTCTGCCGCGTGTTGTCTTGGGCCATAGGCTATGTCTTTATTCTGAAGCCATAGTCCAACCCTCACTGTTTCATTAAAATACAATCCGTCAGGACCAACGAGTTCTGCCATCGGCATTTGATTTGCCAGATCTTCTGGAATTCTTTCTTCTCTTAAATCGGAGCTACCCCACTTTATAAAGGGAGATGCATTAAGTACAAGTGTATTTAGGATATGACCTTTAGGATTCAGGTTGGATTCAACATCATAAAAAAATGGATTATCGAATTGTTGTGGATTATTGATTTGATGCATTACTTCAATGAGTGCATTTGCCGCAAGAAAGCCGCCTTCACGATTTTCAAGACTAAAAACCTCAGAGAGGCTTAAAAAAAGTTTCTTTAGTGCTTCCATTTCAATCTAAGCAGTAATTTTTGAGAGGTATTTCATGAATTGCCAGAGGTTTCTTTCAATGGGATGAAGGGCGCCTTGAGGCAATCTAAGAGATTGGCTTCCAAGATGAAGCCCCTCTACAAGTCCTCTGTCCTCCTCATTTGCAGTATCCATGTAAACAATCTTTTTACGTAGCCAGTCATCATAATCTTCTTTTGGGACTTCATCCAAAATTTCGGGAGGCACTGCGACGCCCCATGTTGCTTGGAACTGACCAACTCCATATGGCATGACAGAAACCCACCATAAATAATCAGGCATGAGTGTGACTAAGTGGTTAGGAAAAACGCAAAAATCCACCATTGTGCGTCTCCATCTTCCTTTAAGTTTTGTATTGTTTGGGTGAGCTGCTCCTGCTCCACTGTCGGACTCTTGGGGTGCAAAGTGATAACAGTAATGATCACTATCTTCGCCGCACTCGTAATCTTTAATTTGTTTTTTATGGTTTGCAAATGTTTTTTGATGGGCAATTGGGACGTGATAACTTTCAGTAAAGTTTTCAATGAGGTTCTTCCAGTTAGCATTCCAGCTCATGCTCTCTCTTATTACTGACTTGTAACTTGACATATCGTATTGACCAACAATATTCTCTCTCAAGTATCCAAGAGACATTGCAATACTTTTACTGGGTTTTTTTGACAAAGTGATATATAAAAATCCTTCCCAAGACTCAGTATGCAGGGCTTCTAAATTATTTTTTGTAGAATTAAAGTCTGGTTTGCTGTCCATAAACGGAGCATGATTTAATTGACCATCAATTCCATAGGTCCAGGCATGGTTAGGACAGGTAAACGCAAAGGCGTGACCCGATGCTTCTTTTGTGAGGCAGGTAAAGCGGTGAGCGCAAGCATTTACGAATCCCCTAATCTCACCGGACTCTTGCCTTACCACAAGGATGGGTGTGCCTGCAATGTCGTCGGTAAGGTAGTCACCAGTCGATGGAATTTCATCGCATCGACCAATACAAATCCATTCCTGATTAAAAATCCTATCCTGCTCATGGTTATAGAATTTTATGGAGTGATTAACAATCGGCGGAATTGGAATCGCATCCTCAAATGATTTTTTTGCACACTCTTTAAGCAGCCTAAGAGATGCACTAAGCGGTGCACTGGTATAAGTGTTCTGATCAAGCTCA
>CABXNH010000060.1 GCA_902513495.1 uncultured Gammaproteobacteria bacterium
TTATCTAATTATGAATGCGATTGGAGGGTTAGTTGAAGGTAGATTAAATACCGCTTTAGTGCAGTTTTTGACTGCAATATTGTTATTTGTAACTTATTCTACATATGTTCTTTGGAAGGATCGGCAAACTAGTGATTGAATTTGCATAACATTGTTATGCGTATTCTATTTAGTATGATCAATGGATAATCAAATGATATTTAGTATGGTTTTTTATGCAATATATTATATTGTCTTGATTTTACTTCTTCCATTTAGCCTATATTTATTTTGGAAAAAGCGTCGAATAGTAGGACTAATAGTATTGGGAATATTTTTAGCTCCGATTATCTATATATATATTCATCTTCCTGAAATAGACTGCGCTTTAGAAGCAAAAGAACCATCTAAATGTACGGCTGAGAATAACTGGGAATACTAATTTGATAAAGTTTCTAATTATTGGAGCAGTTATACATTACGCTATTTTTTCTTATTCTAAACCAATCGTATTAAGTGATTTTCTGATGTTTGTAAGGATGCTTTTTTAATTTGACTTATAGTTAAACTGGACCTGATTCAGATTCTATTATTAATTCCTTATATCTGAAAAGAGAATGGCTATAAAAAACTACTTGAATGAATATAAATTGAATTTGCATAACATGTTATGCAAATTATCAAATCAAGACAGAATAAATTTGTTTATCAATAGACAAATTGTATAATCAGATAATCAGTTTTTCTAAATTTTTTTGTTGCTTTCAATGATTCTATATTCCAGAAATATTCATGAGTTATACAGTAGGTAGTCTTTTTGCCGGTATTGGCGGTATATGCTATGGATTTAAACAGGCAGGCTGTGAAATTTTATGGGCAAATGAAATCGATAAAGCTGCCTCTGAAACTTACAATCATAACTTTCCTGAGCACAATCTTATTAGTGATGATATTCACAATCTAAGAAAACCTAAAGAACTCGATAAAGTTGATATTATTAATTCTGGCTTTCCATGCCAGGCATTTTCAAATGCTGGACTGAAAAAAGGATTTAATGACCCAAGAGGCAACCTATTCTTTGAAACTGCAAGGTTTATTAAGGCAATAAGACCAAAAGCATTTTTGCTTGAGAATGTACCAACACTTAAAAGTCATGATAAAGGGCATACCTTTGAGGTTATTAAAGATGTTATTACTAATCAATTAGGCTATTCATTTAAGTACTTTATCTTAAACTCAAAAGACTATGGAAATACACCACAAACTAGATCAAGAATATATATAGTTGGATTTAGAAGTGAGTCCAAATGGGAGAAAAAGCATAAGTGGAAAATATGTACAAAAAACTTTAAAGAGCCGAGCAAAATACCATTAACAAAAAAAATTGAAGACGTTTTAATTAAAGGCAATAAAGAAGATAAATTTTATTATGATGACAAACATCCTTACTATGATGAATTGAAGGAAAAAATGACGTCTTACAATACTTTTTATCATTGGCGACGAGTCTACCTTAGAGAGATTAAAAGTAATTTATGCCCAACTTTAACAGCTAATATGGGAACTGGTGGGCATAATGTGCCTTTAATAAAAGATCTGAAAGGATTTAGAAAACTACTCCCCGAAGAATGTATTAAGTTTCAAGGATTTCCAGATGAATTCGAATTTCCTGAGGGTGTTGTAAATGGTCAGCGTTACAAACAAGCTGGTAATTCTGTTGTAGTTCCAGTAATTAAAAGAATTGCTGAAGAAATGGTTAGGGTTTTGGATATAAAGTATTTATAACTAAATATTTAAACTTAAGATTCATTAATTATTTAGGCACAATCCAGCCTAAGTCAATTAGCTCTTCATAAATATCATAAATTATTTCAGCTTGACTTTCAGTTGGCATAGGTAATAATCCAGTAGCAAATTGTTCAAGAATGTTTAATTTTTTTGGTGAGTTTTCAAGTTCGTTTGTGTATCGTTCTAAAAGTGGATTCCAGATACTAGCATTGGATTTATCTAAAACAAATGTCCATTTTTGTATTTTGTCAACAAATTTTCTATCTTTTTTTTGTTCGGCCTTTATAAATTTAACAATATCTTTTCCAATCAGAAAGGAGGCATCATCGTCAACATAAATATCTAAGTCATCTTTCACTACGCTCCAGCAATCCTTCTTTTTAGCCCATTGAGCTTTATTTGCAGGACCATTGTTGGGATCAGTTATGCTTTGATATACTTCTTTAGAAATTATTTTTAAAATTTTATCAACTTCCCTTGGTAGGGCCTGCATTTCCCATATTTGATCAAAATTGAAGTGCTTCTTTGTTTTTTTAACAATATATGAGAGATATGCCATACTATAGGCTACAGTTTGCGCTCTGTAGCCACCTGCATACCAATCTGCAGCTGAAATTAATTTTTCAAGACTTCTAAACATAATAACTTTGGCGATAGCATGTTTGTAATATGATTCCGTTATTGCTAATTCATTTTTTTGAATTTCATCAGTAACTGACTCAGCAAATTCATTAAAACTATATGAAACTCCTTGCGCAACTATATTTGGTTTTTGCTCCCAAGAAACTAGAGGTTTAGACAAGAAGTTCTTATCAAATTTATTGGGATGAAGGCGCACAAAACTCTTTTTTTGACCTTGTGTCATAAATGCTTGATCATTCTGATATCCACCCCGAACTCTTTCATAGTACCATTTAGTTCTAAATTGATCACCACCGATTTCAGGACACTTGACAGTTTCAGACCAATTTTTAAATTGTTGATGAAAAGGACTGT
>CABXNH010000061.1 GCA_902513495.1 uncultured Gammaproteobacteria bacterium
TTCGATTAATAGACCTATCGGCGTTCCAGTCGTAACCCCTTCAAAAGTTCCAGAAACAATCTTGATTGCGTCTGACTCTCTTCTCTGAGTTGTATGTCTTGAGCTTCCAGGCTTCCTTAAATCTAAATCACCCTGCAGGTCTTTTTCAGTTAGTTTCATTCCTGGAGGGCAGCCATCAACAATCCCTAAAAGCGCCTCACCATGGCTCTCACCAGCGGTCGTTAAAGTAAATAGTTTTCCGAATGAGTTACCTGACATAGTCAAATGATATGCATAGCTAAGATGGCTAGTATTATACCAGCGACAAGTTTTAGGTCCAATAATATTCTTTCAAGGTAAATCAATGAAAGAAGAGTGGAATAAAGGAAATTTAGGGCTTAATGAAGTCTTTATAGTAATAGTAATTAATACCTGGCTTACTATCTAATGTGGATACCATTTTTTTTGCTAAAACCTCAGCATTGATACTTCTATACTTTTTTGCAGAACCAACAAGAACAAGGTCTAGTAACTTTGCAAGCTTCATGAGGATTTTTTCAGATAGAGCTCTCTTTCTTCCTCCCGCTCCAGTTAAAAAGCCAGGCCTAAAAATATTTACACTTTCAAATCCAAGATTGATTATGGCGTCCTCGAGCTCACCTTTGACTCTAAGGTAAAAATTTTTTGAAGAGCTATCAGCGCCACCAGAAGAAATCAGTGTTAATTTTTTTGCACCTGACTCAAGTGCTTTTTTTGCAATACCAAGAGAATAGTCAAAATCAACTCTTCTATAATTATTTTTATTCCCTGCAATTTTCAGGGTGGTTCCAAGGCAAAGAAAAACATGATCGCACTTTGGAAGCGACCCATTAGTTAGAAAAGATTCAAAATCAATAACGAGTTCCGTAACTTTGGAGGATAGACCTGAAATAGGACTCCTACTAACTGCAACAACATTATGATTATTCTCACAAAGCTGATTTAAGATATTGTTGCCAACAAGTCCGGTAGATCCTGCAATGATTGAAGTAGACATTATAAATTTTTTTTAAGTTATTAGAAATTTCATGGAAGAACTATTTTAATATTGTTTATGTCTCCATTGACTTCAACCTTCATCTTATCAAACTTGGGTGCCCCCATTCCGCTAAACTGATAAAAACCTGCTGGCTCTTTTGGAATAAAGAAAAAGAAGTCTAACTCTCCATTACCATTCTTATCTTCAAAAGAAGCTAAGGCATAGGGCCCTGACGGAACTTTCATACTGAAAGAGATATTACAGTCTGAACCTTTCTCTGGATTATAAATATTCTCTTGACTGTGATTCATTCCCTTAAAGCCTGACTCTTCGTAGATTAGAACATGAACAGCATGTTTTGAAGAACAGCCAGAAACAGAGCCACTGACTGTATGAAGGTGGTCATCGGCTTTAGAGATATTGAAAAAACTGAAAAGAAAAAAGGATAGGAATAAAGATAATAATAATGAATTTGATTTCATAGCAAAGTATTAAAGTTTGAAAAAGGATTATAGTTTATTTTGCTGTCAAGAAAATTTAATGAATTATTGATGGTTTTTAAATGAACTGCATCTTTTAAAGTTTTGATGATTTAAATTATTGAGATTACACATCTTCAAAAAAATCAATCAGATTCGTAAGGCTACCAAAATTTATTTGAATGTCGCAATATTGCTTGAGTATAGGTTTTGCATGGTAAGCAATAGAAAGTCCTGCAACTTTCATCATTTCTATATCATTGGCACCATCACCCATTGCAATAACTTGACTACTCTTGAATTTATATTGATCACAAAGTTCATCAATATATTTAGCTTTTTCTTTTGCATCAATTATATTTCCCAATACATTGCCAGTGATTGATTGATTGATTATTTCAACATCATTAGCTCTGCAGTTTTCTATCCCAAGTTGACTTTGAAGTTTCTCAGCAAAAAATCTCAAGCCTCCTGAGACAACCGCAGTTTTTATTTGATTTGACTTGAAAAAATTAATTAATTCTTTTGCGCCAGGGCTAAATTCTACTTTTTCGTTATAAACAGACTCAAAGCTTGAATTACTAATTCCTTTAAGAATTGATAAGCGTTTTTTAAAGGATTCTGTGAAGTCCAAATGGCCCTGCATTGCCTCCTCAGTAATTAAAGATATCTCTTTCTCCAGCCCAAACTCCTTAGCGACTTCATCAATCGTTTCTACTGTAATTAGAGTAGAGTCCATATCGCTGACCATGAGCTTGATATTTTGATAATCAAAATTGGTATCAAATATGTTTAGGTCAATGTTGTTTACGAGTCTGTAATTTTCTATATCAAAATTCTTATTCGTATGAATTCTATAGTGATTTTTTCTTAGCTCAATCTCTCCCCTTAGTTCTAATGCAAGTTTTTCTACAGTTGAAGTTTCAAGGCTATGAAATATAAGAGTTTTCATTAAAAGATTAGAGAGGCTAGATTCATTATCGATGAAGCCCTATTTTACAATACTGGGGTATGTGAATGATTCACAAAACTGATTAGTTCTGCAATAAGTTTAAAAAAGAATTCACGATGTGACATTTTGTCATAAAGCCAATGATTAGTTTTCTGTGAAATAGGTATAATATTATCTCTTTATAACCAATGACGGTTATTTGAAAAAACAAAGACGTTTAGGAGGGCTTAATTAATTGGGCGCACCTGAGCGTTTTTTTTTACTTAATAATAAAGTTTAGCATCTTAATATGACACAAGCATACAATTTT
>CABXNH010000062.1 GCA_902513495.1 uncultured Gammaproteobacteria bacterium
ATTGGTGTGAACTCATTGCTACTGTTTTAGGTGTGCCACTTTTATTACCAAAGAATGGTGATTTTGGTGCTGCTTTGGGAGCGGCAAGGCTAGCTTTCTGTGCAACTACAGGAGCCAATCCAGTTGAGATTATGACGCCGCCTGTTTTTGCCAAAGAAATAACACCCAATATTCAACATAAAAATGGTTATGATGAAGAATATAAGCGTTTTCGCAAGCTTTATCCAGTGCTTAAGGAACTAAACTAGGTAATAGTAATATTTTACTTTATAAATTATGAAAAGCCGAGATGAAACTATAAAAGTCGTGAGCCATTATCAATAGGTAAATCATTAGTGGCTAATACCACTGAATTGTCTTTACGGTAAAACCCTAAAACCAAACACTCACTCATAATTGGGCCTACCTGTTTGGGTGCAAAGTTAACAACTGCCATAACTTGCTTATCTTGAAGTTGTTGAATGTTATAAAGATCAGTAATTTGCGAGCTAGATTTTTTAATTCCTATTTCAGACCCAAAATCAACATGCAGAATATAGGCTGGCTTTCTGGCCTCAGGAAAGTCTTCAACCTTGGTAATAGTTCCAACTCTTATATCAACTTTTTCAAAATCTTTCCATGTAATTGTCATATCTTCACCCATTATTACTTTCCTAGTAGCTGTCTTAATCCATCCTCTAGTGCTGCTGTAAAACCTTTATCATTGCCTGGATTTGCAGCGCAATGGCCAAATGGCGAATCAAAAGGTCGGAATTCAACATGTGGTATGAAGCTAGCTTCAATGGCATTATCTTCAGGAGGGAAATATAGATCTTGAGAACACGGCATCAGAATGGTTTTAGCCTTTATTGATTTAAGTGCCATCTCAAAATCGCCATGATAGATTGTCCCCTTACTGATGTCACTGGTCTGCCAAGTCCTTAGCTTACAAAGAAGGTTGTTGGCATCCCAATTTTCAGCGTGGTCTTCCTCCCAGTCCACCAATAAATCCTCAAATGATTCATAGCCAATTGTTTTGTAGAGTGAGTCTCGATAAAAAGTTTGGGAAAAAGCCCATCCCGCATAAACCCTTGCAAATGCTTTTAGTCCTTCAGTAGGTGGAGAAGTGTATTCACCTTTATTCCAATTTTGATCTGCACAAAGTGCCGCCCTTACCCCTTCAAGAAACACAAAGTTGTGTGGCGAAGTTTTTGCTGAAGCACAGAAGGGCATAATAGCATCAACAAAATCAGGATACTGGGCAGCCCACTGATAAGCCTGACAACCAGCCATTGACCATCCGGTAACTAGGGCAATCCTTTTAACTCCTAAAGCTTCAGTTACAAGGCGATATTGACAAGCTATATTATCCCATAGTGAAACATGAGGGAACCTTGGACCATCCTGAGGTGACTCAGTATTGCTTGGTGAGGAAGAGAGTCCATTACCAAACATGTTAATTGAAACAATGAAGTGCTTATTCGGATCTATAGCTCTGCTAGGGCCAAAGAAGCCTTCATTTCTTTGATGAGAGCCAGTATAAAAAGTAGGCAAGACGACAACATTGCTTTTATTGGCATCTAATTTGCCATAGGTTTTATAAGCCAAGAATGCAGAACCTAATACCTCTCCGGATAGAAGAGTAACATCACCTAATTCAAATTTAACATAGTCCATTTGAGCATCTTGTTTGTCTAGACGACAACTTTTCTTATTAGCAATCTAGAGTATTATCTCTCTCCCACTGGCTTAGATGGGATGAATAATCATTCCACTGACTCTGTTTTAACTTGATGTAAGCATCAATCAAATTATCACCAAGTCTCTCTCTCAAAACATCACTTTCCTCAAGAAGCCTCAGGGCATCGAGTAAGTTTTTTGGAAGCTGTTTGTAACCCTCAATATCTTTACCGAGTTCATACATGTTTATATCAAGTGGGTCACCCGGGTCGCGTTTTGCAGCTATTCCATCTAAACCACAGGCAAGAATAGCAGCTTGCATAAGATAAGCATTCGCAGCGCCGTCCATTAGTCTTAATTCGAATCTTCCAGAGTCTGGCACTCTAATCATGTGAGTGCGGTTGTTACCCCCATAAGTAATTGAACTTGGAGACCAGGTTGCACCAGAGAGGGTTCTTGGAGCATTGATACGCTTATAGCTATTGACAGTTGGATTAAAAATAGCTGTTAATCGATCAGCGCTATGCATAATGCCGCCCAAAAATTGATAGGCCAAAGAAGACAATCCTAAGCCTCTTTTATCATTGTCCCCATTAAACAGATTTTTAGTTCCGTCTAGACTCCAGATAGAGAGGTGAGAGTGACAACCATTTCCAGTTAGGTGGGTAAAAGGCTTAGGCATAAATGTTGCCCGCATACCATGCAGTTCTGCTATCGATTTAACCATAAATTTGAAAAATACCTGGCGATCCGCAGTGGTGAGTGCATCATCAAAGTCCCAGTTCATTTCAAATTGACCATTGGCATCCTCGTGGTCATTTTGATAGGGCCCCCAACCGAGCTCAATCATGCTGTCACAAATTTGTT
>CABXNH010000063.1 GCA_902513495.1 uncultured Gammaproteobacteria bacterium
ATGAAATTATGCAATTTATCAACGATCATTGGAAAGAAAATCATATTCTAAGCCAAAATAAAGATTTATTTTTATATGAGTATTTAGATAATAAAAGGCTTAACTTTGTTATCTCAAAAGATTCAGATAATAAAATAAATGGAATATTAGGATTTATTAAATCTTCAGACCAAATTAAAGATATTTGGTGTGCAATTTGGAAGGCTGTCAAAACAGATAAAAATCCTATGTTAGGTATTGAGCTCTTGGAGTATCTGAGAAACTCTAAAGATTTTGGAGTACTAACATGTAATGGAATAGCAATCCAAACAATTAATATTTACAAGTTTCTGAATATATATACTAGTTATTTGTCACACTATGTGATTCTAAATGACAATATAAGTGAATGTAAAATTGCTAAAGTTGATAATTCTTTTTCTATAAAAAAACCAAAATTTTTGGATAGTAATAATTTTTCATTTAGAGAAATATTTGAAGCTGAGTTAACATTTGATTTCGAAAAATATAAAAAAAATATCCCATATAAAGATAAGTCTTATTTTGTTAAAAGATACTTTAATCATCCTATATACAAATATAAAATTTACGGCGTTTTTTTTAAGAAAAATAATTCTGCTTTATTGGTCACGAGAGAAGAAAAAGTTCAAAAATCGAAAGTATTAAGAATAGTTGATTATATTGGTGAAGATTCTGATATTAAGTTTGTTTCGAAATATTTGTATTCAATAATAGTGCAAAATAATTATGAGTATGCTGATTTCATGTGCTATGGATTCGATAAAAAACAGCTTATCAATGCAGGTTTTTTTAAGGTAGACCATGATACGAATGAATTGGTAATTCCTAATTATTTCAATCCTTTTCTGCAAGAAAATACCAAGATTTATTTTTTTGCAGATACAAATCAAATTGAGAGAGTTAGAATGGTTAAAGCTGATGGAGATCAAGATAGGCCAAGTTAAGATATGAAAAATATTAATAATTTAACAATTGTTATGTATCACTATGTCCGTGATTTAAAAAACTCAAAATTTCCTGGCATTAAGGGGTTGGAGTTATCCTCATTTATTGAACAAATTCAATATATTAAGAAAAATTATCACCCTGTAACAATGGAGGAGGTTATATATTGCATTGAAAACCAATCTAAGATTCCAGATAAATCTATTTTATTAACTTTTGATGATGCATACTCAGATCACTATAGTAATGTTTTTCCAATACTTCAAAAAAATAAGATTCAAGGTAGCTTTTATATACCCTCTAAGGTCATTACTGAGCATAAAGTGCTTGATGTGAATAAAATCCACTTTATCTTAGCATCCTCTTTTAATATATTAAGAATCATAGATGATATAAAGCTCCTTATAAATTCTTATAAGAGTCAATATAAATTATATGATTTTGATTATTATTATAAAAAATTGGCTCACAAGAATTCCTGGGATTCTAAAGAGGTCATTTTTGTAAAAAGATTACTTCAAGTTGAATTGACTGAAGATTTAAGAACTAAAATAGTTGATATTCTTTTTACTAAATATATAGGCATAAGTGAATTTGAATTTAGCAATGAGCTATATATGAATGAAGAGGATTTAGTTAATATGTTAAATTGTGGAATGCATATTGGTAGCCATGGCCATAATCACTTCTGGTGGAATGCCTTAACTCAGAGTGAAATAGAAAATGAATTAAATTTATCCTGCGATTTTTTACAAAGAATTGGTGTAGATATGACTAATTGGACAGCTTGTTATCCATATGGCTCATATGACGATCAGTCAGTAAACATGCTTAGTAAAAAAGGATGTAAATTGGCTGTGACTGTCGATACTAACATTGCAAAAACAAATAAAGAAGACAGATTTTTAATGCCAAGACTTGATACTAATGATTTACCAAAAAATAGGGCTGAAAAACCCAATAAGTGGTATCATCAAGCTTAAAAAGAATTTTCCTTATCGTTTCAAAAAATCTAAATATAATTTTATTTATTAGAGACTTAATTAAGTGCAGTATTTATAAGTTCCCCCCTTTTGTTTATTGTCCTCATAAATATTTTTTATGCAAATATTAATAATAGATTATGGCTTAGGAAATATCAGTTCAATTAAACATGCATTTAATGTTCTTGGAGTAAATGCAGAAATTTCTTCTAAAAAAAATAAAATTCAAAGTGCTGATGCAATAATTTTGCCTGGTGTTGGAAATTTTGGTGAAGCAACTGAAAATATTAAATCTAGAGGTTTAGCTGATGTGATTAAAAATAGCGTAATAAATGACAAAAAACCTATATTGGGAATTTGTTTGGGTATGCAGCTTTTATCAAGTGGTTCTGAGGAAAGTCCAAATTCTGATGGGCTTGCATTAATTCCAGGTTCAGTTAAAAAAATAATTATGCCAAAAGATCGATTTGAAAAAATTCCTCAAATTGGATGGAATAATGTAATGAGTAAAAAAGATGCCAATTTATTT
>CABXNH010000064.1 GCA_902513495.1 uncultured Gammaproteobacteria bacterium
CCACGACACGTTACGATGGGAGCAAGAAACTGGCCATTGGCAAAATGAATTATATCGAATAGCTGAAGTTGTCTATGAAGTCTATTTAGAAGGAAAAGGGCTTCCAATTTTTCATAAACAAATCAGAGACAAAGCTAAATCATTACAAGCTTTGTTGATGCGTTCCTTTTCTCCATTTAGTCAGGAGTTGTCTGATGGATTGCAATTAAATTTAGCATTTATTATTATCTACTCCTGTATGAATGATCTCGTAGAGTGGGAGTGTGATATTAATGAGATAGAGCCTGGTTTGTTGGAATGGAAAACTTTGGGGTATTCTAATGGGGTTGTGGATGATGAATTAATTGCTAAAGTTGAAAAAATTAAAGGAAGTAAGTGGGACAATTGGGAGTGGAGCATTCTAAATATAGATAAAAAATTTGAAAGAATGCCAGATAAACAAATAGCAATTCGACTTCTTGATGTTAAATTTGGAAGAGACTCTAAGAACAAGATTAACAAATTTAAGGGATTGACTAATAAAAGAAATGCTCTTCCTCTTATTCATGGAAAGAGACTACAATCAGGTTCAGGTAGTGAACTTAAATTTGAGAATATAACTATTTCAGATGTTGATAGCCTAATTAATCTATTGGGCTCTCTTGCGGATCGACACAAGACTCTACTTGATGAATATGGAGGATAGTATTCAACTAAACGATCAACAAAAAGAAGCAGTTGATTTAATTATCAAGTTTGTGAGTAGTAGTGCCGATTGTTTTATTTTAGAAGGTAGTGCTGGAACTGGAAAGACCACACTTGTTAAGGATTTAATTGGAAAATTAAATGAGCAAAAACATATTGCTTATCTTATGGCTCCAACCGGGAGGTCTGCACGCATACTTAATTTAAAAACAAATATTCCAACCAAGACTATCCATTCTCATATCTATGTTCTCGATAAAATTAAAGTCAATGAAGATGCTACCAACCCTGATCAGCCAGGCTATGCAGATTCAAATGATTCGGCGTATCGTTTCTATTTTCCTCTAAAAGGCGAAGAGCCCTTTAGCGCACTTTATATTATTGACGAATCCTCAATGATTGGTGATCTTGAAAATAATGGTGATTTAATTCAATTTGGCTCTGGAAAATTACTTTCTGACTTAATTCAGTACTCTCGGATTGGTCGCTATGGCCACCTGTCAGGTGAAAGAGTTCAAATTTTATTTATTGGCGATCCAGCCCAACTCCCTCCCGTTGGAGAGATTAACTCTCCAGCACTTTCGAAAGATTATCTCACTGATGAATTTAATGTTGTTGTTACAGGATTTAATTTGTCTAAAGTGATGAGGCAAGCTGAAGGTGGTGAGATTCTTAATCAGGCAACCAAGTTACGTGATTCAATTGTTGAGAAAAAATTTAATCGATTCTCTTTAAATGGTGATGGTACTGAAATACAAGACGTTTCTACTCAGGATGCAATCAATTCAGCTATTGAAAGTATTAAAGAAAAAACTTCAGTGGCTCTTATTACTTATACTAACCATCAAGCGCTGACTTTGAATCAGTCTATTCGAGAGCGCTTGTATGGTGAAAGCGATTTACCAATGCAGGCAGGTGATATTTTGCTGGTTAATAAAAATTCACCTTTGTATGATCTTAATAATGGAGATTTAATTAAAGTTATAAGTCCAGATCAATATCCCGAAGTTAAAAGAATTACAATGAGAGGGGTTGATCATCCGGTTCAACTTTCATTTAGAGGGGTTGAAATTTATTATAGAGGCATTGATGGAAGTGTATTAAGGTGTAAGTGTTTGATTTTAGAAAACCTATTAACTTCGAAGGAGAGAGAGTTGTCAGCAGCTGAAAATCGTGCATTAATGGTTGATTTTAGATTAAGAAACAAAGATTTAAAGCCAGGTTCTATGGAGTTTAAGGCTGGTATACGTAGTGATGAGTACTTTAATGCATTGCAGGTTAAGTTTGGTTATGCGCTCACTTGCCATAAGGCTCAAGGAGGCGAATGGGACAGTGCAATTGTTGATTTTTCTGACACTAGAGGAAGCACTAATGAAAATTACTTTCGTTGGAGTTATACGTCAATTACTAGAGCTAGCAAGAAATTACTTACAATATCTGCACCAAATTTTGATGAGACAAGCAAGATAGATTGGGGTAGCACCGGGCCAAAATTTGATCCAAAAATTAAGAAAAATGATTTAGATAGCGACTATGAAAATGATCCTGATTGGGTGAGATTAAGTTTTATAAAAGGGCAAGAAGACTTATTTTCTAATTACAAAAAGATTGCTAAATTACTTTTAGAAAACAAACTTAATGTAGCCTCAATTACCCATAACCAGTATTGTGAGGACTATATAGTTAGCGATGAAAGTAATCATGTAAATATTCAATATTGGTACAACGCAAAAGGGTCCGTTTCAAAAATT
>CABXNH010000065.1 GCA_902513495.1 uncultured Gammaproteobacteria bacterium
TTGGACCAGGTGAATAAGGGGATTATTATCCAGATACATCCAACACCCTGTACTCGAGAATGGTGGCCGGTATCCGGGTTTGAATCCGAGAACATCGCCATAGAAACGTATGATCCGATTCATGTCATGGGTCTTAAGATTGATGTGGTTCAGTGCAGGTGTAATATTCATATTTTCCTCCTGTTGTTAGGTAGTCATATCCCTGACTCGAGACAATTCAACCACACGTGATTCACGGATGCTTTTAATGAACCAGTCGAGCCCTTGAATTGTGCGCTCGCATAATACTTACCAGCCGTTCTTGGTCGCAGGCTCGCATCCGCTAAGCCTTTTATCCTTTTTGTGGGTCATATATAGAATGGGCAGCAACTAAAGGATTTAAAGGTGTCGCTTTTGTGGAAGCTGTAGTTGATTGCAATGAGATGGAAAATCCAGTCTGGGTTCGACCTGAGGCGGTTGGTTGTAAAGACAAGTTAATCTCTAGTAAGTAATTAGATTTCGATTTTATTCATTATTTTCCATTAATGACTCTTTCGTTTTGCTGGCTAACATTAGTGAAAGAGCCTGAATTAGGCACATAGGTGCGGCGAGCGATCGAGAGAACGAGAATTTCCGCTCGGGCAAAGCAAAAAGAATTTCCGCTTGTGATAAAGGTGAAAGGTGAGAATCTGTTATTGCAATAATATTTATCTCCCTGTCAGCTACCTCGTGCACAATATCTACAACCTCGGTTGCGTACTGTCGAAAAGAAACAGCAATTAGCAAATCTTTTTTGGTAATCAATCGAGACATGTGGGTAGACAGACCACCACTAGAATCAAGTAAAACTGTTTTTATATTAAGCATAGTAAGCACGTAGCGTAATAATTCTACAACTGGCACCGAGCGCAATTGCCCTAGAAGATATATATTCTCGGCCTTTAACATCATTTCAGTAGCCCTTGATAGACTCTTAGTGTCGATGTTTTCTAAAAGCTCTTCCAGTGAGGCAATATCTGTTAGAACTAGATCTTTCAAAAAACTAAACTCAGAATTTTTACTTTTTTTTGTAAGATCATTTGATAGTGAGTGAATTCGCGATTCAAATCCAGGAGCAGTTTGAGATAAACGCATACGAAATATATTTTGTAACTCTTTAAACCCTTTATAGCCAAGCATCTGTGAAAACCGAACCAAGCTGGAAGGATGAGTGTCGCATCGTTTAGCAAGTTCTTGGGATGAAATAATAGGAATTTCATTTGGGTTTTGAGTTAAATAGTGTGCTATTTCTTTATAGGTTTTACTCATTGTATGAAATTTATTTTCAATCACTTGAATCAAGCTTTCATATTCTTCTTGTTTTTGCATAATATAAATTTTATAGAATAAAAAAGTTGTTTCTGAGTCGAAAATAAAAATATCATTATGCCTAAATTGATATCAATTACTTATAATAATTATAGTGCAATAAAACTTGTAAGACTAGTATTTTGCAATAAATAATGATTTAGCAATAATAATTGCGGAAAATACAATTGACAAAAAAAATTGTTTAAGATATACTTCAGTGCACAACGTAAAGTTAGTTGTTGTTAAGTAAATTTAGTATTTGATAAATAAACTAGGAGAAAAAAATGAAACAATTTAAAATTCTAATGAGTGCCGTAGTATTGTTCATGACTACAGGTGCAGCGATGGCCGCAGATATCGCCCTTGTGATAGGTTCGAGCCAGGACGCGTTCTGGAACGTTGTTAAGAAAGGCGCCGAAGACGCGTCTGTGACCATCAAAGCGCGTGGAGGTTCGGTGAACATTCTACAAACTAATGGCTATGACAATTATGGCCCTGACTTGGCCGATTTGATCAGCCTGGCAGCGGCTCAGGGCGTTGATGGCATCGCAACAGTTTTGCCTGTTCCGGATGCGCAGATGGCGGCGATCCATGCCGCTCAGGACGCTGGTATCAAAGTAACCCTGCTGAATGGCGGTAGTGATTTTCTGGAAGAGTCTCGGGCTCTAAACTACTTTGGCTCTGAAGAGTATACAGCTGGCGTTAAAGGTGGCAGTTATATGGCTGCGGCTGGTGCCAAGCACATTCTCTGCCATATTCAACAGCCGGGCACCGTAAATCTGGAAGCGCGCTGTAAAGGTGTTGAAGATGGCGCGAAAGCAGCGGGTGCAAAAGTTTTCATTCTGCGCCTTCCAACAAGTATGGATGGTGACGTTGCCGGTACGTCCTCGGCCATCGAAAATGAGTTGTATGGTGACCCAAGCATTGATGGTGTAATCAATCTTGCCACGTGGGCTGCTGATGCTTCATATGCGGCGATTCAGAATGTGGGTCGCGATATCCTACTTGGTACGTTCGATCTGAGTCCTTCAACGCTGGATCGTATCAAGGCTGGCACCCAGACC
>CABXNH010000066.1 GCA_902513495.1 uncultured Gammaproteobacteria bacterium
GTCCCGGGCGAAGCTGTCATTATCTTAAAGGCAACGATAAAAGATTAATTTTAGTGCGCCAGATGAACTCTGGTGCTTATTAAATATGCTGAGTACATTAATCATTTCTGACCTCCATCTAACCAATGTTGAGCTGGATAAGGTCAAGCTGTTTGAAAATTTTTGTAATGAGCATGCCTCAAAAGTTGATCAACTTTTTATCTTAGGTGATCTTTTTAACTCTTGGATTGGGGATGATGTATCCCTATCAAGCTATAAAGTGATCACATCAATACTTAAAGATCTTTCAGAAAAGACAAATATTTTTGTGATGTCTGGTAATCGTGATTTCTTACTATCAAAAAATTTTGAAAAAAAATCTGGTTGTCAGCTAATCAAAGAACCATTTGAACTTGAACATAACTCTAAAAAATACCTTCTAATCCATGGAGATAGCTTGTGCACAGATGATATCAACTATCAAAAATTAAAGAAAGTTCTTAGAAATCCTATCATTCAGTTCATTTTTTTAAATTTATCAAAAAATACTCGCCTTAAGTTAACAGGACAACTGCGAAAGAAAAGTCTTGAGGCGCAGGCCTATAAATCTGAAAAAATTATGGATGTTAATCAAAATACAACCGATTTATTAATGTCCAAATACCCCGGCTATGATCTCATTCATGGACATACGCACAGACAAAATACCCATAATGACAGCAATTACACTAGATATGTTTTAGGTGACTGGACGACTCAAAAAGGAAATGCAATCAAGTTAGATAATAACCTAGAGTGGCTTGAAATCAATTGATCTTTCTAACAAATTACTTGAAATAACCTTTAGCTTAATCTCCTCTTCTAACTCAACTTTTGATTTGAATTTAACTTGAGCAATCATTGCAAGCTCAGGAATTAATACAGAAGCCTTCTGGCCTTTAACTTCAACAATGACGCCCTCTCCTTCCCATTGTTTATTTTGTTTGAAATAAACACACCTGAAGTGCTCAACACTCTGCCTAGTGGCTTTATTGATTTTGGACATTGAAGAATTAACCACCTTAATCCTCTCTTTGATGTCAGTCTCATTTAGTAAATCATTATTAGTAATAAATCTAACTAATTGTTGCTGAACAAGCAAATCAAGATAGCGTCTCATCGGACTTGTTACTCTTAAATAAGCCTCTAAACCCAATCCTGAATGTAATGTGTGATTCACAGATAGTTTAGATCTATTAAACCCTCTTGCAGCCTCAAAAGCTTTTGAAGGAGAAAGCTTCTTAATATTTTTAATAACGTCATCACTGAAATTTCCTGGCTCCTGAGAGAGATAAGGCATTGATATACTATTCTCAACTGAAAACTCTGCAATTACTCGCCCAGCAAGAATCATCATCTCTGAAACGAGCTCTCTGCTCTCACTATCTTTTTGTGGAAAAATGTGAACCTTACTATCTTTAAGCTTTATATCAGTATTTGGAAGATTGAGCTGGATGGCGCCATTAGCATCTCTATGAGCTTTATGGGTTTTTGCGATTTCATTTAATGCTGCTAAAGAGTCATTTGAACTCATTTCTTTATCAGCCCTCTCATAACTCATCTTTGTAACTTTAACTTGACTCAAGTGAATTTGTATATCGTTGACTTCAAATTCATCAAGTACAAAACCAATCGAGACGGCATTTGATAAATCATTAGCACCCAAAGAGCATGACTCTGAAAGACTTGGGGGAAGCATGTGTAAGATTTGATCTGGTAGATACAAATTGGATACTCTCTTCCTAGCAAAAATATCAAGATCACTATCAACACCTACAAAACTAGCTACATCTGCAATATGAATCCAAACTCGATCTCCATCGATACTTATTGCATCATCTGCATCACTGGAATAGCTATTATCAATTGCAAAACAAGTTAGGTGAGTTAAATCTTTCCTCTTTATCTTGACTGAATTAAACTCTAAATCTTCATCGGGATAAATTTTATTTCTCTGTGGATAGGGATTATTAAGCTCTGACCAATAATTGATTTTAAGGAGTAATGAGTGTGCATTTTCTGGTGAATTTTCGATTGATAAAGCACTCATTAGCTTAGAGTGTTTCGATTGATTAAGTGCAACCTGTTCTACCTCGTTAATCCAATCAATATCCTCGCTATTAAATAAATTACTTTCTATATTTTTAATGCACCTATTTAAACTCTTCTCTTCAAGGGCCTTATCTTTTCTTTGCTTCTTAATGG
>CABXNH010000067.1 GCA_902513495.1 uncultured Gammaproteobacteria bacterium
TTGTAGGCTCTAGTGGTGATGATGTGAATGAATATACATTAACTACAGGTTTTGATGTAATCAATACTGTACCAACTCTGTCTTCTTCTTCCCCAAGTGACGGCGCAACTAGTGTTGGAGTAAATGATAATATTGTTTTAACATTCTCTGAAGCTGTTGATGCTGAAAGTGGAAATATATTAATTAAAAAATCATCCGATGATTCAACCGTTGAGACCATCGATGTTACAGGCGGATTGGTATCTGGTTCTGGTTCCACCACTATTACTATTAACCCCTCAAGCACACTAGATGGGGAAACTGACTATTATATTACTATTGCTGCTACCGCCTTTGATGATGTTGACAGTGCTTCTTATGCAGGGTTCACTAATTCAACCACTCTTAACTTTACGACAGTTGAAACTACTAATCCTACATTGTCATCTTCAACTCCGGCTGATAATGCTACGAGTGTTGGAGTAAGTGATAATATAGTTTTAACATTTAGTGAAGCTGTGGATGTTGAGAGCGGCAACATTACGCTTAAGAAATCATCCGATGATTCAACCGTTGAGACCATCGATGTTACTGGCTCATTAGTCACTGGAACGGGTACCACAGAGATTACCATTAATCCATCAACCACACTGGATGGTGAAACTGGCTATTACATCACCATTGCTGCTACCGCCTTTGATGATGACTCGAGTAACTCCTATGCAGGAATCACTGATTCGACAACGCTAAACTTCACAACTATAGCTACTAATTTACCATCCCCCCTTGATAAAAAAGATGTCATAGGCTCAATCGAAGCTTGGAATGACATCTCATCTGAATGGATAAAATTCAGTATCGACAATGCTTTTAATCGAATCGATTGGTTAAATCGTCAGCGAGGCTCAAATCAAACTTCACATCAAGGCATTAAGCTGAGTTTTGTTAATACGCTGATTGATAAAATAATGAACAACTCACCCGGTACAGCTCTCAGTGATATTGATGTTGTTGATACCACCGCCTCACTGATAGGAAGCAGTAATGCTACCTTAGATGAGGTGAGTGACAATGCGGAATCAAAAGCCAATGATATTGCCATTAATGAAGCCGTAAGACTCAGAGAGGGTTTAGTAGATTCACTCAACCCTAACTTTGGACCGGTCACTGGCAACTGGTCAGTATGGACTGAGGGCAGGATTGTAATTGGTAAGACCGATGCCTCGACTACGGCCTCTAAAAAAGAGATTGATGTTCAAGCCATTTCGCTTGGTATTGACAGACCTGTGGGTGATGGCGATGAGCTAATGGGTTTTGTCCTCAGTATCGGAGAGAACAATAACGATATAGGAACCGCCTCAACCAATGTTAAATCAGACAACTATAGTCTCTCGAACTACAATGTAATTAAATTAAACAACAACACAAAAATAGAAAATGTCTTTGGTGTTGGTCACCTTGAGTTTGATACCCTTCGCAGTGATGGCTCAGATACTTTATTAGGCAAAAGAAAGGCTAAGCAGCTGTTCCTATCAACTACCTTTAGACCTGAAGACACTAGATACGTTGGCAACTGGAAAGTCTCACCCTACAGTAAAGTGTTATTAGCCAATACTCATTTAAACAGCTTTAGTGAGAGCGGCGGTGCAACTGCACTGACATTTAATAAACAATATGTTAAAGATGCTGGATTAAGTGTTGGTATGGATATCAACTCTACTGTCACTGTTAATAATGCAACGATTAATCCCTATGCTAAGATTGAGTACGCTAGGTCATCATCAAAGACATCCGCCTCGATGCATTACAACAGTGAGGATGCTAGCACCAATACCTATACAACGAGCCTTAATAAACAAATCAAGAATTGGAAGCTAAAACTCGGCGCAGAATTAACAACGGAGTCTGGTTGGAATAACTCTGTAAGTTACACCAGAGAGCAGCTTTTTGGCTCTGGACAAGCGTCAAAGTATAGCAACAACCTTAGCTTTAATGCGGACATACGGTTTTAGAAATTCTAAATTTCACATCTACCCCAGTTTCCCCGATTAACTAGTCATAAAAAAGGGGTGCCCTACCCCCTTCTCAATTAGCAATTATGTTTGTACTTTATGTACAGTTTATGTACACCTTTGTCATAAAAAGGTATAGAATTGGACTGTCTTTGACTAAAAAACAGTTAAAGAGGATATGTAC
>CABXNH010000068.1 GCA_902513495.1 uncultured Gammaproteobacteria bacterium
ATACATTGAAATACGCGTCCAAAGATCCGACTTGGGATCAAACTTCGATGCACCAAAGAATGCCAATTTAAAGCGTAACAAATCCAATGGCCTCATAGACTCACTCAGTAAATTATCTTGAACTTCAGAGTAAGGTCTTTCATAAGTATTCTGAATACGTCTAATAATATGCCTAAACTGAGGATAGCTCATTACAAATTCACCGATAGAGATGTCATCATCAGCTTCTAAAAGCACTTTGTTTAAGTCATATACATCACGCCCAATGGCAAGTGGCATTTCTTGATCAACACCCTCGTCAACTCCTTTAGAACCGAATCTTGGCTCAAGCTTATCTTCTGAGTAATACCAAAAGTGATACTGAGACTCTTCTAGTGAGAAGTCAATTGTCGTTGCCCAATTATAAGCATCGGCAACAACCTCCTTTAATTGAGATAAGGTCATATCGGCTCTGAATTTAGGGATTGAGTTTGTTGACATTGTATCTGCAAGATCATCCACAATTGATCCGTGAGGCTCAATAATTAAAGAGACAATCATTTCTTGGCATTCGAACGAAAAATTATCCTCGACATACTGATAAATCCCATTCCATGGATATGGTCTGTATATATTTGATTCGTCCTCGCACCACATCCTGAGCACCTGGATTTCATCAGTCAGACATGTAATTCTAGCTGACTGAACCTCATCAGCAACATTCCATTCATCGATATGCTGGCTAGCCTGAAGCAAGGATTTCAAGAAAACCTCAATAGTGCCTGGAACTGCTGTCTCAATAGACCTTACTCTAGCCAATGCTGTTTCTTTTGCAACAACCCAGTTATGAATGAGGCTTGGGTGCTTTAATAAAAAAGGTGCCATACCGAGGCCCGTTGAGTTTCCAACCCCGATAAATCGACTAATGTTTTTATCTAGACGAACAGCTTTCTTGCCACCCCTCTCCTGTGCAAGCTCCTCAACCATATCAATAGTAAACCATCGAATCAAGTAGACTGCTAGCAATTCAACTTGGAATGGTGCGTTACATTCATCACGGTCAGCAATCTTTGCTCTGTCAGCACAGCCAAATTTGCCGCTACCGTATACTGCAGTAGTTCTCATTAGGTAACCCACCGAAGAGATGAGCTCAAGATCAGGCTGCACACCAGAGGCTAGTGAGCTGATAATATTTTCGAAGACTCTGAGACTTTTATTTGCTCTGGCTAAAGAGAGCTCGCTTGGTCTGTATCGACCACCCTCTTGAAGTGGCGTATTGTTAGCCAAATAATCAATATCATCTTGCGTTGGGACACCATCAAAAAGACTGAATGTTGCATCCCACACCTCTGCAATCACCCTATCAGTTCTCATATCAGCAGGTATTTCTTGAGTAAAAGCAATTAATGAGTAGGTTCTATTCGGTGTGATAGCTGAATAAACACTGACTCCATATCCATCTTTATCAACATTACGAAGTGTTCTCTCAAACTTCCAGTTCTCCTTAGACATACGCCTAATCAGAGTTCGCATAAAGCTTAACCTTGTAGGAAAAGATGAGCCCATTCTGTCAAGGCGCATTACCTTTTCAGGGGTCCTCATAAAATCTAAATAGTTATCTGAAGTTTTTAATCCGACTGTCATAACGCTATATTATTACTTTTTGATAATTATAAAATTGATTTAAATCAATTTTCCTAACTCATTAAACCAAAGGACGATTCGAAAAAGTTAAGCCAGTTTTTACCCATGACCAAATCAACATCTTGGTCTGTAAAGCCGACCGATTTTAAACCGTTTGCAATATTTATGAAATCGCGATTGTCACGAAACCACTGAGGCTGATCTGGAAATCCAGCAAAACTTGCAGACCCTTCACCGAAGTCACGGTCATTGGTCCATGTTCCGTTTCGCATCCACTCAACGACGCTATCAGGTTGGTTTTGACAGAGATCGGTCCCAATGCCAATATTATTGATGCCCATAATGTTAGCTGTGTCTGCAATCATGTTGCAAAAACTCTCTAGTGAACAGTCTGATCCATCTTTGAGGTGATGGGGATAAACAGAAAAGCCAAGCATACTCCCACTATCTCCTAAAGCTTTAAGAACTTCATTTGATTTATTTC
>CABXNH010000069.1 GCA_902513495.1 uncultured Gammaproteobacteria bacterium
TTAAGCGAGCCTCCTAGCAGCAGAGAAGCAATGTCTGTTAAGCAGGCAAACTTGGCTGACAATACGGAAAGATTTCGGTAATAAACCTTGGTAGTGAGGTCTCCATAAGGTTTAGCTAAGCGTCCACGCGTCCATGAAAACAAAATTGATCTGGCAATATTATTAATAAAACTGCCAACATGCACCACTAACGCCTTGTCAAACTTCTTGATAGAGTCTTTACTTTCATCATGAAGCGCTCTCAACTCATCGAGCATGGTTTTATGGCATCTAATTAAACCCTGACCAAAAATCATCAAGCTTCTTGTTAATATGTTCGCTCCCTCCACAGTAATTGCAACTGGTGCGCCGGAGTAGACCTTAGAGACATAATTCCTCTTCCCTTCAATGACCGCTCTACCGCCATGAACGTCCATCGCATCAATTGAAGAGCTTTGAAGGAGCTGTGTGTTTCTGTACTTCACAATCGCGGAAATAATGGAAGGCCTGTGCCCTGCATCAAGAGCCCATGTAGATAGGTTTATGTTTGCTGTAGCCCTAAATGCATTGGTAGCAAGATTTGAAAGTTTCTCCTGAATACCCTCCATTTTTGCAATGGGTATTCCAAACTGCTCACGCGTTTGTGAGTAAGTGCTTGTTGTTAAAAGCATTGCTTGCGTGGCAGATGCCCCTGTTACTGGAAGCGAAATCCCTCTTCCTACGCTGAGACACTCCATGAGCATTCTCCAGCCGTGACCAATCATCTTGTCTCCACCAATGACCCAGTCCATTGGGATAAAGACATCCTTCCCAAAGATGGGGCCATTTTGAAATGGTTCTCCTATTGGTTTATGACGGGTTCCTATACTCAGACCTTCGGTATTTCGAGGTATCAATGCGCAGGTAATTCCTAAGTCATTTTTATTATGAAGGGGGTGGTCATCTGGAAGTAAATTATCAGGGTCGTAAGCCTTAAAAGCCAACCCAATAACTGTAGCAATAGGAGCAAGAGTGATGTAACGTTTTTCCCAATTCAATCTTAAACCTAATACTTTTTTTCCTTCAAAATTGTCATAGCAAACGATTCCATTGTCAATTAAAGAGCCTGCATCTGAGCCTGCCACTGTTGACGTTAATCCGAAGCATGGAATTTCTTTGCCTTTTGCAAGGCGAGGCAGGTAGTGTTGTTTTTGTTCATCGGTGCCATATTTTAAAAGCAGCTCTCCGGGTCCAAGAGAATTCGGAACCATTACTGATATCCCTAAAAATTGTGATGCAGAAGAGAGTCTTCCAACAATAATTGCATGTGCAAAATGAGAGAAACCTTTACCGTTGTATTCTTTTGGAATAATTAGACCTAAAAATCCTTTTTCAAAGATATACTTCCAAACCTCTTTAGGTAGATCATGAGTCGACTGAATTTCATGAGAATCAACCATTGCGCAGAGCATTTCCACCTCGTTGTCAACAAAGCTTTGCTCCTCATCGGTCAACTCTGTCGCTTCCAGTTCAGTTAATTCTTTCCAATTGGGGTCGCCTTGAAAGAGCTCTGCATCCCACCAGACACTGCCCGCCTCAAGAGCGATACTTTCTGTGACTCCGATCGGAGGTAAGGATTTTCTCATTGCATTAAATAGTGGTTTAGTGAATACGAGCTGTCTAATAGACGGCACCATTAAAGTTCCTATAGCAAAAAGGATAAGCAATAGAAATTGAGCACCAAAGTGATTAGCGATAACAGCGCCTGGATAGGTTAAGCCAACTGCCAATAGCCACAACTGCCACATCTTAATATTTGTCTTCACAAGAACTAATAGAATTAGTACTGCGGATAAAAGAAAAGAGAGTAATGAATATTCAAATATTGCTTCAAGCATAAAACTTCCTTGTCATTGTTGAACTGACTAAGCCACTCCAATAGTCAGTGAGGTTATTAGTATAGATACAAATATTAGATTTAAGTTAACATATTATTATAAAATATTAACACTTTATTGTATTTTGAAGCTTGATGCTACATCTTAAATTATGAATACCTATAGCGGCGTCTGGAGGTGTATCCAAAGACTCCATCAAATTCACCCTTTTGAGGTGGAAGCAATATTTCAACGAG
>CABXNH010000070.1 GCA_902513495.1 uncultured Gammaproteobacteria bacterium
TCTCTCATCACAATCTAAAAGGTTAATCAACACTTCGCTTTCTCCATGAAGAATGAATGGTCTATGGCTCATTGTGTGCGGGCTAATTGAAACTAGACAAATTGCGTTTGTGCTTGGATGCATAATTGGCCCACCACTTGACAGCGCATATGCAGTTGAACCTGTCGGCGTTGTTATGATAATTCCATCAGCTCTTTGATTGTTAACAAAGTCATCGTCAACATATAAGTCAAACTCTATCATTCTCGGGGTCGCGTTTCGATGTATAACCACCTCATTAAAGGCTAGATGCTGTGACAAGACCTTACCATTTTTCTCAACTTGGCAATTTAAAAGCGCTCTTTGCTCCTTGATATACTCGCCATTTAGAATTTCACTCACGACTGTGGCCATAGAGTCAACTGAAACATCAGCCAAAAAGCCTAGTCGTCCCAAATTCACCCCAAGTATAGGAATATTAAAATCAACATAGGTTCTTGCAGTATTTAGAATTGTGCCATCACCCCCAACAACAATTATTAAATCAGCCTCACTTTCAAACTCCTCTTGATCCAATAAAAAATTAACGCCAAGGTCCTTAAGAAGAACTCCAAGCTCCAAAGCAGTTTTTTGACTGGTAAAATCATTTGGTTTACAGATAACGCCGACAGAATTAAACATAGGCCTTGAAATATTTTAAAGAGTAACTAAATAGCACATTAAATATACATTAGTTTGGTAAGACAATGACAAAAAAGAAAGAACAAAAAACTCAAAAAAACACCTCTAATAAAGTGAAGGAAGACTTATCTGACAGTTCAGAAATAGAAGACTTGAAGTCTCAACTGGAAGAGGCACAGCAATCTGCTAAGGACAATTGGGATAAGCTGTTGCGCTCTCAAGCTGAAATGGAAAATCTGAAAAGAAGAACTTCGAAAGACCTGGAGAACGCTCACAAATATGCGCTTGATGGCTTTGTTAAAGCGCTTCTTGAGGTCAGTGATTCACTGTCAATGGGCCTAAAGTCTGCAACAGAAGAAAAAGCAACCCTAGAAAATACAGTCGAAGGCCTTGAGCTTACTAATAAGGTGTTCAACTCTACACTTGAAAAATTTGGTGTAGAAACAATTAATCCTGTTAATGAAAAATTTAATCCAGAGGTACATGAAGCAGTAACAATGGTTCCAATGCCTGACAAAAAATCTAACACTGTGCTGGAAGTTATTCAAACCGGATTTACTCTTAATGGCCGCCTAGTTCGTCCAGCATTAGTCATTGTTGTTCAGTAGCAAGGCCCTAAAAAATCAATATAATCATCATTTTTGTATTAAAAAGTGGGTTTTTAATACAAAAATAACTTAAAAATGTATATTTTTTCAATAAAAGAGCCTTTTTTTGCTGTTTTTTATGTATTTTTAACAAAAAAAATCTTATTTTCATTAAAAAAAGAATAAAAAAGCTATATTAATGGTTTTTTTAATTAACAAATGAATGAATTTGTGATTACTTGACATGGTGGGTTTAATACACTATATTTCTTCATACTCAAGTCGGCAGGCAGTGAGACAAAAAGGTGTGTGCCATAAAGGTTGATATACTACTACCAGCGCAAGCTACCTTATGAACTACTTGAGAAAGAACAATCTAAACGAATCAGCCAGTCTTTTTGACAAAGAAGGAACGCACTATAAGGTTTTTGGGGAGCGTGGACCATACTTACTCTTCGTTCATGGGGTTGGCATGTCTGGTGAAATTTGGAAGCCCCAGGTAGAACATTTTGTTTCTAACTATAGAGTTATAACATATGACTTTCTTGGGCATGGCCAGAGCCAGAGCCCCATAACACCCGCTTGCATTGACGATTATGTTGAGCAGCTAAACTCTCTAGTTACAACGATTAATGTCTCTAGTTTCAATCTAGTTGGCCACTCAATGGGTGCACTAATAAGCGTCGCCTTTAGCCTAAAGTATCCCGAAAAAGTAACCGCGTTAATTCCTCTAAATATGGTTTATAAGAGAAATAAAAATGCTCAAATCGATGTAATCAAGCGTGCAAACCTAATTGTAAAAACAGGTGAAATAAACAAT
>CABXNH010000071.1 GCA_902513495.1 uncultured Gammaproteobacteria bacterium
TAGGCGCTTAACTTGTTCAATGTTATGGCTGACTAAGATAAATGACGTTCCAAATTTACTATTAACTTCATTAACAACACGCTCTACTTTCTCAGTTTCATTAGGACCAAGTGCAGCAGTAGGCTCATCTAAAATAACTACTTCTTTGCCCCAGGCTATTGCTCGTCCAATAGCAATTATTTGTTGCTGACCTCCAGACATTGAAGATATGGGGACTGAAAGATCTTGGATAGTAGTTACATTCAATTGAGATAAAATTTCACGAGTTTTATCACGCATTTTTTTTTCATCAACAAAAAACCCCCATTTGCGAGGTATGCGTCCCAAGAAAAGGTTATAAGGCGCAGTCATATTTGGGACTAAGGCAAGGTCTTGATATACAACCTCAACTCCTTTTTCACGCATATGTGAAACGCTGTGACTTGATCGAGGCACTTCAACTCCATTGATTTCAATACTGCCACTGTCCGGCACAAGAGAACCTGAAACAAGCTTCATTAATGTTGACTTGCCTGCTCCATTTGCACCAACAATAGAAATAATTTCGCCACTATTTAGATTAAAAGAACCGTCCCTTAAAGCTTTTACACCTCCAAAAGATTTTGAGATATTTTTAACTTTTACAATAGGTTCACTTTTATTTTTAGTCATAGCTTCAAGCTTATTTATTATATGATTAGAAAAAAAATTACACTCTGATTAAGGATTCAAATATGTTTTTGTCATTGAATTAATAAATGCCCCCTCTAAAACTGAATCATTCTTTTTTGAACTCAGCATAATTTCAACAGTTTCATATGTTTTTGAGAGAAGACGCATTTTGACTTCAGTCTTAATAGATTGAAGAAAACTTTCTCCAAAATGAGAAAATTCATCTCCGATAACAACCATACTTGGATTAACAAAGTTAATACAATTTGAAATTCCAAGTGCTAGATATTTCGCAACTTTACTAACCTCTTCCACTTCAAGCATATTGCCACTTAAATAACCCTCAAGTAGGCTATTGAAATCAAATAGTTTTTGATCATTAAATCCCTCCTCTTTAGTTATTCTTTGATTGATATTTTCTATCAGCGTTATCCTTGAAGCGTATAACTCCAAGCATCCCTTGTTGCCACATTTACATTTGGGCCCATCTATATTGATTGATGTATGACCTAACTCTCCAGCTAAACCATCTGCTCCACGAAATGGAGCACCATTGACAACTATAGATGAACCAATACCTTGACCAGCTGAAATATATAATAGAACTCCTTCTTCTTGTTTCATTGAGTGATAGCGCCATTCAGAAATACCAGCTGCTTTTGCATCATGTATTGAATAAATTGGAGTCTCAGGGTATTCACTTCGAAGCGATTTAATAAAATCAAAACCTTGAAATGTAGGATTTTCAGTAATTAAAATAATTTTCTCATTAAACTCAAGAAAAGGTCCGGGAACTGCTACTCCAATTCCATCAACATGTTTATATTTTTTAAAATAATTATTCATTATTGAAATAATTTCAGAGAATGTCATATCAATTGATTTATTAATTGATATATCAACTGTTTGAGTATCGATCACTTCTCCCTTCAAATTATTAATAGCTATTGAGAAATCACGACGCTGTATTCTCAAACATAAGAAGTATCTTCCAGAGGTAGTAAAATCAAGATTAATTGATCCTCGACCCCTTGCTCCTTTTGACATTCCAACCTCTTCAATAATTCCATTTTCAATTAAAGGCACCACTGAACGACTCACAGTTGCCGTATCTAATCCAGTTTCTATACTGATTTGCTTCCGAGAACTCAATCCCTTTTTAAAGATAGAGTGAAGAATGGTTGTTTGATTAATTCTTTGAACCCCTTCAAGTGGAATTGGATTATTAGTATCTATTTTCATTGACAATTATCATGTTTCATTATTTAAAGTTCAGTATATCAAATTACTATAAAAATTTAATTTTTTAAGTCATTAGTTGACTATTTTCTGGGTCACTAAAATATACATCGGCATAAGAATGATGATCGC
>CABXNH010000072.1 GCA_902513495.1 uncultured Gammaproteobacteria bacterium
CCTCAACATCATCAAGTGCACCTGAGTTTGCAGCAAATAGTGAAGTTGCAGTTTCGGCAACATTTAATGGTGAGTATTGTGCTTGCTTCATTAACTCTGTTACACGGATTCCTCGATCAATCTGCGCTTTAGTTTCAGCATCTAGATCAGATGCAAACTGAGCAAAGGCTGCCAATTCACGATACTGGGCTAGGTCAAGACGAATACTGCCTCCAAGCTTCTTAACAGCTTTAGTTTGTGCTGCGCCACCAACTCTCGATACTGAAAGACCAGCATTAATCGCAGGACGAATACCTGAGTTAAATAAATCTGTTTCTAAGAAGATTTGACCATCAGTAATTGAAATTACATTTGTCGGAACAAAGGCTGATACGTCACCAGCTTGTGTCTCAATGATAGGAAGTGCAGTCAAAGACCCTGTCTTACCTTTAACTTCTCCGTTTGTTACCTTTTCGACATACTCAGCGTTAACTCTTGAGGCTCTTTCAAGTAGGCGCGAGTGAAGATAGAATACATCACCTGGGTAAGCTTCACGCCCTGGTGGCCTCTTGAGAAGAAGTGAGACTTGGCGATAAGCCCAAGCCTGTTTTGTTAAATCATCATAAACAATTAACGCATCCTCTCCACGCTCCATGAAATACTCGCCCATCGCACAACCAGCGTAAGGAGCAATATACTGAAGAGCTGCAGAGTCGGAAGCTGAGGCGGAAACAATAATTGTATGTGCTAAAGCACCATGCTCTTCCAGTTTACGAACAACAGCAGCAATTGATGATGCTTTTTGTCCAATCGCAACATAAATACATTTAACACCAGTATCTTTTTGATTGATAATCGCATCAATAGCAACAGCAGTTTTTCCAGTTTGACGGTCACCAATAATAAGTTCACGCTGTCCACGGCCAATTGGCACCATTGCATCAATAGCTTTGATACCAGTTTGGATAGGCTGATCAACTGACTGTCTGTCAATTACACCAGGAGCAACAACCTCAATTGGTCGACTTGCAGTAGCTTTAATTTCACCCTTGCCTTCTAAGTCTTCTCCAAGAGGGTTAACAACTCGTCCGAGAAGCTCGTTTCCAACTGGAACTTCCATAATGCGGTTTGTACACTTTACAGTGTCGCCTTCTGAAATATGAAGATAGTCACCTAGGACAACTGCACCGACTGAGTCTTGCTCCAAGTTAAGTGCTAAACCAAAAGTATTTCCAGGGAACTCTAGCATCTCTCCAAACTGAGCATCGGCTAAGCCATGGATACGAACAATACCATCACTCACACTAATTACTGTACCTTCTGTGCGAGCTTCTGCTGAAAAGTCAAAGCCCTCTATTTCTTTTTTAATTAAATCACTGATTTCAGAAGCGTTTAATTGCATAACAAACCTCTCTATATAAAATTAATTTACAGACAAAGAGACACTTAGCGCATCTACTTTTGCCTTAACTGATGTATCAATTACCTTGTCGCCTTCCTTGATAATGACGCCGCCTTTAAGGGTCAAATCAATTTCAGTTTCGACTGATACGGTTGTTTTGTGTTTATTTGTCAAATCCTTTTCGATTGCATTTTTTTCTGCTTCGCTTAACTCAAAAGCGCTAATGACTTTAAAGTTCTTACTCTTGTTAGCATTAGATACAGCAGATTCAAAAGCATTTGATATACTACTAATCGCTGCTGAACGGTCATTATTTAGAATCAAATTAATGAAGGCAGTTTCTTGCTTACTAAGATCTTTCGAAGTTGCTCTTCCAATTAGAGTAGAAATCAATTTAAACTTTTGATCTTTACTTTTACTTGGAGATGCAATAAAAGCTTTTGTATTGCTATCAGCCGTAACTAAAGTGGCAGCTGATAGAAACTCACTCCATCCTGAGACAGAATTATTTTGCTCAGCAATTTCAAAAATCGCTTGAGCGTATGGCTTTGCAATTGTTGATAATTCCATCGTATCGGCCTATAGTAATTGAGAAAGCTTTGAAAGCATATCTTTATGCGTCTTAGAATCAACCTCTTT